>JBEAPO010000110.1:0-3965 GCA_041164425.1 Actinomycetota bacterium
GACGCGACGACCAACGACGCGGTCCGTGGCGCGGGTTCATTCGACACCGCGATCACCGCGATGGACAACCTCGCGCGCGCGAACTTCGGCCCGTTCAAGATCTCGGTCGTCGTCACGCGCCACAACGTCGCACAACTCGACGACTTCAAGGCACTCGCCGACTCCTACGGTGCTCAGCTGCGAATCACCCGACTGCGTCCCGCCGGACGCGGCGCCGACACGTGGCACGCCCTCCATCCGACGGCCGACCAACAAATCGATATCTATCGTTGGTTGCTCGGCCACGGAGAGAACGTGCTCACCGGTGATTCGTTCTTCCATTTGAATGCCCTGGGCGAGCCGCTGCCGGGTCTCAACCTGTGCGGCGCGGGCCGCGTGGTGTGCCTCATCGACCCGCTCGGCGACGTCTATGCGTGTCCTTTCGTGCTGCACGACGAATTCCGCGCCGGCAGTGCGCTCGATCCCGGTGGATTCACCAAGGTCTGGCGCGAAAGCGCGCTCTTCACGTCGTTGCGCGAACCCGAGTCGGCAGGCGCGTGCGCATCGTGCGGAAGCTACGACGCATGCCAGGGCGGGTGCATGGCCGCGAAGTTCTTCACGGGTCTCCCACTCGACGGGCCCGATCCCGAGTGCGTCAGCGGACACGGCGAAGAATTGCTCTCGACCGGCACGGCCACCGCGCCACGTCCGACAAAGGACCATTCGCGGCCGGTCAGTCTGACCCGCAAACCCGTGCGCACCTGACCCGCCGATGATCACGAAAACTTGATGACCGTGACCTCATCGGGTGCTCTCCTAAACTGAATAGGTGCACTTCGCATTCGTTGCCGCCGTTGCCGTTTTCGGCTACGTGCTCGGCACGTTTCCCAGCGCGATCATCGTTGCCAAGGCGAACGGTATCGACATCACCTCGCAGGGTTCGGGCAACCCCGGTGCATCAAACGTTGCGCGGATACTGGGATGGAAGAAGGGTGTTGCCGTCTACATCCTTGATGCGGTGAAGGGTGTCGCGGCCGCCATCATCGGTCGCCTGGTTGCGGGTGACGCAGGTGGCTACTGGTGCGCGGCAACCGCCATCGTCGGCCACGTCTTTCCGGTCACACGCGGATTGCGTGGCGGAAAGGGTGTCGCCACCGGAAGTGGTGCGATGCTCGTGCTGCAGCCCGTCGTTAGCGCCGTTCTTCTGGTTGTTTGGGTCGCGGTCAGCAAGACAACGAAGAAGGCATCCATCGCCTCGATCACCGTGACAATCGGACTGCCGGTGGGCATGGCGATCGCCGGCTCGCCCGCCTGGGAGATCCTCGCAATGGCGGGACTCGCCTTCCTCGTCGTCGCACGTCACCTCCCCAACCTTCGACGCCTACGCTCAGGCACCGAGCATTCGCTCAACAGCAAAGCAGCCTGATCACATGGCTGCGGCACTTGCGACGATCTTCGACAGCCTGCGCGACCTCTCGGATTCTCCCGTCTTCTACTTCGTGATCTTCATCATCGCAGTGCTCGACTCGGTGTTTCCCGTGGTGCCCAGCGAGACGATGGTCATCATTGGTGGTGTCGCCGCCGGACTCGGCGACCTGAACATCGCGGCTGTGATCGCTCTCGGTGCCGCCGGCGCCTTCATCGGCGACAACATGTCGTTCGAGATCGGTCTCCGCGCAAAGGCACCCGTCACCCGTTGGTACTCGCGCAGTGAGAAACGTGCCAAACGACTGGAGTGGGCCGACCAACAGATCGAAGAGCGTGGCGGTCTTCTCCTCATCACCGCACGGTTCATTCCCGGCGGGCGCACGCTTCTCACCCTCTCGTGCGGCATCACCGGCCAGCCCCACCGTTGGTTTGCGAAGTGGGTCGGCGCAGCTGCGGTCATCTGGGCTTCCTATGCATCGCTTCTCGGTTACATCGGCGGCAAGACTTTCGAGGACAACCACACCCTTGCCTTCGTGGTCGCGTTCACCACTGCCGTCTCGATCACGGTCCTCATCGAGGTAGTGCGGCACTTCCGCAAGCGTCGCGCCTGATCGACCCGCATCCCCGACAGAATGCGCCATGCGCTTCAGCGTCGACCGAACGTGGCGACGACCCCGGCAGGGTGACGTCGTCCTCGCGGGTTCACCCACGCGCGCATTCCGCCTGACCGCGGGCGGGCGTCGCGTCGCGGAACTGATCGAGCGAGGCGACGAAGTTCCGGCCTCGGTCGGCGCACTCGTCGAGCGCTTGGTCGATGCAGGTGCCATACACCCGCTGGCCGATCCGTCACGTCACACGCTCGGTGCCGAGAACATCACGGCCGTGATTCCCGTGCACCTCGCTGAAGATGCGGATACGACACCCCTTACGGGGCTCGTCGGAAGACTCACGGGACTCGCCGGCATCGTTATCGTCGACGACGCATCACCGTGCACACTTCCCCACCTTTCGGCCGACGACACGATGGTCACCGTCGTTCGGCGCGAGTCGAACGGTGGTCCCGCTGCTGCACGAAACACCGGACTCGAACACGTTCGAACATCCCACGTCGTGTTCATCGACGACGATGTCGATTGCTGCACGGACGACATCGTCGGACTTGCCGCGTGGCTCGTGGCGTCGAATGCCGCTGCGATCGCGCCGCGCATACGAACCTCCGACGACGGCACCGTCCTCGGTTCCTACGAAGCCGCGCGGTCTCCACTCGACATGGGTGGTCGCCCCGCGCGGGTTCGCGCGACGACGCGCGTCGGTTGGCTACCGGCCGCGGTACTGCTGTGCGAGGTCGATGCGCTTCGTTCCGTCGCGGGTTTCGAAGAATCGATGCGCACCGGCGAAGACGTCGACCTCGTCTGGCGTCTCGATGCGGCCGGATTCCGGTGTCGCTACGAACCGTCGATCGAAGTGCTCCACCGTCGCCGCGCGACCGCGGTCGGGATGATGAGGCAACGCGTCGGTTACGGCGAGTCGACATCCGCTCTGCAGCGACGACACGGCGACAACGTCACACCGGCCCGCGGATCGTGGACATCGGTGTCGTCTTGGCTGGCACTCGCGCTCGGTTTTCCGATCGTCGCGGCCTGTGCCGGAGTTGCAACCGCAGCCATGCTGACGCGCAAACTTCGCTCCGTGCCGAACGTGACATCCGAGACGGCGCACCTCGCATGGAAGACGCACCTGCAGGTCGGTCGAAACCTCGCCGCCGCCACCACCCGCGTGTGGTGGCCGGTCGCTCTCGTTCTGGCGCTGTTCTCACGCCGTGCTCGCGTGGCTCTGTGTGCCGCCGCGATCGTCCCCGCGTTGGCTGAATGGTGGGACAAGCGGCCGCGCCTCGATCCCGTTCGCTTCACCCTGCTGCGCATCGTCGACGATGCCGCCTACGGCGCCGGCGTCTGGAAATCGGTCGCACGTGAACGCAACGTGCGCCCGTTGTTGCCCACGATCACACGGCCTGCAATCGCGCAACCCACGACGCCGAACCGCTGAATCCCCCCGTTGGCGGTACCGTGGTGCCGATGGCACTGCGGCTCACGGTCCGGCGCGACGCCTTCCTTGCCCACTTGCGTGGCGTCGCACGTGACGTTCCCCACCTCGTTCCCGTGGTGAAGGGCAACGGTTACGGCCTCGGACGGCGATGTCTCGTCGACCTGGTCGGCGACGTTCTTCCAACGGTCGACACGATCGCCGTCGGCACCATCCACGAAGCCGCCGATGTTCCCTCGCGCTGGACGGTTCACGTCATGAACCCCGTCGCCGAAGCCGACCTTGCCGCGCTCGAGGCAATCCCCGACAATGCGGTTCTCACCGTCGGGTCGCACCACAACATCGATGTCCTCGCGCGTCGCGGCTGGAAGGGGCGCGTCGCGGTGAAACTCGTCTCATCCATGCGTCGCTTCGGCATCGACCACGATGGCTTTCCTGCATTGGTGCAGGACGTTTCACGCATCGGTGGGTCGATTCACTCGTGCAGCATCCACCCGCCCACGGCCGGCGACGAT
>JBEAPO010000111.1:0-16431 GCA_041164425.1 Actinomycetota bacterium
TACCCGGGTCGCTGTCGTTTCCAGCCGCCAAAAAGTCCTCGTAGGCAACCGTGCGCAGATTGCCGACAGGTGTCGCGTCTCCACCGATGATGACCACGAGCGAATCAGGATGCAGGTCCCCCGCAATTGCGTCGATGACGGCGCGGAAGTCGTTGTGCGCGATGAACACGCGCGACTCGGCGTCGTTGACGATGTACGCGACCTCGGGTGGCGCCAGACGCCAGTTCACGTCGACCGACACCGCGTTCAACAGGCTGCACGCGAAGAAGACCTCGAAGTGCTCGATCGAGTTCTTGTCGAGGAACGACACGCGCGTCTCCGAAGCGACCCCCGCGGCGGACAACGCCTGAGAAAGTTTCTTCGACCGCACGTAGAGCTCGCCCCATGTGAGCGACCGTTCACCCTGAACGACCGCCGTCTGCCCGGCGCGCTCGGCGCCGTGCACTCTGATGATGTCCCCGACCGATGCGATGTTTTGCCCCATACGGGGCGACTTTACTTGCCCGTCAGACGGCTGACCACGGGGGCGAAGGCATCGAGATTGCCCTCACTCACCGTGAAGTAGCTGATGCCGTACTTCTCGCGGCGCTCCTGGATGATGTCGCAGATCTGGTCGACGGTGCCGATGTAGGCGTGCGGGTGCACCTGCATGTCCTCCGTGGTAATACCGAACATCTTGGCGAAATTCGCGTTGACGGTGTCGGGATCGGGCGTGACCACGGTGAAATATGCGCCAATTTCGAATTCGAGGTCGCTCATCTTGCGACCCACCGATTCGGCGCCGGCCTTGACCCAAGAAACCTTCTGAGCCGTCATTTCCGCGGTGCTGGTTTGCGCGCCGGACGGACCGATCTTGCCGCTCGAGTTGTCGAAGTTGTACGAAACAATGTTCGCTTCGCGTCCGGCGATGCCGAGAACGCGCTTACTGCCACCGCCGACCATGATCTGGATTCCGTTGGGGTTTGTCGGAGCGGGCAATGCTTCGTAATCGTTCAACTGAACGTGGTCGCCGTTGAAGTGCACTTCACCGCCGGCGAAGGCGACCTTGGCGGCCTTGATGTATTCCTCCATGCGCGTGACACGTTCGCCCGCAGGGTCCATCTTGATACCGACCGCTTCGTATTCCGCTTCGAGCCAGCCGGCGCCGAGGCCGAACTCGAGACGTCCGCCCGAGAAGAAGTCGAGGGTTGCGGCTTCCTTGATGAGCACCGCAGCGGGTCGGTAGTCGATACAAAAAACGCGACATCCGATCTTGATCGTCGACGTGGCTTCGGCCGCGACGGCCATCGCCGGCACGGCGGCCAGACCCTGCACCGGGTGATTGCACTTCTGCAGTGCGGGACCGGGTCCGAGCAAGTGGTCGGCGAGGTGGAACGCGGAGTAACCCAGGTCCTCAGCCTTTTTCACCTTGTCACGCCACGCCTGGGGCGTCTCTGCGTTGTACGACTGCACTCCGAAACGAAACGGCTTCATGGATCCCCCTCTGAAGATGGTGAGAGAAAACTAGCCAACGCGCCGGTGATCAGTTGAGTCCGGGCTCGTGGGGCAACTGCAGCACCCGCTCGGCCACGATGTTCCGCTGCACGTTGCCCGTTCCCCCACCGACCGTGAGGGCCTGCGAGAACAGGAATGCACCGGTCCACACTGCGTGATCGATGTCGACGTTCGAACCGAGCACCCCTTCGGCTCCCATCATGTCGACGGCGAGGGCCGCCACGTGCTGGCCGTGTTCGTCGGCGAGAATCTTTCGGATGCTCGCTTCGGGACCTGGCTGCTCGCCGCGCAGTCGTGCGACGAGCGTGCGCATGCGGATGAGCTCCAGAATCTGATGCTCGATCCACACGTCGACGACGCGTCGCCGCATCACCGGGTCCGAAACGCCGCCCTTCATCCGAAGTTGGTCGATGAGGTTCATCGCCGTCGGACCATGTCCCCACAGAATCCCGCCCGTCGACAACGACACGCGTTCGTTGCCGAGCGTCACCTTCGCGAGTCGCCACCCGTCGTTGACCTCGCCGACCACCGCGTCGCGCGGAAGCCGCACGTCGGTGAGAAACACCTCGTTGAATGTTTCGCCGCCCGTCATCTCGCGGATCGGACGCACCTCGATTCCGGGCAGATCCATCGGACAAATGAAGTAGGTGATGCCGCGGTGTTTCGGCGCGTGCGGGTCGGTGCGCGCGAGCAGAATGCCGAACTTTGAGTGCTGCGCGCCGCTGGTCCAGATCTTCTGGCCGTTGACGATCCATTCGTCGCCATCGAGCACGGCGCGCGTGCGCAGACTTGCGAGGTCGCTACCCGCCTCTGGTTCGCTGAACAACTGGCACCAGATTTCTTCACCCGAGAGGATCTTCGGCACGTAGCGGCTCTTCTGCTCTTCCGATCCGGCGTGGACGATGGTCGGGCCCGCCCAACCGATGCCGATGGCGTTCGAAGGGCGTGACACCCCAGCACGCTTCAATTCGTCGTCGATGATGAGTTGGTGGATCGGGTCGGCACCGAGACCCCACGGCACCGGCAGATGCGGCGCCACGTAGCCCGCCTGGGCGAGTTGCCTACCGGAGGGTCGTGGATTGTCGGTCAGCCACCTACGCACCGCGAGCCTGCGTTCGTCTTCGTCGCCGGGCAATAGGTGGTTCACCCTTCCGAGAATAGTGTTGCCCCTCGTGACGACTCCTACGACGAACACCGGGTGGAACTTTGCCGACATGTGGGAGCTGCACGCGCGCCGCTTCCCCGATGCACCCGCAGCGATCCACGGCGGTGAAACCCGCACATGGCGCGACTTCGACTGCCGCGCGAACGGCATCGCGAACACGCTCCTCGCCGCCGGCGCAAAACACCAGGACAAGGTCGCGCAGTACATGCACAACTGCCCCGAATACCTCGAGTCGATGTTCGGGCTTTTCAAGGCCAGCCTCGTGCCCGTTAACACGAACTACCGCTACACCGAAGACGAGCTCGCGTATCTGTGGGACAACTCCGATTCGGTCGCCGTCGTGTTCCACGCCACGTACACCGACCGCTGCGCCGCGGTGCGTCCGCGCGTGCCGAACGTGAAGACGTGGATCTGGGTCGACGATGGCACGCATCCGTGTCCCGAGTGGGCAGTCTCGTACGAAGCTGCGGCGACGTCGAACACCTCGCAACCGGCGCCAGCCTGGCAGCGCAGTGGTGACGACCTCTACTTCCTCTACACCGGCGGCACTACAGGCATGCCGAAGGGCGTCATGTGGCGCCAGGACGACATGGTCGGCAGTCTCGATGCTCCGTCGAAAGTGCCCTTGCCCGCGCACTGCGAGATGGCCGCCCTCGAGGCCCGCGTCAGCAAGCCCGGTCCGGTCAACATGCCGGCCGCACCGTTGATGCACGGCACGGGCGCGATGAACGCAATGTGGGCGCTTGCCCTCGGCGGTGCGGTGGCGACGATGACGAGCCGCACGTTCGACGCGAAGGAACTGCTCGAGGTCGTGCAGTCGGCGCGGGTCAACAGCATCGCCATCGTGGGTGATGCATTCGCCAAGCCGATTCTGCGCGCACTTGACGAGCAGCCGGGCACGTACGACATTTCGTCGATCAAGTTCATCACCTCGAGCGGCGTCATGTGGTCGGCGGAAACGAAGGCGGGCCTCCTGCGCCACCATCCGAAAATGCTGCTCATCGACAGCCTCGGTTCTTCCGAAGCGATCGGCATGGCATCTTCGACGACCAGTGCCGACGGTTCCAGCAGCACCGCAACTTTCAAGTTGGGACCGAACACCCGCGTCATCAACGACGACGGCCGCGACGTGGTGCCGGGTAGTGGCGAACGCGGACGCATCGCAATGCGTGGGCGCACTCCCATCGGTTACTACAAGGACGAAGCGAAGTCGGCGACGACATTCGTCGTCATCGATGGCCTGCGCTATTCCATTCCGGGCGATTTCGCCGAGGTCGATGCCGACGGCACGGTGAAACTTCTCGGTCGCGGCAGCCAGTGCATCAACACCGGTGGCGAGAAGGTGTATCCGGAAGAGGTCGAAGAGGTTCTGAAGACGCATCCCAGCGTTCTCGATGCGGCGTGCGTTGGGGTTCCCGACGAACGCTTCGGTGAGGCGATCACCGCCCTGGTGGAACCCCGACCAGGCCAGACGATCGATTCCGCTGCACTGGTCACCCACGTGCGGTCGACGCTCGCGGCGTACAAGTCGCCGAAAAACGTGATCACCGTGGCCTCGATCGGCCGGGCGCCCAACGGAAAACTCGACTACAAGCGTCTGAAGCAGGAAGCCCTCGACGCACTTGGCTTGTCCAAGTGAGCCACAAGTAGAGTTCTCCCGCACCGCCGGGCGGTGCGAACAGACTCGCGCCGCCGGCCGGCGTGCACAGAAAGGCTCCCCCATGGCAGATCTCGGTTACGACGGCAAGGTAGCGATCATCACCGGAGCGGGCGGTGGCCTCGGCCGCCAGCATGCTTTGCTTCTCGCAAAACGCGGCGCCCTAGTGGTCGTCAATGACCTCGGCGGCAACATCGACGGCACCGGCGGCGATGCATCGGCAGCACAGAAGGTCGTCGACGAGATCAAGGCCGCCGGCGGCGAGGCCGTCGCCGACCACAACTCCGTCGCCACACCAGAAGGCGGCGCGGCGATCGTGAAGACCGCCGTCGACACGTTCGGTCGCGTCGACATCGTCGTCAACAATGCCGGCATCCTGCGCGACAAGTCGTTCCACAACATGTCGCCCGATCTCATGAACCCGGTCTTCGACGTTCACCTGAAGGGCGCGTTCCACGTGACGCAGCCGGCTTGGGTCCTGATGCGCGAACAGGGTTACGGCCGCATCATCTCGACATCGTCGGCTGCGGGCATCTTCGGCAACTTCGGCCAGACGAACTACGGCGCGGCGAAGTTGGGTCTCGTCGGTTTCACCCGCGTCCTCGCAGTCGAGGGCGCGAAGTACAACATCAAGGCCAACGCCATCGCGCCGCTCGCACTCACACGCATGACCGAAGATCTGATGGGTGCACTCGCCGACAAGCTCGACCCGTCACAGGTGTCGCCGATCGTCGCGTGGCTCGCGCACGAGGACTGCCCGGTTTCGGGTCAGGTGTACAGCGTCGGCGGCGGTCGCATCGCGAACGTCTTTTTCGGTGAGACTCAGGGCTACACCAAGCCGGGCCACAGCCTCGAAGACGTCCGCGACAACTGGGAGGCGATCATGAGCCAGAAGGACTACTTCGTGCCGCAGAACCTTGCCGAGGAAACGGCCGCGTTCTTCAACAAGTTGAAGTGATCCGATGACGGAGACGATCGAGGCGTTCCGCGCACGTGCCGAGGCATGGCTCGCGACGAACGCCCCGACCGCACCGCGCGACTACGGAGCAATCTGCCCGCCCGACCTCATCGAACGTGGGCGTGACTGGCAGATTCGCCTCAACGAGGCCGGGTTCACCGGCATTCACTGGCCTGCGGAACACGGCGGACAAGGATTGACGACCGCCCATACCGCGACATGGATCGAACTGTGCGCACGCAGCGGTGTGCCACCCGTGCTCAACATGGTGGGCCTCGTCCTTGCGGGCGGTTCGATCTTGCGGTTCGGAACTCCCGAGCAACAACAACGGCACCTTCACGCGACGCTCGCCGCCGACCACGTGTGGTGTCAGTTGTTCAGCGAGCCGGGCGCGGGCAGCGACCTCGGAGGCCTATCGACAAAAGCCGTGCGTGACGGTGAACGATTCATCGTGAACGGCCAGAAGGTGTGGTGCAGCGGTGGCCGCTACAGCAACTGGGGCATCCTCATGGCGCGCACGAACACCGATGCACCGAAACACGAGGGCATCTCGTTCTTCCTCTGCCCCATGGACACACCGGGCATCGAGATCCGGCCGCTGCGCCAGATGACCGGTGAAGCCGAGTTCGACGAGGTCTTCTTCACCGATGTCGAACTACCGGCCGAGTGTCTCCTTGGCCCGCTGCACGGTGGCTGGGGCGTTGGCATGGCGGTGCTCACCAGCGAACGTGGTCACATTGGCGCGAGTGTCATCGGCCTCGAGCGTCGACTCGAGTCGATGGCACAACTGGGTTCGCGTAGTGAGCTAGACCCGCTGTCGCGCGACCGCCTGGCACAACTGCTCTCGCGCGGAAACGCATTCAAGGCGATGGGACTTCGTCAAGGTCCCGAGGCATCGACGGCCGCCTCGCTGATGAAGCTCGGCATCACCGAGATGATGTTCGACACCGCGATGCTGAAGGGTGACGTCGCCGGCGCACACTCGATCCTCGAGGGAAGCGATGCGACGGGCATGCTCGCCGCACCCGGTGGTCGCATCGCGGGTGGCACCAGCCAGGTGCAACGCAACATCATCGGCGAACGTCTTCTCGGCCTGCCGCGGGAACCGAAGTTCAGCGCGAAACAGAACGAAACGAAGGGCGCCTCGTCGTGAACGGCGACATCGTGAACACGGTGCGGGTCGACTCCACCGACGGCGTCGCGATCGCCCTCCACCATCTTTCCGACTCCGAACCCGGTTCGCTGCCCGCGGTTCTCCTTTCGCACGCCACCGGATTCCACGGTCGATGCTGGATCCCGGTCGCCGAACGCCTTGCGGGTCGGTTTGACGTGTGGGCCCACGACCACCGCGGCTACGGCGACTCGCCCGTGACAGACGACTGGACGGTGCGGTGGGCTGCGTTCGGTGACGACGCTCTTGCCGCGGCACGGCACGTCGCAGCGGTGTCGCCCAACGGCCGCGTGTTTGCGGCCGGTCATTCGATGGGCGGCGCCACGCTGGTGATGGCTGCACTGCGCGAGCCGACACTCTTCGACGGCATCGTCGCCTTCGAGCCGATCATCTTCCCGCAGTCGGGCTTCCGACCCGACGACATGCCACCGAACCCGCTTGCTGCTCTCACTCGGCGCCGTCGAGCGACGTTCGCGTCGATCGACGAAGCACGGGCCAACTTCGCCTCGAAGCCACCGATGTCGGCGTTCCGCGCAGACGCGCTCGATGCGTACGTCCTCCACGGGTTCCGTCCCACCAACGAAGGTGTGACACTGAAATGCAACCCCGAGCACGAAGCCCGCACGTACGAAACGGGCGGCGGCCACGAGACGTGGAATTCGCTCGCGTCGCTCGCCGTACCGCTGTGGGTGCTCGGAAGTCCCGAGCAGCAATACCAGCCCTCGGCAATCGCACCGCGCGTCGCTGAACAGGTACGTGGAGCACATTATGAAGTGTGGAACGAAGTGTCACACTTCGGGCCGATGGAAGACCCCGATCGTTTCGGCGAATTCGTCGCGGCGTGCGCGAAGACCGTCGTCGGATGACCCACGTCCAGCGAATCGACGACTGGGTCGACATGCGGCTTGAGCCCGCGCGCCACAACTCACTCGCACGAGGCTTTTTCTCTCTTCTCAGTCGCGCCGGTGAGTTCAGCCTCATCTGGCATGCGGTCATCTGGGTGCGCGCAATCGGAAGCGAATCTCGGGCCGGCGAAGCACTCGTCTTTTCGTTGCTGCTTGGCGCCGAAAGTCTGGTGGTGAACCAGGGCCTGAAGCGCGTGTTCCGACGCAGTCGGCCGAACGCAAGCGGCGACGGTCGCTTCAGCGTGCGCACGCCCGTCACGTCGTCGTTTCCCAGTGGACACTCTTCATCCGCGTTCTTTGCGGCCACCGTGCTCGCGGGGCTCGTGCCGGGTGTTTGGACGGTGACGTTCCTCGTCCTTGCCGCTGGAGTGGCGCTCAGCCGCGTGATGGTCCGCCTTCACCACTTCTCCGACATTCTCGGCGGGGCCCTCGTCGGGGTAGCCCTTGGGCTTCTTGCGACACCGCTTGTAGGTTGAGCGCGTGACGCGCTCGTTTGCAGTGACCTGGGATTATCGATGCCCGTACGGGCGCATCGTTCACGACCATGTCGTCACCGGTCTCCTTGCCGGCGCCGACTGGAACGTGACATTCCTGCCGTATTGCCTCGGTCAGTCGAACCGCGACCCCGAGCTGCCACCGATATGGGAGACACCACAGGCTGATTCGGGGCTCTTTGCCCTGCAGGTCGGTGTGGCTGCGCGCGACATCGACCCCGCCCGGTTCCCCGTATTCCACGGTGCGATGTACGAATACCGCCACACGCGCGCGGGCAACCTCAACGATCGTGACAAGATCGCCGCGATGCTGACCGACGCGGGCTTCGATGCGAGCACCGTCTTCGACCGCGTCGCTGGCGGGGAACCGTTGCGGTCAATTGCCCGCGAGCACATGCAGTACGTCAACAGTCACGAGGTGTGGGGCGTGCCAACTTTCGTTGTCGACGACAAGGCGGTCTTCGTGCGCCTTCTCCGCACCTCCGAAGGCAACGCCGAGACGGCCATTGCGACGATCGACCGCATTCTCGACGACATCGACTGGCCGATACTGAACGAGTTCAAACACACGAGCGTTCCGCAGTGACGGTCGAACGATGACCGAGCGAATGACCGAGGCCGAGGGCCTGATGTGGCGTCTCGAAAAAGACCCCTTTCTCTCGTCGACGTTCTCGAACATCTCGATCCTCGATCGACCGATGAACGTTGCGGCGTTCATGCGACGCATGAAACGCGCGACGATCGCCTTCCCACGGCTACGCCAACGCGTGCAACCCGCTCCGGCCAATCTCGGAGCGCCGTTCTGGCAACCCGACCCGCACTTCGACCTTGCTCACCACGTGCGCCACATCGCACTCCCGGGCGAAGGCTCGCTGCGACAACTCCTCGACCTCGCGACGCTTTTCACCGCCGATCCGTTTGACCGTGCCCGACCGCCGTGGCAATTCCTCATCGTCGACAACCTTGCGGGCGGCCGCAGCGCGCTCATCAGCAAGATCCACCACACGATCACCGACGGCGAGGGTGGCGTGCTGCTCTCGATGCAATTCATCGACCTCGAACGCGACACTCCCGAGCCCGCACCATTGCCCGAACCAGAGCTCGCCGAGTCCCATCCCGACGACGAGGCTGCCGACGTGTTGCGCGCGGCGATGGGTGACGCCTTGCGCATTCCCTTGTCGTTCGTGAAGCAGGTGCGCGACGCGCTCAGCGATCCCGCCAGCCTCCCGTCCGCCGGTGCCGAAACCGCCGCGAACGTTCGCGCCGTTTTGAAACAACTCGGTGACACCGACCCCGCCCGGAGTCCGTTGTGGACGAAACGGTCGCTTGGCCGCCGCCTCGAGGCGCTGTCGGTGCCTTACAGCACGATGCGCGATGCGTCGAAGACCCTCGGAGGCAAGTTGAATACCGCGTTCGTCACCGCGGCGGCCGACGCCGCCGGCGAATACCACCGTCGCCTTGGCGCGCCCGTCGAAGCACTGCGCACGTCGATGGCGATCAGCACACGCACCGATGAAGCCGCATCGAACGCCTTCACGCTCGTACGACTGATCGTACCGACCGCCGAAATGCCCATCGAGGAGCGATTCGCGGCCATCAACGAAATGGCGACATCCGTGCGAAGCGGGTCGGGCGACGCCAGCCTCGACACCCTTGCTGGCCTGGCGCAAGCCTTGCCCATCTCGGTTCTCACGCGACTCGCCCGCGCACAAAGCCAGACGGTCGACTTCGCAACGTCGAATGTTCGCGGTGCCGGCATTCCGCTCTTCATCAGCGGCGCGCGTATCGTCGCAAACCACCCCGTCGGCCCGCTCGGCGGTGTTGCCTTCAACCTCACGTTGCTCAGCAACGACGGCAACCTCGACATGGGACTCCACGTCGACACCGCGGCCGTGAGCGACCCCGAACTTCTCCGCACGTGCATCGAGGATTCGTTCGCAAAAATCGCCCGATTCGCGCCGAGTCAGGCTCAAACGGCAACGGCTTCCAAGGACGCAGGAACCGATCATGTTGCGGGCAAAGATGACACGCCGACAACCGGCGTGGAGGAAGTCAGGAAGCCGCGCTGGTGGCGGCGACTTCGGGCTTCGATGCCGCAGTGAGGATCGACCGCAGGTCGAGAAGAAGATCCGCGACCTCGCCGCTGGAGACGAGTTCACGGCGCAGCATTTCGGCAAGAGCCTTGTCGACGATCGCAAGTGCTTCGGTGACGGCAGTTGCAGTGCTACCGGCGTCGTGGCCTTCGGTCGTCTCGAGGATTGTTCCGTTCACTGCTTGCCTCCGCCTTTTCGCTGAAGAGTCCTACCTTCGCAAGACTCTTTTTGTCTAGCAGCAAGCGTGACTTGCCCCACCACCGACCTGCCGTGACTTTACCCACAGGTTCGTCACGGGTCGTGTCATAGACCCCACGATCTACGATCGGTGACCAATGGACATCACATCCGCCTCCCACGTCGTCGTCACCGGAGCTGCAGGGGGTATCGGCCGCTCACTCGCCCGTGCATTCCATGCGGCAGGCGCGCGCGTGACGATTACCGACCTCGATGAAGAACGTCTCGTTGCGGTATGCAACGACCTCAACGCAGTGCGACCCGACTCCGCAACCGCGCTCGCTGCCGACATCGGCAGCCGTGCCGGAAATGTCGCGGTCATCGACCACGCACGCGCACGATTCGGCGCCATCGATCTGTTCTTCGCGAACGCCGGAGTCGGAATGGGCACCGACCTCGAGAACGCGAGCGACCATGATTGGGACGTCAGTTTCGCCGTCAACGTGCACGCACACCGCTACGCCGCCGAACTGCTGATGCCCGATTGGCTCGCGCGTAAGAGCGGATATTTCTGTTCGACCGCCTCAGCGGCGGGACTTCTCGCACAGATCGGGTCGGCTCCCTACTCGGTGACGAAACATGCCGCGGTCGCGTTTGCCGAATGGTTGTCGATCACGTACCACGACCGAGGGCTGCGCGTGAGTTGTCTCTGCCCACAGGGCGTGAACACGAACATGTTGAATCCCGACAAGTCCCCCGATGGGCCGGGCTTTGCATCCGCGGGTGACGTGGTCAAGGCCGCCGGCGCGGTGCTCGAACCCGACGATGTCGCGCGGGTCGTGCTCGACGCGGTTCATGACGAACGCTTCCTCATCCTTCCCCATCCCGAAGTCGAGACCTACATGACGACCCGCGCCGCGCAGCACGCCCGGTGGTTGGGCGGCATGCGCAAACTGCAGTCCCGCGTCTTCGGCGCCTGACGCGCGCTAAACGCCGAAAGCCGTCACGAACGAATCGAGCACGGGTCGGTCGCCGAACACCTCAGCTCCAGCCACGATCGCTTCGTCGATGGTGATGCGTCGCCACAGCGCCAACAACAACAGTTGTGCGGGTCCGCGAAAGGCAACGTCGCCCTTGCCGTGCTCACGTGCCACGGTGACACCGTTCGCACCCGGGCCCAACATCCACTCACCATCGGTATCGCCGCAATGCAGGTGCACCGTGTGCGCCAACGACACCTTGTCGCCGAACCACGGCAGGAACACCGCGAACTTCTCGTCGATACCGTCGGCACAAACGACCTCGTCGGTTGCCGACAACTCCCCCGCCGCGATGTCGGCGTCGAACCGGTGAACCAACACCTCGTGGGCCATCCGGCGTTTCACCCAAGCCGCGGGCTTCGGGCCGGCGAAGGTCCACACCAATTCGTCGTCGGGAATGTTCTCGAGCACGTGCTCGAGGCGGCTCGCACCTTGCGAGAAAATCTCCACCAGTCCATCGGCGGAGTCTGGGCGTTCGAGGCGCGGCAGGTCCTTCGGGCTCTGCGCGGATGTCGTCAGCATCCCGTGGAACATCGCCTGCACCTTGCACATGTGGAACACCAACTCGGCCGCGTCCCAACCCGGGCACGCCGCAACCGGCGCTGACCATCCAGCCGCACGTGCCGCCGTGATGAACCGTACGTTCTCGTCGGAAAGCACGTGGAGGTGGTTGCGGGGACGCAGATCGAGATACGAACCGATCATCGTCGGGCTATTTCAGGAGTTGGGCGAGTTCACGCCACTGGACCATGGGCAATTCGGCGCCGTCGTGCATCAACACCTGCACGCACACGTGATCCGCTCCCGCATCGTGGTGCTCTTTGATGCGTGCACCGATCTTGTCGAGGGTGCCCCAGCACACGATTTCATCGACCAGTCGGTCGGACTGCTCCTTGATCTCGTCGGCACTGAATCCGAGGCGCATGAGGTTGTTCGCATAGTTCGGCAGGCGCGTGTACACCGACATGTTCTTGCGCGCCGTCTCGCGGGCCTTGTCGGCGTCGGTCTCGAAGATCACCATCTGCTCGGGTGCAAGCAGTTTGTCGGGGCCGAGAATCGCACGGGCCTCGGCGGTGTGCTGCGGCGTGGTGAAGTACGGATGCGCACCCGAAGTGCGGTCGCGCGACAGTTCGAGCATCTTCGGGCCGAGCGCAGCCAGCACCCGATGCAGCGGGCCCGACGGCGCCACACCGAAATACGGAACGCTGTCCATGTTGTCGAGGTATTCGACCATCGTCGAATACGGCTTTTCATAGGGCGACTTGTGCAGCTTCGTCACCATGTGACCGTGGCTCACACCCATACCCAGCACGAAGCGGTCGGGGTACGCCTCGGACAAAGCCTTCCAGCCGGCCTGCATCGCCATCGCCGTGCGGGCGGCGATGCTCGCGATTCCGGTGGCGGCTTTCAGTTTCGACGACGCCCCGAGGATCATCGTTGCGTTCACGAATGCTTCGCGCCCGACGGTCTCCGGGTACCAGTACGTGCCAAACCCGAGACCTTCGATCTCTTGCACCACGTCGCGCACCTTTGAACCGGGCACACCGTCGAGCGATCCGCTCCACAAACCAATGCGGCCGAGGTCGGGTTTCGGAAAGTTCTGGGGGGCAGTGGTGTTGCTCATGCGCCGACGTTACCGCCCGCGAGCCAGAGGTCGATGAGTCGTCGGGCGATGGAGATACCGGGAGGGATCATCGGAATCTCGTCGCGCCGGAACCATTTGGCGTCGGCGATCTCGACGGGATCGCACACAATGTCACCGTGGAGCCAGTCGGCGCGGAACCCCAGCATCAGCGAATGCGGAAACGGCCACGGTTGGCTGCGCACGTAGCGCACGTTGCCAACCGTGACACCGACTTCCTCGAGCGTTTCCCGAACGACGGCCTCTTCCAGCGTCTCGCCCGGCTCGACGAATCCGGCGAGGCACGAATACATCGGCTGCTTCCACTGCACACCGCGGGCAAGCAGCGCCTCTTCGTCGTCGCCGTCGCCGCGCGTCACGAGCGTGATGATCGCCGGGGCGAGGCGCGGAAAGGCCGAAAGCCCACATGCGGGACAACGCATCGCACGTTCGTTGTCGAGCCGTTTCGTCGCTTCGCCACAGCGGCCACAGAAACGGTGGGTGCGGGCCCACTCGACCAACTGCACCGCACGACCGGCGGCCAGCCAGTCGTTTTCGTGGTTACGCCCGTGGAAGGAAAAGAGATCGAGCGATGCCCCATCCGCCGGATCGAGTCCGTGCGGAACATCGACCGCCCACACGGCGACATCTCCCATCATCCCGATGAAGTGGACGTGCCACTCGCTTGCTGCCGGTTCGTTCGCTTCCCAGACGGTGTTACCAACGACGTGGAAATAGCGGTTCCGGCGCGCGTGGGACGCCGGGTTCATCGAAGGGACGAGACGCGGAACGTCGGTGGGGCGGCTCATAGGACTCCCAAGGTACCTGCGTAGGATGTCGCCATGAGCAACAGAGAAGACGTCGTCATCGTCGACGCAGTACGCACACCCATCGGCCGCCGTGGTGGCGGTTTGTCCAGCATGCACCCGGCCGACCTCCTCGGCGTCGCGCAGAAGGCGCTCGTCGGCCGCAGCGGAATCGACCCCGCGGCAATCGAACAAGTCGTCGGTGGCTGCGTCAGCCAGGTCGGCGAACAGAGCTTCAACGTCACACGCACCGCGTGGTTGGCCGCTGGCCTACCGCTCACTACGGCGGCAACGACGGTTGACACTCAATGTGGTTCGTCGCAGCAAGCAACAAACATGGCGACGTCGCTCATCGGAAGCGGCGTCGTTGACGTCGCCGTTGCGTGCGGCGTCGAGATCATGAGCCGTATTCCGATCGGCATCAATTCGTCGAAGAAGCTCGGTCTCGGAGTCCCGATTCCGAAGACCTACTTCGGCCAGTACGAAATGACCTCACAGTTCGAGGGTGCCGAGCGCATCGCCGACAAGTTCGGCCTGACGCGCGACGACACCGACTCGTTCGGTTTCCAAAGCCAGCAGCGCGCCGCGCGTGCGTGGGCCGAAGACCGCTTCGCCGGACAATGGGTCGAGGTCGTCGCCCCCGATCTCGACGAAGAAGGCAAGCCCACCGGCTCGACACACAAGGTCACCCGTGATGAGGGCATGCGCGACACCACGCGCGAAGCACTCGCAGGACTGAAGCCCGTCGCGCGGGAGAACGGCGTGCACACGGCCGGCAACTCGTCTCAGATCTCCGATGGCGCAGCAGCAGTTTTGATGATGACGGCATCACGCGCACAGGCCCTCGGACTAAAGCCCCGCGCACGCATAGTCGACACCTGCCTCGTCGGCGTCGACCCCATCCTCATGCTCGAGGGACCCATCGACGCCACCAAGCGTCTCCTGTCGCGTAACGGTCTGTCGATCGACCAGATCGACAACTTCGAGATCAACGAGGCGTTTGCTTCGGTGGTGCTCGCATGGGCCAAAGCAACCGGCGCCAACCCCGAAACCACCAACCCGAACGGTGGAGCCATTGCACTCGGCCACCCGCTCGGAGCAACGGGGGCGTTCCTCATGACGAAGTCGCTGTACGAACTCGAGCGCACCGGTGGCCGCTACGGCCTCATCTCGATGTGCTGCGGTGGCGGCCTCGGAACGGGAACGCTCATCGAGCGCATCTGAAAATCCTGGGCCGATTCCTCTTCGCCGTCGCTCTGAGTGCGACGGCGTGCGGAAGCGGCGCCGGCCCGAACGTCTCGTTAACGACGACCTCTGCCAATGTGGGGGTCGTCGTTTCCGTTTCCGATGGTGACACTTTCACAGTCGAACTCGCGGGCCGCCGCGAAAAGGTCCGCTTGATCGGAATCGACACACCCGAGACAAAACATCCGACGAAGGGCGTGCAGTGCTGGGGTCCCGAGGCCTCGGCATTCACGACGTCGCTGCTCGTGCCGGGCACGAAGGTCAGGTTGGTACGCGACGCCGAATCGCGCGACAGGTACGGACGTCTCCTCGCCTACGTGTACTTGGTTGACGGCAATGTGTTCGTGAACCATGAGTTGGTTCGACTGGGCCTTGCCCGGCCGTACCCGTTCGAGCCGAACACCACCCACAAGGCCACATTTGCCGACGCGGCGTGGGAGGCCCAGGCGGCACGGCGCGGGCTGTGGGGCGCATGCTGACGCGAGTAGTTTGAAGCCAATGACGACACACACCCACGATGCGGGTCTGCTTGAGGCAATGGGACTGGCGCCCGACGCCCGGGCCGTCATCTTGTCGTGCGATGACCTCGGGTCGTGTCATGCCGCAAACATCGGCGTCTACGAGGCGCTCCGCAAGGGCGTCGCCACGTGCGCTTCGATCATGGTGCCCGCGCCGTGGGCTCGTCATGCGGCGATCATGTACCGGGGCGAAGACATTGGTGTTCACCTCACTTTGAACGCCGAACACGAGAACCTGCGATGGGGCCCGATCACTCATGCCCCCTCCCTCTTGTCGGGTGACGGCGGCTTCCCCGGCAGCATCGAGGATCTGTGGGACCACGCAGACCCCGAGGAAGTCCGTCGCGAGTGCCGTGCGCAGATCGAACGCGCCATCGCGTGGGGCATCGATGTCACGCACCTCACCCCGCATCTGACGGCAATCACTTTGCGGCCTGAATTCTTCGACATCTACCTCGACCTTGCGGTCGAGTTCCGGTTGCCGATTCGGTTGCCCTCGACGATCGACGAGCGCGACGCGGGTTTTCCGTTCCGCAAACTCGCCGCCGACGAAGGAGTGGTGTTCCCGGATTACTTCAATCACGACTGGCGTGCTGGTAGTCGCGAGCGCGTTCTCGGCGACCTCGCCGAACTGAGGCCGGGCATCACCGAGATCCACGTTCAACCCGCGATCGACACCGCCGAGGTGCGCGCACTCGGTGACGTGACGCTCGGCTGGATCGAAGACCACAATTTCGTCGTGAACGACCCGACTCTGCGCGAGGCAATCGAGCAATCGGGCGCCGTGATGGTCGGGTACCGACGCGTCAGAGACGCGATGCGATCGCGCTGAGAGCGCCGTCGATTTCTCCGCTGGCCAACGCCCGCAACAACACGCCGCTGTGGCCCGTGGCCTTCAGCTTTCCGCGCATGTAGGCGACGTTCGCGCCGAGCTCGAGGTCGGCCGCGGCGATGGTGACGACGACGGAGGCGTCATCCGGGCCCTCGACGATCTCCTCTTTCTTGCCCTTCGCCACGCGGTACTGAATGAGGGCATTTGTCACGGCAGTCTCTCCAGAGGCGCGAGGTCAATCACGCGACTACCATC
>JBEAPO010000112.1:0-11403 GCA_041164425.1 Actinomycetota bacterium
AAGGCAACGTGACCCTTGGTGGCCTTGAACTTCTTCTGAACGGCGACACCGGTCGCCTTGGTGCCACCGGCGAGGTCCATCATCATCCAGATGTTCATGATGCCCGAGTAGCCCTGGGTCGCGAAACCCGTGCCGTTCAGCTTCTGGTCGCTCGAGTACTTCGCCATCTTGTCGGCGTAGTTCTTCGCTGCGGTCTTCTGGAAGCCGGTGAGTGCATCGGGGTCGAGGATCGACAGGCCACCAACGGTGTAGATGCCGTTGATCGACTTGCCCAACTTGCCCATCGTCACGAGGTCGATGCAAGCGCCCGACAACACGACGGGGAACGACTTCGGCGTCCAACCCTGCTTGATCATTTCGTTCATCCAGGTCCAGCATTCCGAACCCTGGTTCGAGTAGATCATCACGTCAGGCTTGAAGTTCAGGATCTGGGCGACTTCAGCCGACACGTCGGCCTTGCCCGTGATGACCGGAACGCCGACGTAGGTCAGCTTCGGCATCGTGCCCTTCAGCTTGGCGGTCGACTTGATCTTGGTACCCGAGAGGGTCTTGCCGGCGAGCACGTCGAGCGGCTTTGCCTCGAGGTCGTTGTAGCAGAAGATGCCCGGCGCCGACTTGGCCCACGGAACGCCGACCTTGCCACCGGTGGGCTTCTTCAGCGTCTTCTTCAGTAGGTACTGGGTTGCGTAGGTGACGAGACCGAGGTGAACACCAAGACAGCCGCCACCGCCGCCGATGGCGAACGTTGCAGGCGAGGTGAAGTCCTTCGGGAAGATCGGCGTACCGACGATGATCGGGATCTTGCGAGCCTGATAGATCGGGAAGTGCGCATCACCGAAAGCGAGCGAGGCGAACACCAAGAGTGGGTTCTTCGCGGCAAGTGTGTTGGCGCAACCCGGCAGTTCGGCCGGAACGAGCGCGTTGTACTTGCAGACCTCGAGCTTCAGAGGACGGCCAGGAGTTCCCTTGGCCACGTTGGCTCCGATTCCACCGAGTTGCTTGTTGACGTAATCAACGGCTGCTTGAGCAGCGACGCGATACTCGGGGAAGTTGATGACTGGTCCCTCGGGGTTCTGGAAACCGATGGTGATCGCGTCGCCAGTGGCCTCGAGTGGGGCCTTGTCGCCGCACGCAAGACGCTGGGCGAGCCAGCCTGCGTTCTTTCCCTCTGTGCGGTCAATCTTCGTGTTCAACTTGACAGTGCACTTCTTGCCGGCCGCCTTGACGCCGGCGTTGTTGCTTTTTGCGGAAACAGCACCGGCACCCATCGACAAAGCCGCTGCTACAGCGACCGCGACGGGAACCAGAAATTTCCTTTTTTGGTTCTTCAAATGTTCCCCCTGTGAACACGGGCACGTGTGCCCGATTGTTGATGTGACAACCGGCATGCCGGCGTGGCAACTATAACCATCGTCACACCGCCGAGTAAATGGGATGTGAACGTGAAACGCTTGATTTTCTTCGGTTCTTTGCACGGTGCAGGCAGTGCGCTCGTGAACGTCGGCGCACCGAGTGCGCGTGCAAAAGTTTGCAGGGGCGTCGTTACCGATGGGTACGTCACACCACGCTTGAGAATTGTCGTGGGCTAGTCGATGAGCGCGGTGCCCGACACCACGATCTCGCCGGGCGTCGGCTCGTCTCGGCGTAGCCACACGTTGACTTTCCGTACAGAGGACCCCGAGAACGATTCGTTGCCGACGACTTCACCGCCCGCAACCACGCGATCGCCGTCAAAGACGGGGCGATGGAAGGCGACCGTTAGCCGTCGCACGCTTCCCGCTCCGGCGAAACTATGCAGTGCGTTGACGATGTAACTGAGATTTAGCGGTCCCTGGTTGATGACGCGACCACCAAGGCCCATCTCGGTCGTTGCCGCACGATCCCAGTGCACGCGGTAAGGGTCGCGGAGGATCGCGGCCATCGTTTTCATGCGTTGTGCATCGACTGCATCAACCGTGAACTCGGGAATGCTGTGCGATGCGGAAGCAGCCGTATCCACCGTCTTTTCTGCGGGACGCTTGTACGCGGCTGTTCCGTGCTGACGACGAAAGCGCCACGAGTTCGTGACGCGCGCAACGAGTGCGTTGTCACCGGCGACGTCGCGCAATTCGATCGCGAACTTCATCGCGTCGTAAGCGTTGCCCTTGTCGTCGAGCATGTGCTCCCAGTGCACGATCGATCCCTGCACGTCGTATTCGGTGTCAATACGCAGGCGCGAGAAGTACTCCCAGTCGTAACCGTCGAGGCCGACCGACCCCGGGCCTTCCGCGCCGCACACTTCGAACAATTTCGCGATGTTGATGCCCGAGCCCAGAATCGGCACGTGGAAGAGGGCGACCGGATGCACGAGGCCTTCGGGCAACTGCTCCGACGTCGTGCAATCGGTCAGGAGGAAGTTCTCCCAGTGGGCAATCGTGTACCGTCCACCAGGGAAGCGGTAGCCGAGGATCTCGTTGTCGGGAAGCCCCGAGCGCGCCGTTGAAGTCACGAGGGGAGTTTGTCATGTCATCGAAGGTCTCACGAACACACACACCGGTCGACCCGGCCGATGCGAACGTCATGGACTTGTTCCGAATGGACGGCATGGTCGCCGTCGTCACGGGTGCGGGCCGAGGCATCGGCCGCGGAATCGCGCTCGCTTTCGCCGATGCCGGTGCGACGGTCGTTCTGACTGCGCGTCGCGAGCACGAGCTCGACGAAGTCGCCGAGCGCATCGCGCAGCGGGGACAGAAGTCGATGAAGGTCGTCGCCGATATCACTCACCCCGACACGATTCCCACCATCGTCGACCGCGCGATGAACGAACTCGGATCGATCGACACTTGGGTCAGTAACGCGGGAACGTCCGACTACCCCGGCAACTTTGCCTTCGAGGACTTTCCCGACTGGCACTGGGACAACCAGATCGCATTGAACCTGCGCCCGCACTTCGTCGCCGCGCGCGCCTGCGCCGCTGTGATGAAGCCCGGCTCGACCCTCATCGGTATCTCATCGATCGCGTCGCTGAAGCCGGCGGTCAACTTCGCCGCCTACGGTGCAGCGAAATCGGGCATGAACTCGCTCGCGCTCACGCTTGCGACCGAACTCGGCCCGAAGGGCATTCGTTCTAACTGCATCTCGCCCGGCACCGTGCCCACCGAGGCCACGAAGACCGTCGGCCACGTCACCGACGCGCAGCTCGAGGCAACCGCGGTTCGCATCCCGATCCGCCGCCTCGGCACACCCACCGACTGCGCCGCCGCCGCCGTCTGGCTGGCCTCGCCCGCGGGTTCGTGGATCACGGGTCAGAACATCGTGGTGTCCGGCGGCGCCTGACGACCCGTCACGTGGACGCGTTTGGTGCGCGACCGCGTACCGACGATGAGTTCCACCGCGGACTGACGAACGCCAAACCAATCGGCGACGAACCTCACGAGTTCGGCGTTCGCCTTGCCGTCGACGGCCGGTGCTGCGAGGCGAACCCTCAGAACGCCACCATTTGCACCGGACACCTCGGATTTTCGCGACCCGGGAACAACCCGAATGGAGAGTTCGCACCCGGTGTCGGTCGCGCGCAGCCAGTCAGATTCCGCTGCATCCATGTGTCCACATTAGAGGATAATGTGGACACATGGATGTGGGGATTCGTGAACTGAAGCAGCGTCTTTCGGAGATCCTCGAATTGGTCGCCAAAGGGGAGACGGTCCGAGTAACCGACCGTGGGGTTCCCAAAGCAGTCCTCTCACCGGCGATCTCAGCCGATCGTCTCGCGATCGGAATCGAAGAAGGGTGGATTCGCCCGCCACGACGTGAAGGACTCGTGGGTCGGGGTCCGCGAATGAAGTCCGACCGTCGCGTCGGCGATGTGATCGCTGAAGACCGCGAAGACCGGTTCTGACGGCCGATGACGACCTATGTCGATTCGAGCGCGCTGACGAAGTTGTACGTCGACGAACCCGAGTCGGCACTCGCGGTCGAGATGATTTCCGTCGATCCGGTGCTCGTGACGTCGATACTCACGGTCGTGGAAGTGCGACGGGCCATGGCACGTCATTTCACGGGCATCAACCGTGTCAGGGCAAGAGAACTCTTCGAAGCAGACCTCGACCGAATGGCCGTCATCGAACCGACCGAGGCGACGTGGTCGTATGCGGCGGACATCGCAGAGGAACTAGAAGTGCGGTCGCTCGACGCGTTGCACCTCGCCATCGCGAAACGACTCGAGATCGCCTCGCTGCGGTTCGTCACGTTCGACCTTCGTCAAGCGCAGGCTGCGCGACTACTCGGTCTGAACGTCGTGGGCGCCTGATCAGAAATTGACGAGGAGGTGCCAGCAGGCGTGCATTTCGCCCCACGCCTTGCACTTCATCATCGGGTTCGCGCCGGTGGCGAGCCTGATGTTCGGCAGCATCTCGAGCACCACCTGTGACGCGGTCGTTGCCGTGTCGCGGGTGATGGCGTAGAGCGAACGTGGCCGACCCACCGGCAGTGCGGGGAACTTCGACGGCGTGCCAAGTGCGGGTGTGATGCCCGAAGGGAGTCCGTCGGCGCGGTACTGGCCGCGTGGCTCGCGCTGCACGAGATCTTTGCGACCGACGATGAAGTCGTCGGGGTTCTTGAAGATACGTTCGTCGCGGTTTGCGGCACCTGCAGAACAGATGACGAGGGCACCTTCGGGGATCAGCAGGCCGAACCGTTCGACCTCGCGGCGTGCGAAGCGGTCGGCGCTGATGACGGGCGTCGAATGCCTGACGGTTTCCAGGTAGGCGTACTTCACGAGGCGGCGCTCGCCGCGAACCGATTCGAGTTGTTCGGGATGCGTGAGGAGGAGCATCCACATGTTTGCCAACGCGCCGTGGAGTGTTTCGTGGTCGCCTTCGAGCAGTGTCGCGACCACATCTTGGGCGGTGGTCGGTGGTCCGTCGATTTCCAGTGTCGCGACGGCGGTCAACCAGTCGTCTTGTGGGTCGGCACGACGGACGTCGAGCAGCGGTGCGAAGTAGTCGACGAGTTCACGCATCGCGCGCGTTCCCGCTTCTTGGTTCGTGGGGTGCCAGCGCCATCCACGCTGCATGCGCAGATAGCGGTCGGCGAACGTTGCGATGTCGGCGTCGGGGATGCCGATCGTGCGGCCGAGCAGCATCAGCGGATACGGGGCGGCGAAGTCGGCAACGAGGTCGGCCGAACCGCGCTTGGCGACGGCGCCAATCAGTTCTTCGGCGGTTGAGCGAGCGTTGTCGTCGATGCCCTTTGCCTGTGCCGTGAGAACGGGCACCTGGTTGCGCAGGTCACGGCCGAAATCGTTCAGGTGGTAGTGCCATCGCTTCGAACGCACGGCGAAGTTTGCGTTGTCGGTGAGTATCGAAGTGACGTCGTTGTAGTGCGTGACCCAGAAACAGTTGCCCGGCCAGTCGCGCCATGCGGGGCCGTAGGCGCGCAGCTTCGCGAGCAGCGCGTAGGGGTCGTCGAGGTAGTCCTGCGTGCGCATCTGACCGGGCTTGACGGGGGGCGGGGCACCGACGCGTTCGCGTTGGAACACCTCGTAACTGCGGTAGCCCGCCTCGTCGTCGCCGCGTTCGCTGGCGAGGGTGTCGTTCTCGTTGTCCGAGCTGTAGGTCATCTCATGCCTTTTCGAACTCGAGCCACAGTTCGTTGATGGCTCCGAGGCCGACCGGGGCGAGCGACACACCGTCGATGTCCTTTGGCATGCGTTCCTCGACGATCCGCACGTTCTTCACGCGCTTCGACATGATGTTCGAGCCGATCGACGCCTCTTGGTGTGAGATCCACGCGCCGGGGCACAGGTGCGGACCAACGCCGAACGCCATGTGGTTGCACTTGCCTTCCTTGCGATAACCCGCGCGGACGATCTTTTCGGTGTAGAGATCGTTGCGGAAGATGTCGAACTTCTCGGGGTCGGTGAACACGCGCGGGTCGTGGTTCGCGGCCCAGTCGACCATGTGCATCAGCGAGCCGGCGGGAATTTTCACGCCGTGCATCTCGATGTCGAAGGTGTTGTGGCGGGGCTGGCCGCCGATCGACGACGAGTGGCGAAGCGTCTCGTGGAATGCCGCGTCCCACAGCGCATCGTCGGCGAGCACTGCGGCCATCTGGTCGGGGTGCTGCAAGAGCAGGTACCACATGTTGAGGATCGCGCCCCGCGTCGTTTCTCCGCCGCCACCCACGATGAGCGCGATGTTCGAAGTGATCTCCTCGGTCGAGAGGTAGTCGCCGTCGATCACGGTTTGGCACAACTCCGAGATGATGTCGGGTGCAACCTGGTTGCCGTTGTCGTCGAGCAGGTATTGGGGCGATGTGCGGCGTTGTTCGACGATTTCTTCGACGAAGTCCTCGAGGTCTTGACGCGCCATCAGACCTTTCTGTTCGAAGTCGCGGCCTCCGATGCCGCCCATCATGTTCTTGTACCAATAGAAAAAACGGTCCTGTGCATCGTCGGGAAAGCCAAGCACTTGGCACACGACGCGAATCGGGAAATCGTTCGCGAACGCGCGTCCGAGTTCGATGACGTACTTGCCCGTTGCAGGGTCGTGTTCCGCCACACCCGACGCAGGGTCGAACCACGCGTCGATCATGTCGTTCGCCATCTTGCAGATCGCGCCGAAGCGCTTTGTCAGGGCGCTACCAACGAGGTGGCGGCCGTAGAGGTTGCGACGACGGCTGTGTTCGATGCCGCTGAGTTCCAACTGGGTGTTTCCGAGAACGTGGTTCGAACTGCCCTTCGGGATGGTATTGAAACCCAGACCGTCGAAGTACGCATCGTTGATGTCCGCGTAGCGCGTCACGAAGTAGCAGTTGTTCAACTTGTCGTGGAACACCGGATAGTGGTCCTGCATGATGTGGTAGTAGGGGTACGGGTTGCGCTGGAATTCGCGCGACCCGAATAAGCGGGGGTCGATCAGCGGTACGCCGTTCTCGTCGCGGCCCATGTCGCACGCCGTGCCCAGGGGCATCAACGGGAAATCCACCTGTTCGGTCGATGCGCGATCGGCCGTGATTTCGAAAGCGTCGGCGACGACGCTCTTCAGGTTTTCGGTCAACGACATGTGCCCCCCGTTCGACTGTCGAATCGACTCCACTATAAGAGGTCGGAATTTTGCTTGCCGTTGTCGGGCTATCTTCGGCGTCATGGGGAATACGGGGACATCTTTGAAGGGGCGTCGGGCGCTTGTCACCGGCGCGGCGGCAGGTTTGGGCAAGGCCTATGCGATTGCACTCGCGCAGGCGGGCGCCAACGTGGCGATCTGTGACGTCGATGATTCGGTGAAAGCGGTGCGCGATGAGATTCGCGGCCTCGGCGTGAACTGCTGGGCGAAGGTTGCCGACGTGGCGAAGAAGAAGCACGTGAAGGCGTTCGTCGACGGAGCCGCCACGAAGCTTGGAGGCCTCGACATCGTCGTTGCAAATGCCGGAGTCGTGCGCGTCACGAACCCCGCAAAGGACAAGTTCGAAAAAGCGGTCGACGATTTCCAGTTCATGATGGACGTGAACCTGCGTGGCGTCTACCTCACCGGGCGGGCCGCGATTCCGTACCTCATCGAGAACGGTGGCGATCTCATCAACGTCACAACCGACCACATCCATACGTGCGGCTGGCCTGAGACGCATTCGCACGACGACGCGCAACTGTGCAACTGGAAGAACGTGCAGCGGTCGGCAGTGGGTGGTCCTGGTTTCGACGTCTACGACGCGTCGAAGTGGGGAATCAAGGGTCTCACGAACGCGTGGGCACGCGCGCTCGCACCGCACAGGGTGCGCGTGAACTCGTTCGGCATGGGTGCCACCGCGACGCCGATGTATCTCGGCTTCCTCGGTGATCGCCCACCGGCACCCGGCGTGATGACGCCCGAGGGTGTCGCCGCAGTCCTCGTCGATCTTCTGAACGAGGGGCCAAACGGCCGTACCGGTGACTGTGTGCAGCTGTGGGCCGGGCACCCCACCGTGTTGCCGCCACCAATGCTCGACGGCATCCTCTGCGCGGCAGATCTCGCGCGGGCCTGAAGGGCGGTCACCACCATGTCGGGCAACGACCTTGCATCCATTCGCACGGCCGCGTCCGCGCTCAGCCCATGGGCACATCTGGCGACGGTCGGCCGCGACGGGCGGCCTGATGTCGTTCCGGTGCATCCGTGCTGGGAGGGCGACGCGATCTGGATCATGATCGGCAACGAATCGGTCAAGGCGAAGAATGCACGCCACAACAACCACGTTGCGCTGCACTGGCAGGTGACGGAAAAGGGCGACGGTGTCGAGATCTGGGGCATCGCATCGTTGCACTCGGACCTCGAGTCGAAGCGTCGTTTGTGGAACGGCGTCTTCGACTACGACCTGAACCTCTTCGCGCCGGGCGGGCCCGACAACTCACCCGACGCCGGCTTCATGCGTGTCGACCCGTATCGGGCGTTGCACCTTCCCGCGTACGGAATGGGAGGACGGTTCGAATGGCGCGCCTGACCATGCTCGATCGCTCAGTCGCGGGGAAGACGGTCATCGTCACGGGTGCGGCGAGCGGCATGGGCAGGGCGACTGCACACTTGTTTGCCGACGAGGGTGCGAACGTCGTGGTTGCCGACATGGGCGACGACCGCGTCATGCGCGTGGTGGGGGAGATCATCTCTGCACACGGTGCCGACTGCGTCATCGGCGTGCCGACGGACGTGACATCCGATGACCACCGACGCGCGCTCGTCGACGCGACAGTTGCCCGCTTCGGCACGGTCGATGTTCTCGTCAACAATGCGGGCATCAGTCGCGCGTCGTCGGTGTTCGCCGACGACGCATCGTTCGCCGACGCGTGGAATGCCACGCTCGCCGTCAACCTCAGCGCGTACGCGCACCTCGTGCGGCTCGTCGTTCCTCACATGACGGGTCGTTCGGGCCGAATCGTCAACGTGGCCTCGACCGAGGCAATCGTGGCCACACCCGGACTCGCCGCCTATTCGGCTGCAAAACACGGTGTCATTGGTCTGACGAAAAGCCTGGCTGCGGAACTCGGCCGCCACGGCATCAACGTGAACGCCATCTGTCCGGGGCCCATCAACACCGCAATGACGGCGGCCATCCCCGACGATTCGAAGACGATTTATGCCAAGCGCAAGGTGCCACTGCGCAGGTACGGAGAGCCCGAAGAGGTTGCACAAATGACACTCAGCGCCTGTCTGCCTGCGGCCAGTTTTCTGAACGGGGCGAGCATCGTCGTCGATGGCGGAATGACGATCCTTCACTAGCGAACATCGGAGCGACATGGTTGAGAAGAAGCCAAGGGTCAGGGAACGCAAAAAAAGTTCAGCAGAATCGGGGCGGCGCATCAGCGCACGCCAGGTCGGCTGGGCGTCCCTCGTGGTCGTCGCCGCGCTCTTTGTTGTCCTCAACAGGAACAAGACAGAAATCAACTTTGTCGTGGCCTCACCCGAATGGCCGATGTGGGTGCTCGTCGTTGTGTCGATGGTGATTGGCTTCGTGCTTGCCAAGCTGGTGGGGTGGCGTCGACGCGACAACTGACGCCTTGTGGATTCCCCTGTGTATTCGAGTGCATTTCAAATAGATTACGAAGCGTATGAAAACCCGCTCAGCCTTGGCGCAGGCGACGATGAACCGCATCGTCGATGCCACTGTCGTCGCAATAGAAACCGGCGGTGAGCCTGCGCTGCGAGTCAACGACATCGCGCGTGACAGTGATGTCTCTGTTGCGACGCTGTATCACTATTTCGGCGATCGCGAGGGCCTCGTCGTTGCTGCGCGTCAAAAGCAGTACGAGGGGTCGACCGGTATCTATTACGAAGAGTTCTCGCGTGCTGTGCGCAATGCGGCGACGTGCGTCGAATTGTCGACGGTGTTGTGCGACTTTTTTTCTGAGGCAACGTCAGAGTCGAGCCGTCAGACGCGTTTTCTCCGCGCGGAAATCATCGGTTCGTCGCGCACGCGTCCGCAGCTTGCCGCGGCCTTGCGTGAGATGCAGGAAGACCTTGTCGGCAAGTTGAGCGTTGTGTTCGCCGACGCGCAAGACCGTGGGCTCATGCGCACCACGATCAGTGCCCGTCAGATCGCCGAATTCGCGCTCGCAATTCATCTCGGGTCCGTGTTGCCCGACCTGCTCGCGGGCGACAACACGACGGCAACCTCTCTCGACCCGCTGTTCAGCGAGTTCATCGACTCCCTTCTCGTCGTGCATTCCTGACGGTTCGTCCACCTGTCGGGCAGCGGGCGGGCCTGGGTTACCCTGTGCCCATGGAGCAAACACTTCCCGACCCCAGTCTCGCCAAGGGCGAACACCGCTGTCCCGGGGAGACGTACCAAGACGTACTGCGCCGCGACGAAACGGGCGCGCCGCCGCAGATGATGACCGAGTCGTACGAGTTCCTCGGTGACGAACCCATTGGTTATTACCGCTACACGTCGAAAGAGTTCCTGGAACTCGAGTTCGAGAAGGTGTGGTCGAAGGTGTGGCAGTGGGCCTGTCGCGAGGAACACATCCCGAACGTCGGTGACTACTACGTCTACGACATCGGTCACCGTTCGATCATCATCGTGCGCGGCGACGACGGTGTGATCCGCGCGATGGACAACTTCTGCGGTCATCGCGGTACGCAATTGAAGCCATCGTGGGACAACGGCAACGCCAACCGATTCACCTGCCGTTTCCACGGATGGGCCTGGTCGACGAGCGGCAACATCGCGTCGGTGCCGTGCCGCTGGGACTTTCCGGGCCACTCGGACGACGACCTGAAACTGCCGTCGATCCAGGTCGACACATGGGGTGGTTTCGTGTGGGTGAACTTCGACAGAAACGCCGCACCGTTGCGCGACTACCTGGGCGTGATGCCCGAGCACTTCACCGGCAATTGGGACCTCAGCGACCGCTACCTCGAACTGCACCTGCGCAAGCGCCTGCCCGCCAACTGGAAGGCATCGATGGGCGCGTTTCTCGAGGCGTACCACGTCTACAAGACGCACCCCGAAGGCCTGCGCGCGACGGGTGACGCCAACGCACAGTACGACGTGTTCGGCGAGAACGTCTCGCGATTCATGCACACATCGGGTACGCAGAGTCCGCACATCGAACGCAAACAGACCGAACAAGAGATCCTCAATTTCGTTCTGCGTCGTCGTTACGGGAACCCCGACGATGTGCCGAAGATTCCCGAAGGCAAGACCGCGCGAGACGTGTATTACAAGATCGTGCAGGACGAACTGAAGCAACGCTTCAACCATGATTTCTCGCGGTTCAAGGTGGCCGAGACGCTCGACTCGATCGAGTACTTCGTGTTTCCGAACGCCTTCTTCTTCCCGGGTGCCGCGCGGCCGATGGTGTACCGCTTCTTGCCGCATCCGACCGACCCCGACGAGTGCATCTTCGAACTTCTGTTCCTGCGGTTCGCTCCTGACGGCCACGAAGCACCTGCGCCG
>JBEAPO010000113.1:0-24405 GCA_041164425.1 Actinomycetota bacterium
CAATCAGCGGTCGGCTGATTTGTCGAGACGCGCGTTGGTGTACTTGGGTCCACCGACCCAGCCGCACATCTGTGGGTCACATTCGTACATCTCGCCCTCGAGATGACGACCGTCGATGTCGAAGATGCCCCAGACGCCGTCCTTGCTGACCTTCAGGTTGCCCTTGCCGTCTTTCTCGTACAGCTTGCCGTCGAGCGGATGAAGGATGCCCCACATGGTCAGACCCCCAGCCACTGGTCGAGCAGCATGTGGAACCAACGAATCTTCGATTCCTGATAGTTGGCCAAAGTGACGCCCGGCTTCACCGAAGTTTCGCAACCGATCTGGACGCGTTCCATGTTGTAGACGTCCTGGTCGAAGACCTTCCCGAGACTCGCCAACACTTCGGCGCTCGACCACGGCTCGTGGAAGTCGAGCGTCTGCATCTTGGCGGGCTCGGGACGGGTGCCCTGGTAAGGCGAGAGGAAGAAACACTCCATCAGCGATTCCTTGTGATTGTCGCCGAGCGGACGGAAGCGGTACACGATGCGGTTGAACGCACCCCACGGGTGGAGGTTCGGGAACACCGTGTAGTCGATGGCGTCGAGGTACTCGGCGTCGGACCACTCATCGACCATGTCGCCGGCCATCGGACGCCAGCGCTCGCGTGCTGCCGCAGCACCGATTTCGCGCGCCGTCTTGCCCTCGGGGATCTGCACCGGAACTTCCTCGTCGACGCGCGTGTCGAGCATCGCGCGCATGATGTCGATCTCGTGGACCGTGTACTTGAGCAACGGACTGGGCGTACCGCCGGGCGTGATGACGCGCGAGAAGTTGTCCCAGACGTCGACCTGACTGTTGGTGTCACCCAGGTACTTGAGAATCTGCGGGTGCGTGGCATTCACGTGGTACGCCTCGCTGAAAGCTTCCTGAGCGATCTTCCAGTTGCACTTCAGTTTCTTCGCCACGTGCGCTGCGACGTAACGATTACCGAGGTCCCAGCGTTCGAACTGGTTGATGATCTCGCCAAGAAAGGACTCGAGTGACTCGGCCTTGGCGTCGGGGTTGATGAAGACGAAGCCGGCCCACGTACCGACCTTGACCTCGGGCAGATTGAACTCGTTCGGGTTCACGTGCTCGAAGTCCCAACCGGCGGGGATTTCTTTCAGGTTGCCCTCGTTCGTCCATGCAAAGCCATGGAAGGCGCAACGCAGTTCGCTGCAACGACCATCGAAGTGCTTCAACTGGCGACCGCGGTGCAGACACGCATTTACATACGACTTGATATGACCGGTGCTGGTGCGCATGACGATGTACGACTTGTTGCAGATGTCGTAGACGATGTAGTCGCCCGGGTTCGGAATGTGCTCTTCGCGGCAGGCCATCTGCCACACGCGGCTCCACAAGCGCTGCTTTTCGAGCTCGTGCCATTCACGGCTGAAGAAGCGATCCGACGGAATGTCGGCCGAGCCGAGATACTTCGCGGATTCGAGACGGAGAACCTCGGGGACGGGATGCGAATCGGTGTCGAGCAGTTCCTGGTACGAAATGCCCGGTGACCTACGGAGTCCTGGATCGGTTGCTGTCATGCCCCCACGTTAGGTCTTCGGCGGCACGGGAACGATGGCGGAACGCCCCGAGGGTCAGAACACCTGCAACAAATCGACGACGAAAATCAGGGTCTCGCCGCCCTTGATGACCCCGCCCGCACCACGGCTGCCGTAGCCCATGTGCGGGGGGATCGTGAGTTGGCGACGACCACCGACCTTCATGCCGGCAACGCCCTCGTCCCAACCCTGGATGACCTGACCGGCCCCGAGGCGGAACTCGAACGACTCACGACGGTCCCATGACGCATCGAACTGCTTCCCGTTGCTCCACGCCACGCCGACGTAGTGGACATCGACGTTCTTGCCCTTTACGGCCTCGTCGCCGGTACCGACCACCAGGTCTTCGATAACGAGTGCGGCGGGCGGGTCGCCCGCGGGGACGTTGACACTGGGCTTGGAGGACATGTCACCTAACGTAATCCGCCATGTGGGAAGGACCGAAAACATGCGGTTGAAAAACAAAGTCGCCGTCATCACTGGTGGAGCCTCGGGAATTGGCGCAGGAACCGTCGAACGGTTCATCGCCGAGGGCGCGAAGTGCGTGGTCGCCGACATCCAGGAGGGCGCCGGCACGAAACTTGCGGCCGCGCATGGATCGAACGCGATCTTCGTGCGCTGTGACGTCGGAAAGGAAGCCGACGTCGAGGCGCTGGTCGCCGCGGCCGTGTCGCACTTCGGTCGCATCGACTGCATGTTCAACAACGCGGGAATCCTCGGCGCGGTCGGACCCGTTGCCGACATTCCCGGTGCCGAATGGCAACGAAGCATCGACGTTCTCTTGAGCAGTGTCTTCTACGGCGTGAAACATGCCGCTCGCGCGATGATCGCCCAGGGTCGCGGCACCGACGGCTCGGCGGGGACGATCATCAACACCACCAGTACCGCGGGCCTGCGTGCGGGCCTAGGTCCGCACGTCTACACCGCGGCCAAGCACGGCGTCGTGGGTCTCACACAATCGGTTGCCACCGAGCTCGGTCGGCACGGCATCCGCACGAACGCAATCGCCCCCGGCGGCACCACCACAGGTCTCACGGCGTGGCTCGTCACGGGAAGTTCCGACAAACTCGATGAGGCGAATCAAAAGATCGGGGTGACTAACCCGATGGGCCGCGGCGGTCGCGTCGACGACATCGCGAACGCTGCCTTGTTCCTCGCCTCCGACGAGTCGTCGTACGTGAACGGTCACGTGATGGTCGTCGACGGTGCGGGCGAGGTCATCGGCGACCGCAACCACCGGTTCGTGCAGCTCGGGACGAAGATCGTGCAGGAAACCGGCCGCATCGGTTTGGGAACGGAATGACGATGTCAACCGACAACGAAGCCATCATCGACGTCGCGATCGCCTACACATGGGCGCTCGACATGCGCAACTTCCACGAACTCGACGACGTCTTCACCCCCGATGCGAACGGCATGCTGCACGGCGTCGAGTGCATCGGTCGCGACGCCATCAAGGCCCGCATCAGCAAGGCCGTGGCCTGGTTCGACGTCACCCAGCACCTCGTGTCGAACCACCAGGTGGTGATCAACGGAGACACCGCCACCCATCGCTGCCAGATGCAGGGCATGCACGTGAAGACCGGCACCGAGGGTGGCGACAACTACTGGATCTCGGGCTACTACGACGACAAGTTGGTGCGCACCCCCGAGGGGTGGCGCATCACGTTCCGCTTGATGCAGGGAACATGGCGCCACGGCAACCCGGGGGTGCTTCCCAAGTAGCAGTCAGTCGATGACCGAGAGACAACTCGCTTGTTCCGAGTTGTTGATGTCATCGAACAACGACTTCCACGCCACGTACCACTCCCTCGACGCCATCTCTGCACCGTCGTTGGCTTCGTCGAGAAGTTCGGCGACCGACCAGCACTCGCCCATCAGCATCACGCCCTGATCCGCGAAGTCGTCGTCGATCGCGTTCATCGCCGTCGCCAGGAACTGCGCCCTGAACATCGACCCACAATCACCACTGCAGTTGGCATCACGGAAGAATCCGCGAACCTCACGGCCGGTGAACGGCCCGACCCCGTCGAGTGCATCGGGATACGCGCTCTTCAGGGAAGGCAAACTGTCGACCACCATCGGTGCGCCCATCTTGTTGCCCCAGTAGCCGATGGTCCGACCATCGAGTGGCGGACACCAACGCACCGTCACCGAGTCACTGGGGTCGACCATTCCCGTCGGCTTGTCGTCGATCGCCAAGAGTGCGGTGTTCGTACGCTCCACGCACTCGTCGCCCATCGGATACCAGTCGACCTCGTACGACAGATAATCGCCCATCGTCGAACGATCATCCGACTCGTCGGTGGGTGTCGCATTGTCGTCGATGATTGTCGCCGTTGTCGCGTACACGTGGTTGGGCGAGAAGTCGTCGAAGTCGAGTCCGGTCGAATCGGTCATCGTCCCACCTGCGTAGGTCGCGACCCCTGACACGGTTGCGGTTCCGGTCGGTCGACCCGTCGCAGAATCGATCTGGACACGCGTGATGTCGAGCGTGCAGTCATACGTCAATACGGACGTCGATGCGAGACACGACTGTTCGTACGACCCCTGCGTTAAGGTCACCGTCAAGCCCGTGAGCACCGTCGAGGGTGGGTCTACGAGGATCATCCCCGTCACGTGCAGGCTTCCACCGATGAGATGTGGGATCGCAGATCGCGAACGCTCGATCTCGAAGGCGACGTCGTAGCCACCCATCGGATCGACCGTCCACTCCACCGACTTGTCGACACCCCAGTCCCACGTCAGGTCGTAGTCGACCTCGGGGTCAACTTCGATGCTCGGCTCCACGACACTGCCACGTGCGCACGTATGCGACAGGTTCTCGGCCCCGGCGGTACCGGTGTAGTTCAGGTACGCGGTCTCCAGCGTCGCTCCCGGAGGCGTCGTCGCTATCCACAGATGCCTCGTGCTCTCACCCGGTTGATACTGGCCGTACTGGGTGGTCACGTCGGTGACGTTCACACTGCTGGGCGAACTCCACACCGACAAACCGGCGTTCCACGAGAGGTTGCCTGCTCCTTCGGTCTGGTTCACCACGAAGTGCCACAGGTCGTAGTCCCCTTCGAGAAATGCGGTTGTTGAACAGTCGCTGCTCGCATTGTCGTCGCTGAAACCCTCTGCGGTCACGCCGGAACCCAGGTTGTCAACGTAGTGATCACCCACCGGTGACGCACTACCTGTCGACCCGGTCACCGCCGCTACCACGGCGGCAACCGCCATCACGGCGAGGGCACTGCGAACCAGAAGTCGTTTCTTCTTCATTGTGCTCCCTTCGGGCACACCACCACGGTGCGCCTCGGGATTCACCCAACGGACACGCACGTACCGCCCCACCGACAGCCGGGGTAATGAGTACGGCTATCTCGATTCGCCGAGGGCGCGGATCGGTCGCAGGTGCGATCGAAGTGCGAAACGTTCGCGCGCAACGCGACGAATGTGTGCCACAGCCTCTTCGACATCATCGGTCACGAGCACCAGATCCAGGTCGCGACGGTCGATCATCCCGCGGTCGACCATAGCGTCGAGTTGCTCTTGCAAGTCGCGCCAGAATTCCGACCCCATGACGACGACGGGAAAGTTCTCGATCTTCCCCGTTTGAATCAACGTGAGCGCCTCGAACAACTCGTCCATCGTGCCGAATCCACCGGGCATCACGACGAACGCGTACGAATACTTGACCAGCATCACCTTGCGGACGAAGAAGTAGTTGAAGTCGATGCTGACGTCGAGGTGATCGTTCGGCTGCTGCTCGTGCGGCAGCCTGATGTTGCAGCCGATGCTGGTGACCCCCGCGTCACACGCACCGCGGTTCGCGGCCTCCATCACACCGGGGCCACCGCCGGTGATGATCGAAAATCCCTCTTCACCCAGGCGCTTTGCGACGCTTCGTGCATTGTCGTACTCGAACGACCCTTCGGTCACGCGCGCCGACCCGAAAATGGTCACGCACGGACCGACGAAGTGCAACCGGCGAAATCCGCGCAACATTTCACCCGTCACCCGGAAGATCGTCCCGAATTCGCGCACGCGCGATCGGGGACCTCCGAGCAGGGCGCGCTCGAGACGCTTGTTCAGTCGCATCGCATACCGAACCTATCCGTCAAATGCGCTCGAGCGCCCCACCGTCGAACAAGGGTGAAATTCCGTACGCTGCCTCGTCAGCCAACATCGCGGCTTCCGTCGGCGACTCGCGGGTTCCCGCGGCTGCTTCCAGAACCATCGGCAACAACCGTGCATCGCTTGTGGAGTTCAGGAACAATTGTGGCCGCGACAGCACGAACCACACCGCATTGGTGATGGCCGTCTGGTCGGTCAGTGGTTCGTACCAACTGAACTTCTTCGCGTCGGTGTCACCCCAGCGACCACGCGCAATCGACTTGATCGTCTGCACCGCGACATCACGTTCGGCGCATACCGCCATCAACGCCTCGACGTCGCTGCGGTAATCGGTCCACGACAACATCGTGTGGTTGTAGGGAAACAACACTGAGTCGTAGTCGCGCGCCGCGAGGCTTCGCAGATGAACACCCGGGATGCGTCGACCATGACCCGTCACGCCGACGAATCGAACGATCCCTTCATCACGCGCCGCGAACATCGCATCGGCCGCACCGCCCTTCGCATGCGCAACGTCCCATTCGTCGGGCTCGACCAGATTGTGAAGTTGGATCAGGTCGACCGATTCGACCCCCATCCGCTCGAGCGATGACTCCAATTCGCGGCGCGCGTCATCGCCCGAACGTTGGCCCGTCTTGGTCGCCAGAAAGATCCTGCTGCGGTTGTCGACCAACCAAGGAGCCAGGTTCGACTCGGCCCGGCCGTTCCCGTAACCCGCCGCCACGTCGATGTGGTTCACGCCGTACTTCTCGAGCAAGTCGAGTGTCGCCGCGACGCGCTCGGGGTTCATCGCCCCCAACGCAGCCGCGCCGAAGATGACGCGGCTCGAGTGATGTCCCGTCCGACCGAAGCGGGCTTGGGGTATCACTAGTCGGCGAGACCGGCGGCGATCGCGCGGTTTGTCTGCTCGCGGAACTTCATCACGTCGAAGCCCACGATCAACTGCACCGGCGTCTCGATGATCACGCGATGTGGCGAATCGAGGAACTTGGCAAATGCCTGGCGGTACTTGTCCTGCGGGTTCGCCGCGGCACCCGACAAAGTCCCGTAGAACCAGGTCTTCAGTTCGTTGAACCCAGGCTCGCCGTTCTGGTGGACTTTCGAGTCACCCTTGTAGCTGGCCGTGCGACCGTCCTTGTTGATGACGATTCCCGACTGCGGGCGCTTGCGCAACGCCGGTACGCGCTTGCGACGCTCGGCGCACGTCGTCCAGAACGTGCCGTCCTTGTACACGTACGCAACGACCACACCCACTGGATGACCATCCTTCGTGGTCCAGTTGAAGATGCACTCCCCGCCCTGGCCCACCAGTTCGGCAAGCTCGGCATCGCTCAATTGCATTCCCGCAAGATCTTCGTAATCGAAATCCGACATGTTCCCCCCCTGTCGACGAATCGACACACAAACTAGGCGACGGTGCGAACCAAAGTGACAAGGCCCCGTCGAATTGAAAGGGCCCGGATCTTGCGATCCGGGCCCTTCGTACGATGGTGGCGGGGGCCGGATTTGAACCTGCGACCTTCGGGTTATGAGCCCGACGAGCTACCGGGCTGCTCCACCCCGCGTCGTGGATCAAAGTGTATCGGCGAATCAGGCTTCGCCAACCCCGCTGCGCACCACGGCGCGGCGTTCGCGGTCGCACGCGGCGCGCACGTGGCAGCCCGCAAAATGGTCGTTGACGACGCCCATCGACTGCATGAAGGCGTACATCGTGGTCGGTCCGACGAAAGACCAACCGCGCCGCTTCAGCTCCTTCGAGAGCGCGGTTGAAGCAGGGGTGCTGGCCGGTAGCGAGCCGAGGGCCTCGGGTGCTGCTTGGCTCTTGCTTTCGGCGAAGGACCACACGACACGAGCAAGTGACTCGCCGTCCTTGTGCAACACGTTCAGTCGCCGCGCGTTGTTGATGGTCGACTCGATCTTGCCGCGGTGACGGATGATGCCCGCATTGGTGAGAAGTTTGTCGACCTTGGTGTCCCCGAAGCGCGCCACCTTCACGGGATCGAAGCCCGCGAATGCGTCACGAAAAGCATCGCGCTTGCGCAGAACGGTGATCCAGGACAGACCGCTCTGGAACCCCTCGAGGCAGATTTTCTCGAAGAGCCTCGTGTCATCGACTACCGCACGGCCCCATTCGTTGTCGTGGTAAGCGACATAGTCGTCGCTCCCCTCGCACCATGTGCAACGCGTCAGTACTTTTGGCACCACACCGTCATACCATCTCCACCGGATGCGGGCTGATTACGCTTGGTAACAATGGCGAAAAAGCCCGGCTTCAAGACATTCAGGAAGTTGGTTTCAACCGACCTCGACGCGCTGAGGCTTGAATTTTCCCAGATGCGTAACGACCTCGATCTGACGCGAAAACAACTCGACGAGATGATTGCAATGAACGACGAACTGCTGACGGCGAACAACAAGGTGATTGCCGATCTGCGCGTGCTCGACGACCGTCTCGCACATATGGGTCGCGAGTTTGCGAACCAGATCCACGAACTGGCGACGGGAATCGACGGGCTTGAAAAACACGCGGATTCGGTGTCGGCCGAGAAGATTGCCGAACTACATTCGGTGCAGGCGCGTCTCGCAGCAGAACAGGTGCGCTACGAGATCGCGTTTCGCCAGGACCTCGCGGAGATCACCGACCAGTTGCGCCGCGCGCGCTGAACGTGCTGCATCGCCGCCGGCACCATCCGCGGCGCGGGGGTCTCCGCGGCCACGGCTATTTCAAGCGGTTGGGCCCCGGAATCGTCACCGGCGCCGCAGACGACGACCCCTCCGGTATCGGCACCTATTCACAGACGGGCGCAGCGTTCGGTTACCAGCTCGTCTGGACGTCACTGATCGCCCTCCCCTTCGCAGTAGCCGTACAGGAAGCCACCGCTCGGTTGGGCTTGTATTCCGGCAAGGGTTTGGCTGCACTCATCAAGGCGAACTTCCGCCGCTGGGTGTTGATCCTTGCGTTGGTTCTCGTCGTCGGAGCGAACACGTTCAATATCGGCGCCGATCTTGGATCGATGGCGGCCGCGACGAACCTCGTCGTGCCCGTACCACAGCTCGTCCTTCTTCTCTTCTTCGGCGTCGGCATCGCGGCGCTCGAGATAGCAATTCCCTACCACCGCTACGCGCGCATCCTGCGCTGGTTGTGTCTGTCGCTCGTCTCGTATCTCGTCGTCCTGTTTGTTGTGAACGTCGCGTGGTCAGAGGTGGCGTCTCGACTCTTCGTGCCGCGACTCGACTTCTCCCGGCCACATCTCGCAGCCCTTATCGCGATCTTCGGAACCACGATCTCGCCGTATCTCTTCTTCTGGCAGACGGCCGAAGAGGTCGAGGAACTGAACGATGGCGATCACGACGGCGAACCAACACAGGCACAACTTGCGGCGATGCGTGGCGACGTCGTTGCGGGAATGTCGTCCGGTGTCGTGGCAATGTTCGCGATCATGGTGACGGCGGCCGCAACCCTTCACACCGCGGGCATCACGACGATCGGCACCGCGGAGGAGGCGGCGCAAGCCCTCGAGCCGTTGGCGGGTCGCCTCGCGGGTTTGGTATTCACGTTGGGCATCGTCGGCACGGGCCTCTTGGCCGTACCGGTCTTGGCCGGATCAACTTCGTACGCGATCGCCGAGACGTTCGGCTGGCGCGAAGGACTCAGCCTCAAGATGTCGCAGGCCCGTGCGTTCTACCTCGTGATCCTCGGTTCGATGTTCGTCGGCATTGCGATGAACATGCTCGGCCTCGACCCCGTGCGCAGCCTTTATTGGTCGGCGATTCTCAATGGAGTGGCCGCGCCGCCATTGATCTTGATGATCTTCCTACTGTCGCGCAAACGTACGTTGATGCGTGAACACGCCAGTGGACCGCTGTCGCAGATCGTTGTCTTCGGCGCGGCGCTGCTGAGTGCAGCATTGCCCGTGGCGTATTTGTTCGCGCGTTAGCCGCCGACCGTCGCAAGCGCCTGACGAATCAGTTCGCGGGCGGCCGCCTGCTTTTCCTGGAAGGTGGCGAAGTCGGGTGGCGACTGACCAAGTGCCTCGTCCGCTTCGGCAAAGAGAACGTCGGCCCGTGCCAGCAACTCGGCGGGAGTCTGGCCCGTGGTGCCGGGAACCGTCGTCTCGGGTTTGGTGCCGGTGTCGGTCGACCCGGTATCCGTCGATCCCGTGTCCGTGTCGGTTGAGTCGGTGCGCTTGCCGTCGTCGACCCTGTCACCGAGGTCGGTGTCAAAACCCGCGAACAACTTTCCGATTGCCGCGCTGACGGAATCGGCAATCACCGATTCGTCCTTGTAAGACGCCATCACCTTGCGCACGAACACCTGCCGTGCGGCCGAGTCGTCGGGTCGGACGAAGAGTGGACGCACGTAGACCAGACCCTTGCCCACGGGGACGATCTGGAGATCGCCGTAGACGACCCGCGAACCCCGGAGGTCGAGGGGCGTGATGGTTTGCGAGATGATCGGGTCGCTATCGAACTGCGCCGCAACCGTGGCAGGGCCGGGTGGCAACGGGTCGTCGAACTGATACAGCGTCAACTTCCCGAACGATGCCGGATCGCTGGACACCACCATCAACGAACGCAGCTCTTTGCGGGCGTCGTCAGACGAGAACGGCACGAACGGCCGCAACATCGAAAAGGTTGGCGTCTTCACCTTGCCGGTGGGGTCGTGGAAAATCGTGTAGTACGGCTCGAAGCGCTCGACGTTCGCTTCTTGCACTTCGACAGCGTCTCCGGTACCCGCTACCGCACCCGCAAGTCCGCCGGCAAGCGTCGTCGACTGCTCAGGCTCGAGCGGTGGCGCCTGCGCCACGCTCCACGCACCGTCACGATTGAAGAACAAGTTGGGGTCGTCGAAGTGGTACTTCGCATAGACGTTTGTCTGGACGCGGAAGAGATCCTCGGGATAGCGGAAATGTGCGCTGAGCGACTTGGGTGCCTTGTCACCATCGGTGAAGAGCTTCGGAAACGCGGCCCGCCACATCTTGATGATCGGATCCTTGTCGTCGATCACGTAGAACGTGACCTCACCCGTATACGCATCGACGACGGCCTTCACGCTGTTACGTGCGTAATTGAACGAATGCGACAAGCCACCTCCGGGGGTCAACTGGTCGGTATTGGCACGTTGCGCGTAGGGGTAGCGGCTCGTTGAAGTGAACGCATCGATGACCCAATCGACCTTGCCGTCGTGCACCACCGGATACGGATCTGCGTCGTAGGTGAGGAACGGCGCCAATTTCTCGACACGATCGCGAACGTCGCGCACCAGGAGAATCTGGGAATCGCTGTCTACGAGGCGCGAGCCGAACAAGTTGTATTCACCGAAATTGATCGCCATCGCGACTCGCTTCAGGGCCGAATCGAGTTTGATGCCGGCCTTGCCCTTGTAATCAAGCGACTTCTCACCTGCGCAGGGCTGTTCGGGTGTACCCGTATTGGTGATGGCGTAGGTCAACGGGCCGTTACCGAAATACAACTCGGGCCGCTTGACACCGAGATCGATGTAAACGGGTCGACCGTCGGTGGTCACCGAACTTGCGGGTGCGGCGACGACATTGCAGCCATGCGTGTAAAGCAGGTGACGAGAAACCCACGTGCCGTTCGGAATTCCCGCGGAGTTGAGTTCGCGTGTGGCGAGCATGACTTGTTGCAGACGACCATCGATCGAGTAACGGTCGACGTCGAGGTCACGGATCGCATAGAACGATGTGAGTCCTTGGTCGAGGGAGAACCGGTCACGCATCTGCGTGGGTTCCAACTGTCGCACGTCTCGGAGCGCCTTGTCGTTTGCCTCGACGTCTTCGAGGCCGATGTCCTCTACGGCAAAGTCGACCTTTTCGACAGTGTCAAGCCCGAGTGCGGCCTTTGTTGAATCGAGGTTGCGTTCGATATACGGCAGTTCCCGGCTGCTGACGCTGGGCTGAACGACGAAGCGCTGGATGATCGTCGGATACACAGTTCCGGCGACGAGCGCCACCACGGCCCACAGCGCCACCGCCAATACCGGCAGACGCCACCCGCGTTGCCGCACGTTCCACAGGAAAAGCAGCGCAACCGCAAACGACACGAGAATCATGAGGTTCAACGCGGGCAGCTGCGCTTTCACGTCTGTGTAGGTGGCACCCTGCACAACGCCGCGCGTCGAACGGGTGAGGTCGAAACGCTGCAGCCAGTAGTCGGCGGCGCGTACGAGGGCAAGACCGGCCAGCAACACCGACACATGGACCTTTGCCTGCGGCGTCACGCGCTGTTCGGGGTCTTGCACCCTGATCGAACCGTTCACGTAGTGTGAAACGCCCGTGATGATCGCGATCAGGACGAGCGCACCGAAGAACCAGGTGACGACGAATTCGGCAAACGGCAAGCGGAAAACGTAGAAGCCGACGTCGTTCTTGAACAACGGGTCGTCGATTCCAAACGACTTGTGATTGCGGAACATCATCCAGTTCTGCCACTGCGCAGACGCGGGCAGGCTGATGACCAGACCGAGGATGAGCGTGATGAGCGTTCGGGTGATGCGACGTCGTTTGCGAAGCAACGTGCGCAGTTGTGCGAGCGCCCGTTGCTCTTGTGAATCCGGCACCGACACCGGTGCGAGACGATCAGCGATCGCGAGGTTGATCCACAACAACAGTGCGAAGACCAGCGTGAAGGCGCCGATCAACATCCACTTGGTACCCAGAATGCCCCAGTAAACGTCGGTACGGCCGAGCGAACGGTGCCACAGCACGTTGATGTAGAAAGTCGAGAGGCTGCGAGCCGACAGAATCAACAGCAGAAGCACCGCGACAACGACGATGATCGCGATTCGACCGCGACCGGGCTTACGAATTCTCAGTTTGGGAATTCGTGGGGAATTACCGGGCAAATCCGAGGGGTTGCGCACGCCCGCAGGCTAGTTCGGAAGGGGCGTGAGAAGGCAACGGCAGCCCGCATGTGCGAGCGGCTCGGTGTGTCCCGTCGGGAAATCCTTGCCCAACACAACACAACCCGCGAGCGAGTTGTCTTCCGCATCAGCGCACGCCGGCCCGTTCGGATCGACCATCCAGCACACCTGCGTGCCGGGTGCGAAAGTGACGTACATACCGCGGCTGTAGGCGAGGCATGCCACGTCGTCGATGTGCTCGTCGATCTGGGTCGACTTCCACTGGCGGTACACACCACGGATCGCTTTGGCAGCACCTTCTTTGTCGGTCGCATGCGCCGCGAGAACCTCGCTGACTTTGTTACGCAACGGCGTCACCAGGAGACGCTTCACCGTCTCGGTGATCGCTGCATTGATGTCGGTCTTGGTCGGCATGCGCTTGGCGTCGGCGTCGACGAATGTTGCGCCAGCCTTCGCAGCAGCCATTACTTCGGTCGTAACCGCATCGACGTACTTAGCGGCATGTTCAGCCGGCGTCCCACACATCGCTTTGAGTTCCATCACCGGCTTGCGCTGGCGAAGATGCTCGAGCACACCGTTCTCTTCGTCGGCGAGGACCCGCTTCAGGTTGCGCGACATTTTGGTGACCAGCGGTGCGAGCGCTTCGGCTCGACGTTCGAAGGCCAAGTCGTTGCGCACGGGCTCGACGACGGGCATCGACTTCGCGTCGTCGGCCTTTTTGCGCACTTCGACGACGCTTCCTTCGCTCGCCTTCGACACCGACGAAGCGCGCAAGCGGGCGAAGATGTCGTCGACCTGATCACGCGGTGGTGCCGGCACTTCTTCGATCGGCTTTTCGTCGATGTTCTCGACAAACTCCTCGACCGAGGCGACCGGCGAGTGGTCGACGCTGGGATGTTCCGGGTTCACGCGTGTCGGTTCGGGACGCACGCGATCTTTGCCGAACAGCGAAACGACGTTCGACGGCTCGGGCTGCTCGACGTTTTCAACGATTTCCGCTGCTACTAGTTCGTCGACGACGACCTCTCCGGCAACCACTTCCTCGTCGGTCGCCGTTTCGACGATTTCAACTTCGACCACACTTTCGACAACGACTTCGACGGATTCGACTTCGATGATTTCGCCGATGACTTCATTCAGCACCTCTTCGACATCTTCGACTGCGTCGTGAATGACAGGGCCACCCGTTGCAAACTCAGCGACGTGGGCCGGCGCGACGGGTTCTTCGTGGATGTCTTTCTCGCGGTCGAACATCTGCACGATCGGTGCATCCAATGTCACGGGCGAGACGGGGCCCGTCGTGGGTGCAAGGTTGACGAATTCACGCGGCAGATCATCATCGACCGATACGAGGCCGGTCATCACATCGTCTGTGGCGAGACGGGCACGTTCGAAAGCGTTCAGCAACCTGTCGCGGTTGGCAACGAGCTGTTCGATCTGCGCACGGGCGAGTTCGCGCCGGCGTGCCAATTCCGACAGGACCTTCTCGCGGTAGTCACGGGCCTCATTGACCATCTCGCGGCCCTGTTGCTTGGCAAGTTCGATTTCCGCCTCGGCGTCGGCTGCGGCATCGTCGCGCCGTCGCACGGCCTCGAGTTCGGCCTCTTCGCGCAGTCGGGCAGCGTCGGAAGCGGCTTCTTTGACCAGTCGAGTGGCATTTTCCTCGGCGCGCTGGCGAATCTGAGCGCTTGCCTCGCGGGCGGCGCCGAGAACACGGGCGGCTTCTTCGCCCAGCAGCGCCGTGACCACTTCTTCGTCGAGCATGCCGGGGCCGGACATGCCCCGCGTCTGCATTGCCTTCAGTTCGCTTTCCAAGAATCGTTCGCGCTCTTGCAGACGGGCGAGTTCGGCCGAGACCATGCGCAGGAAGTCGCGCACTTCGGTTTGGTCATAGCCACGGCGCGCGACAGTGAACGCCGCGGCACTGACGGCCGCGGGCGACGAAGGATCGGGGCGTGAGAATGAAATCGCCATTTGTGAAATGGTACGCCTGGGCCTCACCCCAAACGTGGCATTGCCGCAGTACGCCTCGGTTGCGTCATTTCGGAGCGGGCAGCTCGCCGCCGCCGTACTTCACCAACGCGTCAAGCGCCTCGTCGAGTGTGGCGACGGGCACGATCGTGAGTGCCGAACCAACCGCCGCCCGCGCCGATGCGATCTCTGCGTCGGTTTGCGACTTCGGCACGAGGAACAGGTCGGCGCCACTGCGTTTCACCGCGACGGCCTTCTGGCGCAGTGCGCCGATGGCCCCCACCGCGCCGTCTTCGGCGATGGTTCCCGTGGCGGCCACCTTCACACGACCCATCAGATCACCTGGTGTGAGTTCGTCCAGTAGGGCCAACGTGAACGCGAGTCCGGCCGACGGTCCGCCGATCGCATCGGTCGAAATGTCGACCTCGAAGGGAACGTCGACGGTACGCGTGTCGGCGGGAACGATGCCGATGATCGTGCGCTGCGAGTCATCGGGGCTGGCGATGAGGCGCACCTTCTCCTCGCGACGGGTTTCATTGGGGTTCGAATTCAACGTATTGACCACGATCTCGACGACATCACCGACCTTGCGACCCTCCATGACCTTCACAAGAACGTCGAGTGTGGGTGTCGCCGTGCCGTCGAGTGCCTCGATGACGTCGCCGGGGTTCAGCAGTTTGCATGCGGAGTCGTCCGCCGGGTTGGTCTCGCAGATCACTTGTTCGACGACCACGGAGCCGTAGTTCAACGCAACGTCGTACCCAAGGCGTTTCAGCGCGACGAATTCCGCAATCTGCTTGGCGCCGACCATCGCCTGGAAACCGAGACGTCGCTGTTCGACGGGTGATCGATCACCGAATCGCTGGAGCTTTGTTTCGATCGAAATGTCATCATCAACCCATCCGATGAAGCCTTCGAGCGCGGTCAGTTGGGAGCCGTAGGCGGTGACGAATCGAATGCTGTTGGCCGTGCGGTACCGCGTGACGTCGGTTGCACCGACGCCGAATCCGAGCCGCGGTGCGACGGCGTCGACCGAACCCGGCGCGGTCTCCCAACGTTCAATGGTCGTTGCCCCCGCGACGACGATCGCCATGAGCACCAACCACGACACCGTCAACATCGGAAGGGCCCACCAGAGCCGGCGAACCGACACGGTTGGCCGCGGTGGGTCGGGAACGAGCGGTGGGGGCAGTACGCTCGGCGGCGATTGATCGGGAGACGCATCTGACATGACAGCGCTGATTGTTGCATTGTCGACGGCGGATGTCACCGTGCGCGCCGGTGCCGTGGGTCTCGCCGCCGCACTTGCGGTTGCCCTGCTCGGGTCCCGCATCGACTGGAACCAGTTGCGTCGCGGCCAACGCCGTCCGATTCCTCTTTATCTGCGCGTCGACCAGCGTCCGGGGCAGACGTACCGTCCTCCCGCCGTCCGGCGGCGCGTCGCCGCGTCCGGAAGCCTCGTCGGCTTCGCCGTTGCCGCAGGTCTCGTCATCGCGCTCGCCCTCTCCGTCACGGCCGCACTGTTGGTCGAGTCGGTCACCGACCTGTTGCGCTGAACCGTGCACGCGAGTCCCGTCACGCTGGTCGCCGTCACGCTGGCCGCGCACGCATGCGACCTTCCCACGCTCGAAGCAGCCTTCGAAGGTGACGATGCGCACGTACGCGCCATCGCGTTGGGTGCGTTGCACGGATGCGATGCTCTGACACCGCGACACATCGCACTCGCCCTCACCGACCCCGAACGATTGGTGCGCCACCGCCTCGCACAGGTGGCGGCGCACGACACGCGTGTCGATTTGTTGCGAATGTTGGCCGACAACGACTTCGCGGTTGCGGAAACCGCCGCATGGGCACTCGGCGAACGCGGCAACGTTTCCGATGGAGAGATGCAGGCACTCGTCATGTCGGCCACCACCCACACACATCCTCTCGTTCGGGAGTCGAGCGTCGCTGCACTCGGCTCGATCGGTGACGAACGCGGGCTACCCGCCATTCTCCATGCATACAACGACAAGCCCGCCGTGAGGCGCCGTGCAGTCATTTCGCTCGCACCGTTCGACTCCCCCGAAGTGACCGCCGCCCTGCGTGCGGCCCTTTCCGACCGCGACTGGCAGGTACGCCAGGCTGCGGAAGACCTGCTTGCAGCCGCTGAACTGTCCGACTCCGAGACGGGGCCCGACGCGTCGTAACGTTTGAGTTCAAACAGCACGGCAACGCGCGCTTCGAAGGAGGGACCCAGTGGACGCAACGTTGATCGAGCGCATCAAGCGCGACATGCACGACCAGTTCGACCGCAAGGGGAATCCCGATGGCTTCCCCGCGTTTCACGACGTTCCGATCGACCGGTACATCTCCGACGAGTTCTGGGAGCTCGAACAAAAGCACCTTTGGACACGCGTCTGGGTCATGGCCGGCCGCGAAGAAGACGTCGCCAAGCCCGGTGACTACTTCACATTCGACCATCTGCGCGTTCCGATCGTCGTTGTGCGCGGTAACGACGGAAAGTTACGTGCGTTCTACAACACGTGCCAGCACCGCGGCGCACCCGTCGTGCGCGACGAGAAGGGCTGCGCAAACCAATTGCGTTGTCAGTACCACGGGTGGGTCTACAGCATCGATTCAGGTGAGTTGAAGAGCGTTCCCGATGAGCGCGACTTCATCGGTCTGTGTCGGGAAGAAAAGTTCCTAACGGAAATTCGTTGCGAGTCGTGGCAGGGTTGGATCTGGGTGAACCAAGACCCCGAGGCTGCGTCTCTGCACGAATGGTTCGGCGTGCCGTTCCAACAGATGGAAGAACTGTGTGGCAACGAACTCCGCGCGGTTGGCCCGCGCGTCATGGACATTCCGTGCAACTGGAAGGTCACGGCCGAGGCGTTCCTCGAGGTGTACCACTTCCGTTTCATCCACGACCGCGGCGGCTGGAGCGCTCTCGACAACCGCGGAGCATCAATGGGCTTGTTGCCAAACGGGTGCAGCCGCATGGTGACGCCATTTTCGAAGAAGGCGTGCGAACTGCGCGGCATGAAGGACTGGACCGACTTTCAGACCTTCAAGGATCCCCGGTTCATCGACATCCCGTCGGTCAACGACCTCATCCGCTCTACGAGCACGGCCTTCTCATTGTTCCCCAACCTCATCTCGCCGGTGGCGGCGTACGGGTTTCCGTTCATCATGTTCTGGCCGCTCGACAAGACCCACACGCGTCTCATGTGGTCGCACTACGCACCGAAAGATTGGGAGGGCGACGAGCTTCCACCGCATTGGCAACAGCGCATGGACGAGTTCGACCTGATCATGGACGAGGACAAGTGGAACATGGCCCCCATGCAGCGTTCACTCGAATCGCCCGCGATGAAGGGTGTCGTCGTCAACTACCAAGAACGGCGGATCTGGCATTTTCACGAGACGGTCGACCGCACCATCGGGATCGACCGAATCCCTTCCCACATGAGGGTGGCCCAGGTGCTCCGGCCCTACATAGAGAAAGACTGAATTTGCGTCGGCCTGATCACCGGCAAAATGACCAAAGTCGGGCAGGGTCTAGAACAGAAGTTCGTTAGAGTAGTCAACGACATGGATTCTCCCTCAGGTGTTCCCCAGCCCATTCAGGCCCGCGCCGAGGCCACAGTCTCGACAGTAATCGAGGCAACGATCCGGGCCATCGAGGCGCACGGCGAAGCCAGCGTTCGAATCGACGACATCCTGAACGAGACCGGCATCTCGAAGGGTTCTCTTTACCACCACTTTGGCGGTCGCGAAGGCCTCATTGCCGCAGCGCGAGTCACGCAGTTCAGCCGCTTCGTCGCCGAAGATGCGAAGAACATTCGCGAGACCCTCACGAAGACAACCACCCTCGAAGAATTTATCGCAGCGACGTCGGCGCTCGTGCAAACCAGCAACTCAGTCGAGCGCGAACGCGCGCGCCACAACCGACTGTCGGTGATCGCGAGTTCACACGGTCGACCAGAACTACGCGAGTCGTTGGCGCTGCAGCAGCATTCACACACCGAACACATCGCCGATGCAGTTCGATACGGACAGTCGAAGGGTTGGATTCGTAACGACATCGATGCGCGTGCAGTCGCAGTGTTCGTTCAGAGTTACAACCTGGCGCGCGTGTTGGTCGACCTTGACACCGAACCCGTGTCCGTCGACGAATGGGAGAACGTCGTGCGCGTTGCTCTCGGGTCGTTCTTCGTCCGCAACGGCTGAGGCACATCATGGCGTGACACCCCCGTCGTAGTTTGTGCGGCGAGGAGGTACGTGGTGGTCCCACCGGCCCAAGCACTCGCTTCTCGCGATACTTCATCGCCTCGTCGCGGTCCGCACACCGCCTCCGACAACATTCGTGTCGACCGCCTTCTTGCACTTGATGTTGATGCCGTTGCAACACTCGGTCTCGATGGCGTGCGCCGCGCCCTCGAACGGGTCGCGCACTTGCAGCGGCAGGTCGATGCAATTCGCATCACGCTGAACTCACGCCTGCGCGAACTCTCCACGGCCTCTCCCGCGGTCATGCCGGAACAGGTCATCGTCAAGGCCACATCGGTTTCGCGACCCGAGGCTCGTCGCGAGATGCAACGAGTCGACACCCTCGACCAGTTTCCGCGCTTCCGCGACGCAGTTATCTCGGGAGACGTGTCGGCACATCATCTCGACGTCGTGTCCCGAGCCATCAGACATCTCGACAACGACGCTCGAACTCTGCTCGTCGACGACGAGGCTCGGCTCATCGGCATCGCACGTTGCTCCACCCCCGATAGTTTCGCCCGAGCTGTACAGCAGGCCGCGTTGCGCGCCGAGAACGAAACTGGGGTCGACACCACGCAGCGTCAACGCAACAGAACGTGGCTTCGACACTGGGTCGACAACGACAGCGGAATGGTTCGGCTTCACGGCGAGTTCGACCCCGAGTCGGGGCTGCGTCTCGTCGGACGTTTACAACGAACCGTACAGACATTATTCAATGCGGGCGAGGGCGTCAGCGTCTCGCGAACACCATCCAACAAGCCCGCGCATCTCAACGCATTGGCCTTGGTTGCTCTCGTATGCGACGCCAGCGACGGCAACGTCGTTGCCATCTCGGGTGCGGCCGCCCGTGCCGATGTCAGTGTGGTCGTCGATCTCGAAACCCTTCGGTCGGGTCTTCATGCACGGTCGATCATCTCCACCGGCACCGACATCAGCCTGCCCGTCGACACGATCCGACGGCTCGCCTGCGACGCACGCATCATTCCGGTTGTCATGTCCTCTGCCGGCGTTGCGCTCGACATGGGTCGCGCAACACGACTTGCAAACGCGCATCAACGGCGTGCGCTAGAGGCCATGCATCAGACCTGCGCCGTGCCGCGCTGCACCGTTGCGGTGTCGATGTGCGAACCACACCACATCGACTACTGGGTCAACGGTGGCCCCACCGACCTCACCAATCTCGTTCCGCTCTGTTCGGAACATCACCGCTGCGTCCACGAGGGCGGCTGGCGACTCCACATGGCCGACGGATCCCGAACGGTCACCGTCTCCGTGCCTGGTGGATAGTTTTGGGCCATGTCACCGCGCGATACTTCGCCTTTGTTCGACCTCCACGGCAAGGTCGCCGTCGTCACGGGGGGCAGTCGGGGCCTCGGCCGCGAGATGGTGCTCGCATTCGCCGCACGGGGTGCCGACATCGTCATCGCCAGCCGCAAGCTCGCCAATTGTGAGTCAGTCGCCGAAGAAGTACGCGCGCTCGGTCGTCGCGCGCTTGCTGTCGGCTATCACGCGGCGAGTTGGTCCGACGCTGACGCTCTCACCGACGCTGCGTACGCCGAATATGGTCGCGTCGACGTTCTCGTCAACAATGCCGGCATGTCACCGCTCTACCCGTCACTCGCCGACGTCAGCGAAGAACTCTTCGACAAGGTCATCGGCGTCAACCTCAAAGGCCCGTTCCGATTGTCGGCAAACATCGGCACGCAAATGGTCGCCGCGGGCGGCGGCTCGATCATCAACGTGTCGTCGGTTGCCAGTCACCGACCCAGCCCCACCGAGGCGCCCTATGCCGCAGCGAAAGCCGGTATCAACAGCCTCACGCGAAGTCTTGCGGCCGCATTCGGCCCGACGGTGCGCGTCAACTGCATCGTGCCCGGACCGTTCCTCACCGACATCTCCAAGGCATGGGACATGAACACGTTCAACGAGCATGCAAGAAACGCTTACGCCCTCGGTCGCGGAGGCGAACCGCACGAAATAGTCGGTGCAGCGCTCTACTTTGCTTCCGACGCGAGTTCGTACACCACGGGTGCGCTCCTCGACGTCGACGGCTTGCCGCGTTGATTACTCGCCGCCATTACGGCTTGCCTCGTTGACGACACCGTGCCTCACGTAGTTTGAACCCGTGACATCGGGGGAAGTCGTCAACGGCGAAGTGGTCACCCAATCGACCCGCAAGACGGCAGGCAACAAAGAGTTCATCGCAATGGTCACCGCCTTCATGGCGATGGGTGCGTTGGCGATCGACATCATGCTTCCCGCTTTCCCCGACATGCGCCGTGAATTCGGCATGTCAGCCGACTCGACCGACGTCGGCTGGATCGTCACCGCGTTCTTTCTCGGCGTCGCCATCGGTCCGTGGCTTTACGGCCCAGCCTCCGATCGTTTCGGGCGCAAAAAACCCCTGATGGTCGGAATGGTTCTCTACATCGCATGCGCGCTCCTTGCCTGCCTCGCCCCGACGTGGGGCTGGGTGAAGATCTCGCGATTCGTCTGGGGCCTCGCTGCGGGCGCACCGCGTGCAATTGCGACCGCAATGATCCGCGACCGCTACGAGGGCGACACCATGGCGCGACTCATGTCGACGATCATGGCGGTGTTCCTTCTTGTTCCGATTCTCGCGCCTGGCTTCGGCGCAATTCTCCTCGCGATCTTTCCGTGGCGCTCGGTTTTCGTGTGCCCGGCAATTCTCGCCACGCTCCTTCTCGTCTGGTCACGCCGACTACCAGAGACGTTGGCGATCGAGCGGCGCCGGCCCTTCACTTGGAGGTCAGTCGGCAAGGCCGCGCGTGAGGTCGTGACACACCGACAAACGGTCACCTTCACCCTCGCAGTCATGTTCCTCTTCTCGGTGCTCACCGCCTACCTCGCCGGGTCCGAGGTCATCGTCGAAGACGTCTACGGCTACGGACCGTGGTTCCCCCTCATCTTCGGATGCGTGGCGTTTGCCTTCTCGATGAACGCGCTGAACAACGCTCGCATGGTGCGAATTCACGGAAATATTCCCCTGATCCGCCGACTCGTCACACTCGCCGTCGCCAGCGCCGCATTGTTCCTGGCAGTGGCCTGGTTATCGGATGGTTCACCGGCGTTCTGGTTGTACATGCTGGCGATTCTCCTCGTCGTGCCGATAGCGCAGGGCCTCGGACCGCTCTGCAATACCGCTGCCATGTCGCCGGTCGCACACATTGCGGGGACGGCCTCGAGTGTCATGGCAACTGTCACCACCGCGGGAGGCGCGTTGCTCGGCGGTTTTGCCAGCGACCGATTCGACGGCACGATCCGGCCGCTAGCAACGTGGTTCTTCGTGTGCATCGCCACCGCAGCGGCTCTCATCGCATTCGGTACGCGCGTACCGAAGCGGAATCGCACAACAATCACTGCCTAACGAGCAGTACAACTGTTTGGCGACAGATGTTTGTTGAACCCCACGACAGGGGTACGTACTTTTCTCGATGTGAACGTCGTCGACTTTGCCGAACGTGTCGCCCGAGATCTACATGACGGGCCATTACAAGACGTCTTCGCAACTCGTCTCTGCCTCGACACCCTTGCCGCACGCGTTCCTTCCGACGTTGCATCCGAGATTCACAAACTCTCCGAGCTTCAAGGTCGCATCATCCAGTCCATGCGTCACCTGACCGACACCAATGTCATCAGCGACAAACGTCGCCCGTCTGAGTTGTTCACCGACGCTGTCAGTGGTGCATCAATTGCATTGGGCTTCTCACCGAATTGTTCCATCGACCCCAAGATCGACGATTTACGTGACGCCGAGCTTGTCGGTGACATCGTCAACGCCGTCCGCGAGTGCCTTTCCAACGTCGCGCGTCATGCCCGGGCGACTCGCGTTGGTGTCTCGGTCGCGGTCGGCCCAACCTCGGCTCGCTTCACCGTGCGCGACAACGGTGTCGGCATTCCATCATCGGGCCATCGCGGGAACGGTCTCGCGAATCTACGTACCCGCGCGGAACGCAATGGTGGTTCGTGCACTTTCCGGGATTCGACGGGCGGTGGAACGGTTGTCGACTGGTGGGTTCGAACGTCGGTGTGATCAGTAAGGTTCGACCGGCGGACCGGCGGAGTCGGTTTTCTTCAGGCGCATTGCCGCGGTTTGGCCGCGTTGCGATGCGGGCACGATGCCTGTCACCGCGCCAAGACCAAAGTCGGGCATGTTTCCGTAGACGGTTTCAACCGAATCATCCGAGAGGATGATCGTCTCGTGGAAGATCCCGACCGTCCCGTTGTCGCGAATACGACGGTTGAAAGCTCGCCACGCCGGTAGGTGTGCATTCGTGTTCGAGCGGGCATACGCCTGCAACTGCTCGAAAGAGTTCCAGTACTGCCACACCGTGATGACTCGACCCGACAACATCGTGCGCGGTTTGCCGACAAGCCCGAGGTCGCGGTTCCTCTGCAGCTCGACGAGCATCCGCGGCATCGCCACGAACACCGGCAACCACCGCCAGAACTGCAATGGCTCGTTGATACGCATCCCGATGAGAAACAGGATCTTCCCATCCGCTCCCGCGGCCGCCGAATGTCTGCCCTTGTTGATCTGCACCACGATGCGATGTTAGGTAGTCGATAGGGGTAGTTTTCCCGCATGTCCAGCATCCAGAACATCCCCGTGAACACCATCGACGGCAAGCCTTCGTCGCTGAACGACTTCGCGGGCAACGTCCTCCTCGTCGTCAACGTTGCATCGAAGTGCGGCCTCACCCCGCAATACGAGGCACTCGAGAAGGTCTACGAAGAGAAGAAGGACAAGGGCTTCGCCGTTCTCGGATTCCCCGCCAACAACTTCGGCGCGCAAGAGCCCGGCTCGAACGCCGAGATCGCCGAGTTCTGCTCGCTCACCTACTCGGTCAAGTTCCCGATGTTCGAAAAGATCAGCGTCGTCGGCGACGACCAGCACCCGCTGTACAAGGAACTCACCACATCGGCTCCGCGCGCACAGGGTGACCCCGATGCGTTCCGCGATCGCCTGAAGGGTTTCGGCATGACACCGAACCAAGACCCCGACGTCCTGTGGAACTTCGAAAAATTCCTCGTCGGCAAGAACGGTGAGGTTGTCGCTCGCTTCGCGCCGACGATGACCCCCGACGACCCCGCGATCATCGCCGCCATCGACGCCGAACTCGCCAAGTAATCGACGCGGACACCGGCCCGCTGGTCATCTCGTCTCGGCGAGCTCCTTCACGCCAGTGATCGTGGCCAGCATGTTGTTTCGCCACGTCGCCATGCGACTAGCGATGATCTGATCTCGCTTGTCGGGTTGTGCCTCGATTGCCGCGGTCAAACCGCTGCGCGCCGTGCCGAGTCGTGCATGCATCACCAGCAGGACGTCGTCACCCAGCGGCGTGATGCGAAATCCCCATTCGGCGATCGGGTTCTCTGGGCCGTAGACCGACCACATGAATCCCTCGTGCGGACGCCAGTCGATGACCACCGACTCGGTGTCCCACTCACGTCCGTTCAGGTTCATGTAGCCACGAATGACCGAGCCGATGCCCGGCTCACCCTCCCATTCGGCTCGCGCAAGTTCGGCCGAGAACCGCGACGGCAGATTCACGTCGGAGACGAAGCCCCACA
>JBEAPO010000114.1:0-31298 GCA_041164425.1 Actinomycetota bacterium
GCGTTGGTGACGATCATTTTTCGTCAGAATCGTCAGACGGGCATCTACGACGGAATCGAAAACTTCCGCCGCCACATCGACGCGCTGTCACCCGAAGCGCGCCGAAGTGTCGTCGGCAAGCACACGCAATCACGTGATGCTGACCACGGCGAACCCCGTCAGTAGCCGCGGGCGATCTACACTGGCCGTACATGGCCCGCGACCTTGCAATCGACCTCGGGACGGCGAACACGCTCGTCTACATGAAGGGACGAGGCATCGTGCTCAACGAACCCTCGGTGATTGCGGTCAACCGCAAGACGAGTGAGGTCCTCGCCACCGGTCACGAGGCCTGGAACATGATCGGTCGCACGCCCGGTTACATCGTGGCAGTCCGGCCGTTGCGCGGCGGCGCCATCACCGACTTCGACATCACCGAACGAATGATCCGACTACTGCTCCAGCGCGTCGGCGTCTCGCGATTCACGCGGCCGAAGGTCGTCATTTGCGTTCCGTCGGCGATCACCGAGGTCGAACGTCGGGCGGTCACCGACGCAACGCGTCGTGCCGGTGCGTCCGATGCACAGTTGATCGAGCAACCCATGGCCGCGGCGATAGGAGCCGAACTTCCGATCGATGAACCCGTCGGCAACATGGTGATCGACATCGGTGGCGGCACCAGTGAGACGGCCGTTATCAGCCTCGGTGGGGTCGTTGCACTCGAGGCGATTCGTGTCGGCAGTTTCGACATCGATGCGGCGATCCAGACGTACGTGCGACGTGAGCACGGCATCGCCATCGGCGAGCGCACCGCCGAAGAAATCAAGATCCAAATCGGAACCGCTGCGCCGATGCCAAACGAACGAGGCGCGCAGGTGCGGGGTCGCGATCTCGTGAGTGGCCTGCCGAAGAACATCGACCTCACAGCCGAAGAAGTGCGCTTTGCGATCGACGAAGTGGTGTCGCAGATCGTTCAATCCGTGACACGGTGCCTCTCGAAGGTTCCACCCGAGATGGCGCAGGACTTCCTCCAGCGCGGTATGTATCTGGTTGGAGGCGGCGGTCTGCTGCGGGGCCTGGCCCAGCGCATCGAGCGTGAAACCGACGTACCCGTCCGGATGTCGCCGATGCCCCTCGAAGCCGTTGTTCTTGGCGCCGGCCACTGCGTGGAGAACTACCAAGTCCTCCGCAGCATGTTCATGGGCGCGAGGCGTTAGCCGGGCGCCCCGTGGGTAATGCGCGAGGCGTTAGCCGGGCGCCCCATCGGTACTGCGCAAGACGCTGACGTCGCCGTCGAGATTGAGGACGTAGACGTCGCGTGAGGCGACGGTGCGCACGGCAGTCACCGAACCGGCGCCGTCGACGAGGCGCACCACGCGTGTGGCCTTCGTGCCAACGACCTTGATGGCGGTGATTCGACCGCTGCAATAGTCGCCGTACACGTACCAGCCCGACAGGGTCGGGAGCCTGGGTGAGCGAACCTTCGTGCCACCGGAGATCGAGCAGCCCTCGTCACCGTGTTCGTACACGTGCACGGGGGCGAGATGATTCTTCACGGATTGGTCTTTGTTGAAGCGCACGAAGCCCTCGTAGGCGCTCCATCCGAAATTCGCGTTTCGTCCCGACCCGGCGGACGCGCGTGCGAGGCTGACTTCTTCCCATTTGTCTTGGCCGACGTCGGCGACCCACAGGTTCATCTTGTCGTCGAATTCGAAACGCCAGGGGTTGCGCAAACCGATTGACCAGATGCGGGGGCTCGCTGCTTTTGCATTGCGAGCGAGTGGGTCGATGCTGACGATCTTGCCAAGCATCGACGATCTCTTGAGCGCGACGCGCCGGGGGTCGTCGCGCGCGCCGCCGTCACCGGTGCCTATGTAGAGCCGCTCGCCGGGTCCGAATGCGAGACCACCGCCGTTGTGGTTCGCGTACGGCTGCGCGAGAGTGAAGAGGACGGTGCGCGACGACGGGTCGGCAGTCTTGTTCGCCCGCATGCGGTATCTCGCAACGACGGTGTCACCGTCGTCATCGGTGTAATTGACGTAGAGAAATCGACCTTTCGGATGGAAGGCAAGGCCGAGCAGGCCGCGTTCTCCGGATGCACCGGTTTTACCGGTCAAGTCGAGCGCAGTGGTCTTTGACTTCGTCGAGGTGTCGAACCGCACGATGCGCCCGTCTTGTTCTGCGATGTACAAACCCGTGTCGTTCGCCCGCGAGGCGATGTCGGTGGGTCTGACGACAGTCGTCACCTTGACAAGACGCGCGGTCGGATTTACGACTGCGTTGGCGCGCGACGGAACGGCGAAGCAAGCAACCGCAGCCGCGACGAGGTGTGGGGCCGTTCGAAATCTACGCATCAGGGTTGACGCGAGCCAGGCCTTCCTGGACGACGGTGATGGCCAGTTGGCCGTCCTTCGTGTAGATCGATCCGCCCGCCAGACCGCGGGCGTTCGACGTCGAAATCGAATACTGGTCGTAGAGCATCCACTCGTCGGCTCTGAAGGGGCGATGGAACCACATCGCGTGATCGAGGCTGGCCATCTGCACACCCTTCGAGTTCCACGACAGTCCGTGGGGTAGCAATGTGGTGTCGAGCAGCGTGAAGTCGCTCGCGTACGTGGCAATGCAGGCGTGGAGAACTGGATCGTCGGGCAACGTGCCATCCGCACGCATCCAGACACGTTGGCCGAGAGTCGGAACGCCCTCTCGCGAGAACGGGTCAGCGTCGACATACCGCAGGTCGATGGGCCGCGGACGGTCATACCACTCGCCGATGATGTGCTTGTACGGCGCCATGCGCGTCTTGAAGTCGGGCAGCGTGTCGGGGTCGGCGAGGTTCATGGGGCCGTTGATCTGGTGGTCGGGCCCGGGTTCATTCAGGTGGAACGAGGCCTGCAGGTTGAATATGACCTCGCCGTGCTGGATGGCGACGACGCGACGTGTGGTGAAACTACGTCCGTCACGGATGCGGTCGACGTTGTAGAGAATCGGGACCCACGGGTCGCCCGGGCGCAGGAAGTAGGCATGAAGGGAGTGCACGTGGCGATCGGCTTCGACCGTGCGTGCGGCCGCGACGAGGGCCTGTCCCGCAACCTGTCCACCGAAGACCCTTTGGCGGTTTTCGTCGGGCGACTTTCCGCGAAAGACGTTTACTTCGATGGCTTCGAGGTTGAGAAGGTCAATGAGGTCAGTTAACGCGGATTTCATTACCCCTCATGTTGTCAGGGCAGGGGACCGCACACAACGTGGAGGAGGGGTACCATCGCCCCCGTGGCATTACTACCTTTGAACCCAGACGAACTCCTTTCAACCACCCGCGCGGTGCGCAAGCGCCTCGACTTCTCGAAGCCGGTGGCCGACGACGTGGTACGCGAGTGTGTCTCGGCCGCGATGCAGTCGCCGTCGGGAAGCAACATGATGACCATGAGCTTCGTCATCGTGCGCGACGAAGCAAAGCGCAAGGCAGTCGGCGAGATCTACAAGACCTGTTACGGCATGTACAAGTCGATGGACGGGGTGTACATCGGCTCCATCGACAAGGGTGATGCTGAGGCGAACCAACAGCAGAAGCGTTCCGCCGAATCGGCCGACTTCCTTGGCGAACACATGGGCGATGCACCCGTGCTTGTGATCGGTTGCACGCAAGGAGCGCGCCTCGACGGCGCGCCGGCGATGATGTCGGCCTCAATGCTGGGCAACATCCTCCCGGGAATGTGGTCGTTCATGTTGGCGGCGCGTGCGCGCGGTCTCGGTACCGCGTGGACCACCGTTCACCTGATGATGGAGCAACAGGTCGCCGACATTCTTGGGATCCCCTTCGAGTCGGTGCAGCAGGTTTGTCTGTCGCCGCTCGCCTATACCAAAGGCACTGATTTCAAGCCGGCTGCACGTCCGCCGGTTGACTCGATCATTCACTGGGACGGTTGGTGATCGATCCGGAACTGCGCCGCCACGCGTTGGCGGCGCGCGGATTCATGCCACCCGACGAGGGTGACGCCCTGCATGATGCTGCGTGTTCGTTGCATGGTGATGTGTCGCGCGCGCCGATGCTCGAGGTCGGTTCGTGGTGCGGACGGTCGACCGTGTGGTTGGGTGCGGCCGCGCGCCGGTTGGGAACCGTGCTGTTCGCGGTCGACCATCACAGGGGAAGCGAAGAGAACCAACCTGGCTGGGAATGGCACGACCCGACGCTCGTCGACACCGCGACGGGCCGTATCGACACGTTGCCGTTCTTTCGCGCGACCATTGCTGCGGCGGGTCTCGAAGACGTAGTCGTTGGAGTGGTCGGTGAATCGCCCGTCGTCGCGTCACTCTGGAACACACCGCTTGGCTTTCTGTTCATCGATGGCGGGCACGGCGTCGAGCCCGCGCGCGCCGACTACGTGAACTGGACTCCTCACGTGATGGCCGGCGGCTTGTTGGCGATCCACGACGTTTTCCCCGACCCGATCGACGGCGGTCGTCCGCCCTACGAGGACATTTATCTTCCTGCGCTCGCGAGTGGGCGATTCGAAGAAGTGTCGGCGACGGGGAGTCTGCGCATCCTGCGCCGCGTGCGCTGACAATCAGTGGTCGAGAAAGCCGTGGCGGAAGAGCCGCGAACCCGGCGACGCACCTGTGATCGCGTCCGCGGCGAGGATGATCGCGGCGCCGGTGTACGCGGTGCGTTCGTCGGCCGGGAACGCAATGCGCCCGGGATACACGAGGCCGGTGAGGTACGAGCCGTCGTCGCATCGGTGCGGGCGCGTCCATGCGAGAAGTGCCACCGCGGTGTCGACGTCGCCGAGGGCCGAGTGCGCGAGTGAGCATTCGGCGGTTTCGGCTGCGGTGATCCATGGTTCGTCGCTGACGCACCGGATGCCGAGGCCGTCCATGGCGAAGGTGTTCCACAACGACGCGAGCCTGTCCTTGGCCTGGGGACCCTCCATCGCGCCGGTCATCACCGGGTAATACCAGTCCATTGCCCACCTGTCCTTGGGCTCGAACGCCGTGAGGTTGGTGCGCACGACGTGGTCAATCGCGTCGGCGGCTCGCAACAGATGGTCGGGGTGATCATCGACGAGAGCGGCGAGCATTGCACCACATCGCAACGAGTGCCTGATCGACGATGAACCGGTGAGCAGTGCGTAGTCCCATGGCGTGCCGTCGACTTCGCGGGCCCAGAGCACGGTGCCGTCGGCCCGGCGGTGTGCGAGAACCCATTCGAGTGCGGCACTGACGACGGGCCAGAGATTCTTGACCGTCGAGAGGTCACCCGTGCACAGCCAGTGGTGCCACAGTCCGGCGGCGATGTAGGCGCAGACGTTGGTGTCGAGTTTTTCGTCTTCGATGCTGCCATCGGGAAGGTAGTAGTTGTGCCATGCACCGTCGTTGCGCTGTGTGTCGGCGAGCCATTCGTATGCCCGCCGCGCTTCGGCGTGCATTCCCATGGTGTCGAGGGCCATCGCGGCTTCGACGTGGTTCCACGGGTCACAGTGGCCGCCGTCGAACCACGGAATCATCCCGTTCGGCAACTGGAGTCGCGCAATCGAACCTGCCGTTGCGTGAAGCTCGGCGTTCGTCACGACACCGTCGATAGTGAGGTCGTGTTTCATCGCGTTGCACCAACCAGTGCGCGACGTCGCGCGTAGACGACGTAGCTCTTGCCGAGAACGGGACTGAGGACCCGCTCTACGACCTTCATGCCTCGCGGCTGTTTCACGATGTCCCACTCGAGAAAACGTCGGTACGCAGCGACCGCGCGGTGGTCGTTGTTCGACGGCCCAACGGCGCACTTCAGCCACCAGTAGGGGCTGTGCAGCGCATGCGCGTGGTGCTGGCCGACGATGTCGAAACCGGCCGTGCGCAGTTTCGCCTTCAATTCCGTGGCCGAGTAAATGCGCACGTGACCACCTGGTGACTTCGGTGCGTGGTACTCGTCGGACAGCATCCAATTGATCTTCTCGGGGAACCACGTCGGGACGGTGGCCGCAAGAACGCCACCCGGTTTCAGCACGCGGTGAAGTTCGGCCACCGCAGCGGAGTCGGCGTGGATGTGCTCGAGTACCTCGGAGGTGACGACGCGGTCGAAGGTGGCATCGGCGAAGGGAAGACGCGTCGCGTCACCTCGCAGACATGCAACGAACCGGTCGGTTGTTATTTCGCCCGCTGCTGCCATCGCGGCGAACGTGTTGCGGGTGGTGACGACTTCGTCGTCGGCCCAGTCGAGCGCCACGACACGTGCGCCGAGTCGTGCGGCTTCGTAGGCGTGCCGGCCGAAGCCCGCACCGGCATCGAGAAACAGCTCTCCCGGTGTCAGGCCCAACTTGTCGAATCGCACGGTGAGCATCAGCGTCTCCGCGCGCGGTTGTGCGGCATGTCGAGGACCTCGCGGTATTGCTCGACGGTGAGTTCGGCGCAGTGGCGCCAGCTCCAACGCTCGACGACGCGTTGACGGCCGTTCGCCCCGACGCGGGCGCGTAGATCGGCATCGTCGAGGCCGCGCCTCAGGGCTGCCACAAGTGAGTCGACATCGCCTGCCGTGCACTGCAGCACTGTTTCACCGTCGGTTCCCGTGACCTCGGGAAGCGCGCCGCCATCGGTTGCAACGAGGCAGATTCCGGTGCACATCGCCTCGATGGCGGGCAGGCTGAAGCCCTCGTAGAGACTCGGAACGACGGCGAGTTCGGCCTGCGCGTACAACTCGACGATGCGCTCGTCGGGTACACCGGACACGAAGTCGATCACGTCGCGGAGGCCGAGTGAATCGATGAGGTCGGCACTCTTGCCCGGCTTCGGCTTGCCAATGATGGTCAGGCGCACGTCGCGTTCGGTGCGCAGTTTGGCCATTGCCTCGAGCAGATACGAGAGACCCTTCAGTGCGACGTCGGCCGATGCCGTCGTGATGAGACGTCCCGGCTGACGAGAGACACCTTCGATCGGTTTGAAGAGGTCGGGGTCGACACCCACGGGCACGAGACGCATGCGGTCGAGCGATACACCCATGTCGTTGTGGATGTCTTTGATCGAGTTCTCGCTCACCACGACGATGCGCGGCATCTTCGAGGCAACCTTGCCCTGCATCTTCACGAACGAATACCAGCGGCTGATACCGAAACGCTTGTAGGGACTCTTCGTGTGGCTGAGTTCGAGTGCGCGGTCGCGGGTGATCGGATGGTGAAGGGTGACGATGGTCGGGATCATCTTCTCGATCTTCAGGATGTCGTCACCAAGACATTGGTTGTCGTGAACGATGTCGAAGTCGCCGAGTCGCGACTTCAACGCACGCCGTGCGCGCATGCTGAATGCTTTCGGTTCGCCGAACGTGCCCTTCAGGAACTGGGCGGCCTCGACGACATTCGGCCAGTTCTTCAGTTCCCAATACGCCGGAAAGCGACCGGGATACTGGTCGTTGAAGATGTCGAGACTGGGGAGTTGGTGCATCGGAACGCGAGGGTCGAGCACGGGGTAGGGCTGTCCGCCGTACACCTCGACGTGGTGGCCGAGGTCGACGAGTGCCTTCGTGAGATGGCGGGTGTAAACCCCTTGGCCACCGACATGCGGCTTGCCCCTGTAGGTGAGGTACGCGATCCGCAACGGCCCGTTCGGGTCTGCCCCCACAGTCATGGGACTGGAGGCTACCGCCGAGTAGGTTCGCCGCCCCGTCGACGCGTGCGGTACGACACCAGCGCAAAGGCACCGAGAAGCGCGACGATCACGGGAGCGTCACCGAGGCGCGAGTACCAGGTGCGGCCGGTGCGCAGCGGTACGTCGGAAACGATGAGAGATGCCTCGCCTATGCGCGTGCGCGACACGATCTTGCCACCGCTGCTGATGAAACCGGAGAATCCGGTCGGTGCAGCCTGCACGACGTATCGTCCCGACTCGATTGCTCGCAGTCGCGACGACGCAAGTTGTTGCGTCTGAAGGATCGTTCCACGGTACGACGAACCATTCGTGGGGTTGATGACGATCGACGCACCTTCCTCGACGCCTTCGTTCACGCGACCCGCGAAGAAGACCTCCCATGAGATCGCAGTGGCGACGCGCAAAGTCGGGATGTCGTCGCCGCTGATCGTCGGACCGCCGAGCGGCACCTCGAGTAACGCCTTCGTCGAGCCCGCTACGGCATCAGTCGGGACCTGGTCTACCGGTGCACCGATTGCGCGCAACACGCCACGCATCGGGATGTACTCACCGAACGGAACCCGTCGCACCTTGTCGTAGCCGTCGCCGAGTGATCCATCCGCACGCACCACGACCTGTCGGTTCGTGAAACGTCCCGGTCCCGCATCCTCCGTCACGCCCACGAGCACCGGGACTCCGAGGCGTCTCGCCTCGCGGGCGATTTCCGTGAACTCAGTCGACGCCGAGAAATTTGCGACATCGATGACGTTCTCCGGCCACACGACGACGTCGACCTCGTCTGCAACGTTGATGCGACGCATCACCTCGAGATGGCGCAGGTGCACCACGCGCGGGTCGGTGTTGATTGCGCGCGTGCCCTGAGGCCCACCACCTTGCACGACGGCCACGCGCACTTCGGGAAGACCGTCGACGGCGCGGCCCGTCGGTGCGATGGCAACCACGACCAAGGCGGCGAGAACCATCGGGACAACCCCGCGCTTGTAGGCGCGCAGAAAGGTTGCGGTCTGCCATACGAACCAGGTCACCCCGATCACGCCGACGACTCGGGTGAGAGAAACGACGGGGCTCTGCGCCTGCGAGATGGCCAGGGACGCGAGTGGCACACCGCCGAAGGGCCATGAAAACCGCAACGCCTCGACGAGCACATGCGCGAGTGGTTGCAGCAAGACGTGTCGTTCGGAGCGCCAAACAAGGGTCTCTGCGAGGCCGTGGAGGGCCGCGAAGAGGATGCAGGCGACGATCCAGCCCGGCGCGGAGATGAACCACATCCACGCTGTGGCCGGCAAAAGCCAGCCGAGGCAGAAAACAGCACCGAGGGCGAACGCGCCGCGTCGTGATTCGGCTGTGCGGCTGGTGCCGTGGAACCACGCGATGCCGAGGAAGGCGAGTGGCCACCAACCCCACGGCGGCATCGACGCCGCAACGACGAGACCCGCGAAGAGCGACTTCGTCACCGAACGTGACACGCGAACGGTCACGCGTTGCCGGTCATCGGGCGGCCGACCAACTTCGCAAAGATCACGTAGCGGTAGGCGATCGAATGCGGGGGATGGCACGCGAAAATGGTCATGGTTGACGTCTTCGTCGGTCGTGTGATCCACATCGCATTGGGACGAACGATCTGGCGTTTTGTGATGCGGTATTCGAGTGTGGACTGTTTCTTGCCACCGGTGGTGACGTAGATGCGGTCACCAAGGCGCAACTTGTCGATGTCTCGCATCGGAGCACCGTGGCTGGTGCGGTGGCCCGCGACGACTGCATTGCCGGGCTTGCCGGGAAGCGCGGTGCCCGGCCACAGGCCGAGTCCGCGCGCGAGAGCGCCGTCGTGGATGCCGTAGAGCAACTGCACGTCGAGGTTGATCGCGGGAATGCGCACCGTCGCGACCGCGCGGCCGAGTCGCGGCTTTGTGTCGCGTGCCGCGGCGGGTGAGGATCGTTCGGCCATCGCGCCACCCGGTGCAATGACGACGGTGCAGGCCACGAGTGCGATCGCAGCGAAACGCAAGAGGTGTCGTCGCATCGCTGTCATGTGCCAATTCTGGCAAGAAGAAGGTACTTAGCGCGTGGAAATCTGATCGACGATCCGAAGGGCGGTGGTGTTCGCCTGCTGGATGCAAGCAGGAACACCGATTCCTCGGTAACTCGCCCCTGCGAGGTGAACGTTGGGCAACTCGGCCGTCAGGTGCGACTCGACGTGGTCGACGTGGTCAAAGTGGTGCGGGCGGTATTGGGGGAAACTCTCGACCCACCGAGTGAGGCGTAGGTTACGTGGCTCGACGAATCGGTCGAAGTCGACTCCGAGGTGCATCTTGAGGTCGGCAAGAACGAACGACATCAGTTCGTCGTCGGAGTGGTGATGCAGTGGCATACCGTCGCGACCCAGTGAGACGCGCAGAATCGTTTGTGCGTCGTCGTCGAGATGCGCCCACTTTTGTGAGGCGAACGAGACGGCGGTGACGAAACGTTGAACGGGCTTCGGTACGAGGTAACCGCTGCCGGCAGCCGACCGTGGCATGGCACGCCGAGGTACGGCGAGTGTCGCCATGACGACCGACGCGTGCTCCCATGACGAGAGAAGCCGTGCGGCGTTTGGGGCCGTCTCGGCGAGCCATTCGCTTGTTTGGCGTGCCGGGGTGGCGAGAACGACGTGGTCACACCGGTGCTCTCCGAATGATGAACGCACGACGAGTCCGTTCGCATCGCGGCCCACTCCGCTGACCCGTGCGCCGACCAGCACCTTCGCCCCCGAGCGAACGATGGCGGCATGTACCGCGTCGGTGAGGGCCTGCATACCACCCAACGGTGCCGCAAAAACCGGGTTCTCGGCGCGTTGCGGTGCGGCTATTGCACGTTTGCGCGCCGAGATGATGAGACTGCGACCCGTTGACGCGAGCTCATGCAACTGCGGCATGCCACGAAGGGAGAACGCATCGGTGTCTGTTGCATAGATGCTGCCGACGAGCGGGTCGACGAGCATCTCGTGGACTTCGTTCCCGAGCCGTTTCCGTACGAAACCGCCGAGACAATCGGCATCGGTCGACGTCCGCGGCAGCAGCGGTTCGATCGCGGCACGAAATTTGCCACGGGTCGTTATCAGTCGGGAAAAAGCGAGTGGCCCGAGGCGTGCGGGCACGCCGAGGACGAGACTCTCGGGAAGCGGGTGCAGACGTTTGCGCCATACCGATGCATTGGCGACCGCCGGCGAGGTGAGCGCGTCACCAAGCCCAACCGCCTCGGCGAGTTCGCGCGCCGCGGGAACACGCAAGAGAAAGGCATCGGCTGCCTCGTCGACTGCTGCGTGACCTGCAAAGGGTGAAGTGCGAATGAGTCCACCAAATGTCTCGCTTGCCTCGAGAACCGTGACCTCAACGTTGGTTCCAAGGTTGGAGTCGAGGGTGAGCAGCCGGTGGGCGCAGGCCAGACCAGTGATACCGCCGCCGACGATGACGACGCGTGTCGGCGCAGAGGCCGGATTCAACCTGCAGCCTCGACCACGCGGCGAGCGAGTGCGGTCATGACCCGGGCATCGTCGTTCACGCACGCGATGCGGTCGAAGACAAGACCGCGCGACTCTGCGTGTCGCTTCGCTTCGATGTCGAGGTCGAAGAGAACTTCGAGGTGATCGGCAACGAAGCCGCACGCACACACCAGCACGCCGTCAGGTGGGTTGTCGGAAGCGGCGAGTGCATCGATGGCCTCAAGAATGTCGGGGCCAATCCACGGCTCGGGAGTGCGTCCTGCCGACTGCCAGGCAATTTCCCACTGGTCGTGTTCGCGAAGGCCGAGTGCCGAAGCGACCGCGACCGCGGTCGAACGCAGTTCCTGCGGATACGGGTCGCCTCCATCGATGATGCGCTGTGGAAGGGAATGTGCCGTGAAGAGGACCTTCGTTTTCGATGGCATCTTTGCGAGTCGCTCGCGCATGTCGGCCGCGAGGAACTCGACGAAGGCGGGCTCCGTCGCCCACGATTCGATACCCACCACGTCGATGCCGTGGGGCTCGGCTGCGGTGGTGGCGCGCCCGACGTACTGGCCGATGCTGTAGCTCGAGAAGTGCGGTGCAAGAACGAGACCGACAATCTTCTCGGCGCCGGCCGCCGCCACGTCCGCGATCGCTTCTTCGATCATGGGGTGCGCATGCTTCAAGCCGAGCGACACCCGGAAGCGTCCCGGCACCTCCGTGTCGAGTGCCCGCTGGATTGCATCGCGTTGTGCTTCGGTGAGTGCCGCGAGCGGGGAGAGTCCACCGATCGCCTCGTAGCGCGCCGTGAGTTCGGCGAGGAGTTCCTCGGTCGGCGGACGACCGCGACGAATGTCGGTGTAGTACGGCAGGATCTCTTCGCGGCTCCGTGGCGTGCCATAGGCCATGAGTACGACGGAAATCATCGTCGGGTCCTTTCGTGTACGTGTTGCACCACGGCGTGGAGGACATCGGGGTCGCACTGTGGAGTGACCCCGTGGCCGAGGTTGAAAATGTGGCCCGGATGACCGGCGTTCGCGGCAAGAACGTCGTCGGTTGCGGCGATTGCGGCATCACGTCCGGCGAGAACCGCTGCAGGGTCGAGGTTGCCCTGAAGGACGACATCGCTGCCGACACGCCGACGTACCTCGTCGATGCGCACCGTCTGGTCGACGCCGAGTACCGCTGCTCCTGCTTCGTGCATCGCCTCGAGAAGATGCGCACAGCCAACGCCGAAGTGGATTCCCGCAACGTCGGGGTGCAGGCGCTGCAGTTCCGCAAAGAGTGATCGCGTGTGGGGAAGCACCGCCGCGCGGTAGGTGACGGTGTCGAGCGCGCCGATCCAACTGTCGAAGATCTGAAAGGCGCGGGCTCCATGACGAATCTGCTTGTCGACGAGTTCGATCGCGTGCTGAGTGAGACGCTCCATCACGTTTCCCCACAAGATCGGTTCTTCACGCATCATTGCGAGCGTGTGGTCGTACGTGCGGCTCGGCCGACCTTCGATGAGGTAGCTCGCAACGGTGAACGGCGCGCCGGCGAAACCCAGCAGAGGCACCGTCAGTTCCTCGACGAGTAGGTCGATCGTCTCGAGCACGTAACCCATGTCGGTTTCCACATCGAGGGGTCGCAACCGTGCGAGGTCGGCCGCCGCGCGCAGTGGCCGATCGGCGACGGGTCCGGTACCCGGCGCGACATCGATACCGAAGCCAACCGCGTGCGACGAGACCACGATGTCGCTGTAGAGAACGGCCGCATCGACGCCGTAGCGACGCACGGGCTGCAGAGTGAACTCTGCAGCAAGGTCGGGCCGTTTGATTGCATCGAGGATGCTGCCCTCGCCGCGCAACGCACGGTATTCGGGAAGGCTTCGGCCGGCCTGACGCATGAACCAGATGGGTGTGTGCGACGCGGGCAGTCCTTGTGCAGCCCGCAGGAACGGCGAAGAGCTTGCCGTGACGGCAGGGGAAACGGCCACGTTCGGCAGGTTATCGCTGGGTGTCGTGGGCGGCTAACGGGAACGCGATCGCAGCAAGGCCTCGATGCGCGCGATACGCGTGCGTGCGGGGGGATGCGAGGAGAAGATGCGTTCGTGCCTGCCGCGCCCGATCGATGATGCATCGCGCGAGGCCACGTGAGTGAGCGCACGCGACAATTGCCGACCGAATCCAAGTTCGACGACCCGACGGTCGGCATGAAATTCGGCATCACGGCCGACGAATTCGTTCAATCGTTGCGCCGTCGTCAACGTCGCGCCGAAGACCCACGCGAATCCCCTGAGCGCAAGGTCGAGCGTCTGCGATATCCGCCGCGTCGCACTCCGTCTTTCTTCGAGCCGTCGCAGTGGCTTCGCGGCGGCACCGCGCACGAATTCACCCAGGCGCGCGAAGGCAAGCACCGGAAGGCTGAACCATTGTGCGAAGGAGAGTCCGACGGTGTGTGCTCCGAGGTGGTGGCTGAATTCGTGTGCAACGACGCCCAGGAGTTCGTCATCGTCGAGGTTGTCGATGGCGAACGAACTCACGACGAGAATGTGGCCACCACACGCAAACGCGTTCAGGTCGTCGCTTTCGTCGACTGCAAAGACGAATCTGCGCTGCGGTGTGCGGGCCGCTGCGAGAACCATTCGTGCCGCGGCGTCGAGCCTGCGCTGTTCGTCCCGGGTCGGCGATCGAACGCCGAGCATGCGTGTCACGAACAAGCGTTGCGTAAAGGGAAGAAACATGACCACCGAAGCCAACGCACTCGTGACCATGAACGCGACGTATGACATGTCGAACGGAACGGATGCGACGAACCAGATCAGGCTCATCGCGGCAATCCATGCGGGCAGGAGTGCGAAGACCGGAGCGACAGCGGTGAGTGCGGATGAATCGAAAGTGTTCTTTCGTCGTCGCGCCACGGGTCCGAGGCTAGACAGCACCGACTCGGACGATGCTCCTCTTGTGCGCGTCTACACTGAGCCGATGAGCGAATCGACTGTCATGGAAGGCGCCGAGGCGTGGTCACACGAAGGAACGATCGACGCGGGCGTCGTGGTCGTGCACGGTTTCACCGGCAACCCCGGGTCGATGCGTGGTCTCGCCGAAGCCTGCGCGGCGGCCGGTTTCCATGTCGAGATGCCGCGCCTCGCCGGGCACGGTACGTGTGTCGACGACATGCTGCCGACGCGGTGGGTCGACTGGTGCCGTGATGCCGACGCCGCATACGCGCGACTCGCATCCCGCACGCAAAACGTCGTCGTGATGGGCCTGTCGATGGGTGGTGCGCTCACCCTGTGGCTCGCGGCCGAACACCCCGAGACGAAGGGAATCGTGTGCGTGAACCCGGCGACTTTCCCGCTCGCCGACGAGATGATGGCGGCGATCCGCGGCATCCTCGAGGGTGGCACCGAGGTAATTCCCGGTATCGGCAGCGACATCGCCGATCCCGAAGTCACCGAAAATGCCTACCCTGGCACGCCCGTACGACCCCTGTTGTCGTTCATGGAAGACGGTCTTTCCCCGTTGTCGAAGCGGTATTCCGCAACCCGCGTCCCACTCCTTCTCTATACGTCGGTGAACGACCACGTCGTCGATCCTGCGCAAAGCGACCGCCTCGCATCCGAGTACGGCGGCTCGGTCGAGCGCGTCATGCTCGAGCGCAGCTTCCACGTCGCCACTCAGGACTTCGACCGTGACCTCATCTTCACGGGCTCCGTCGCGTTCGCACGGCGCATGACGGGGGTTTGATCAGTGTCGCTTCTCGCGGCGATTCCCAGTCCGTCTTCGAACGCACTTGAACTCGGGCCGTTGAAGTTGAACGCCTACGGGCTGATGATCGCGCTCGGTGTGATCGTCGCCGTGCGCATCGCGGGCAAGGCACTCGAACGTCGTGGCGCCGGCTCGGTCGACGAGTTCAGCGCCGTGGCGATGTGGGCGGTACCCGCGGGTGTCATCGGTGCGCGCGCATACCACGTGATCACCGACTGGGACCGCTTCTCCGACGACTTCGGTGACGTCTTCAAGGTCTGGCAGGGCGGGCTCGGCATCTGGGGCGGCATCGCACTCGGCGTGCCGGTCGGAATGTGGGCCGCGCGTCGTCGCGGTCTCGATGTCGCGGTTGTCGTGACCGTCGCCGCGCCCGCCATCGCGGCCGCTCAGGCCATCGGTCGATGGGGAAACTGGTTCAACCAAGAACTCTTCGGCCGACCGACCGACCTGCCGTGGGCGTTGCGCGTCAGCGACTCGAAGGCGATCGGGGCAGGTTTCGATGCCGGCACCACGTTCCACCCGACCTTCCTCTACGAATCGTTGTGGTGCGCGGTCTTGTGCCTTGCGCTTCTCGCCGTCAATCGACGCGGCTCGCTACGTCCCGGCCGAGTTTTCTGGCTTTACGCGGCGGGCTACACCGCGATGCGGTTCTTCATCGAAGGTCTGCGCATCGATCGTGCCCACGAGGCCGGAGGCTTGCGTCTCAACCAATGGGTGTCGCTCGTGGTCTTCCTCTTCTCTCTCGCCCTTTTCGTCATTCAGGTTCGGGCTGATCGTCGGGTGGGGTCTAGCGTGACCACCCATGAGCACCAGCAGTAACTCCGCTTCCGGCAGCGACGTCGTTCTCTACGACACTCCCGCGCCGGGCGTCGCACTTCTCACTCTCAACAGGCCCGATCGGATGAACGCGTGGAACGCCGAACTGTCGGCGCGCTACTTCGGTTTGCTCGAGAACTGCGCGAACGACGACACCGTGCGCGCAATCGTGGTCACGGGAGCAGGAAGGGGATTCTGCGCCGGTGCCGACATGGACGCGCTGCAGTCGATTGGCGATTCGGGTGGGGCGCCGAGTGCCGAAGCAGCGTCGGGTTCGCACCTGCAGTCGTTCACGACGACAGTTCCCAAGCCCGTCATCGCCGCGGTCAACGGTGCGTGCGCGGGAATCGGCATGGTCCAGGCGCTCGCGTGTGACATTCGATTCGCCGCCGCCGGAGCGAAGTTCACGACCGCATTCGGCCGTCGCGGTCTCATCGCCGAGTACGGCATGAGTTGGTTGCTGCCGCGTCTCGTCGGCACCGCGAACGCTCTCGACTTGTTGTTGTCAGCACGCGTCGTGCTCGCCGAAGAGGCTCATGCCATGGGCATGGTGAATGCGGTGCTTCCCGCGGACCAACTGCTCGACCACGCCGTTGCGTATGCGGCCGACCTTGCTGCGAACGTGTCACCCACGTCGATGGCCGTGATGAAAGAACAGGTCTATGCCGACTACGGCTCGACGTTGGACGATGCCGAGCAGAAGGCCCTTCGATTGATGAAAGAGTCCCTGCGCCGCGGTGACTTCAAGGAGGGTGTGGCGAGCTTCCTCGAAAAGCGACCCCCGAATTTTTCGCCCGTCTCTCGTTAGCATCCACCGCTGTGTCACAGCGCCTCACTGCAGCTGACGTGGCGAAGGTCGCGCACCTCGCGCGTCTGAACGTCTCGCCCGAAGAAGTCGAGCGCTACACGCGCCAACTCGACGGCATGCTCGACCATTTCGCCGACATCGACAATCTCGACCTTGCCGATGTGCAGCCGATGACGCAGCCCTATCCGCTCGTCAACGTCATGCGTGCCGACATCGAGCGTCCGTGCCTCGATCGTGACGAGGTGCTTGCGGTCGCACCGGCGGCGGAAGATGGTCGCTTCCGCGTGCCGCCGTCGGGTGGTCTGCATGAGTGAGTTTCCCTCCATCGCATCGATTGCGTCCGACGTCGCCGCGGGGCGCGCAACGGCACGCGGTGTGCTCGACCAACACCTCGCACGAATCGACGCGCGTGAAGGTGAAGTTCACGCGTTCAACCTCGTAATACGTGAAAGCGCGCTCGCCGCCGCTACAGACATCGATGACCGTGTCAAGCGTGGTGAGAATCCCGGTCGTCTTGCCGGTGTCCCGATTGCACTGAAGGACAACATGTGCACGCGTGGCGTCGAGACCACGTGCTCGTCGCGCATCCTCGAGGGCTGGAAGCCGCCGTACGACGCGACCGCAGTACACAAACTCGCCGCCGAGGGTGCGGTGTTCGTCGGCAAAACCAATCTCGACGAGTTCGCGATGGGTTCGAGCACGGAAAACTCGGCGTTCGGGCCGACGCGCAACCCCCTCGACATCTCGCGCGTTCCGGGTGGCAGCAGCGGAGGAAGCGCCGCGGCAGTCGCTGCCGGATTCGCAGCGGGCAGTCTCGGCAGCGACACGGGCGGAAGCATCCGTCAACCTGCGGCGCTCTGCGGACTCGTCGGCGTGAAACCGACGTACGGTCTCGTCAGTCGCTACGGCCTCGTTGCTTTTGCGAGCAGCCTCGACCAGATTGGGCCGTTCACGCACACGGTCGAAGACGCCGCGATCCTCACGGAAGTGGTTGCGGGGCACGACCCGATGGATTCGACCAGCATTCCGCAACCTGCGCCCGACCTCGTCGGGGTGCTCGGCGTCGGCGTGAAAGGACTGCGCATCGGACGCGTCTCCGATCTGCCGAAGGGTGCGGACCCCGACGTTCTTGCGCGGCTCGACGTTGCATTCGATGCACTGGCGAAGGCCGGCGCGACCATCGTCGATGTGAAGCTGCCGTCGCTTTCGTTCGCTCTCACCGCTTATTACCTGATCGCTCCCGCCGAGGCGAGCAGCAACCTCGCTCGCTATGACGGCGTGCGCTACGGCAAACGTGTTGCCGCGGGTGACATCAACACGATGTACGCCGACACACGCGAAGCCGGTTTCGGCGAAGAAGTGAAGCGACGCATCATGCTCGGTACCTACGCGCTGTCCGCCGGTTATTACGACGCGTATTACGGCAAGGCGCTGAAGGTTCGGCGTCTCATCGCCGACGACTTCGCTCGTGCGTACGCCGATGCCGACGTCATCCTCACGCCGACTTCGCCGTCCGTCGCCTTCCGATTCGGGTCGAAGACCGATGATCCGCTGGCGATGTATCTGTGCGACATCTTCACGATCCCGACGAACCTCGCGGGTCATCCGGCGATGAGCGTGCCGTTCGGAACCGGCCAGGACGACATGCCAGTCGGTGTGCAGGTGCTCGCGCCGACCCTGAGTGAGGCGACGATGTTCCGCGTGGCAGCAGAACTCGAGCGTGCGGTATGAGCGCGCAAACGAATCTCGACAACGGGCTGCCCGACGGCTGGGAACTCGTCGTCGGTCTCGAGGTCCACGTCGAACTCGCGACCAAGACGAAGTTGTTCAGTTCGTCGCCCAACCGATTCGGCGACGAACCAAACACCAACATCGATCCGGTGACGCTGGGTCTTCCCGGCGCGCTGCCGGTGTTGAACGAGCACGCAGTCGAACTGGCGATGCGCATCGGTCTTGCATTGAACTGTCGCGTGCAGCCGTGCACGTTCCACCGCAAGAACTACTTCTACCCCGACCTGCCGAAGGCCTATCAAATCAGCCAGTACGACCAGCCGCTGAACGTCGACGGTCACCTGATGTTGCCGGGAGACGTGCGCATCGACGTCGAACGCGCCCACCTCGAAGAGGACACGGGCAAGTCGACCCACTTCGGCGGCGCGAGCGGCCGCATCCACGGCAGTGAGTATTCGCTCATCGACTTCAACCGTGCGGGCGTCCCACTGGTCGAGATCGTTTCGCGTCCCGACATCCGCACGCCCGAACAAGCGCGTCAGTATGTCAACGAACTGCGCGCGATCCTCGTCGCCATCGGGGCGAGTGATGCGAAGATGGAAGAGGGTTCGATGCGCTGCGATGCAAACGTGTCGGTTCGCCGTTACGGCGAACCACTCGGAACGCGTTGCGAAATCAAGAATGTGAACTCCGTGCGTGCACTCGGCCGTGCGATCGAATACGAGGCCCGTCGTCAGGTCGACCTCCTCGAAACCGGCGGGTCGATTCGCCAGGAGACGCGTCACTGGGACGACACCGAAGGCCGCACGCACACTCTGCGCACGAAGGAAGACGCCGACGACTACCGCTACTTCCTCGAGCCCGACCTCGTGCCGCTGGCCCCCGACGCTGCGTGGGTCGAACGCGTGCGTGCAGCGTTGCCGGCATTGCCCGCCGCACGGCGCGCTGCGCTTGCTGCACTGACCGGTGCCGATGCCGAAGGCGAAGCCGTTTCGGTCGTCGTCGAACGCGGACAGGACAACTACGTGAAGGCAGTCGTCGATGCGGGTGGTGAGGCAGCGCGCGCGCTCGTGTGGGTGCAGCAAGCGTTCGCCGACGAGGGGGACTCTCCACGACTTCCGGCGAAGGACCTTGCGGCACTCACCGTGCTCGAACGCGAGGGGAAGATCACCGCAACGCAGGCGAAGACCGTGCTCGGCGACATGCTCGCCGCAGGCGGGGGAGACCCCGCTGCGATCGCCGTTGCGAGGGGATTCGAAGCACTCGACACGTCGGCCATCGCGAAGTTCGTCGACGATGCCATCGCGGCACAGCCCGATGCATGGGCGAAATACTGCGCGGGAGAAGAAAAGGCTGCGGGCGCGTTGGTCGGTTCGATCATGAAGGCCAGCAAGGGCAAGGCCGACGGCAAGGTCGTCACGGCGCTTCTACAGGAGCGCCGCGGTTCGTGAAACGCGTCGTTCGACTTCTCCTCCTCGGGTCCGCGGTTCTCGTCTCGTCCGCATGCGCAGAAGGCGACGCCGTAACGGTCACTCCTGAAACTGCCGCGGCCGAAACGGTCGATCCCGATTCATCCATCGGCTCTGCCGGCAGCGCCTCTTCGGCTGCGGGTCCATCGACCACCGTCGAGGAAATCGATTTCGGCTCGCGCTACGTCGGTGCGCCCGTGGCCTTCTGGTTCTGGGCACCCTATTGAGGCACCTGCAACGGTGAAGCCCCCTCGGTCGAGGAGGCCAGCAAGAAGTGGGCCGGCAAGGTCACGATCGTGGGAGTCGCCTGGAATGGCTCACCGTCCGACGTCGAAGGATTCATCGATCGTCACGGCCTCACGTTTTCCAACGTCCACGACACCGACGGGTCGATTTTTGCCTCGTTCCGCGTTTCGGGTCAGCCCGCGTGGGTTTTCCAAAGCGCGGCGGGCGATCGTGAAGTTGTGATCGGCGCCCCGTCCGGGGCAGAAATCGAGGCCCGACTCGCCGCCCTCGCCGGCTGACGGCTCGCGCCGGGTAGACGCCCGGAAAACGCCGATTGAAAGTTCTGTCACCTGACTGGTCAATAATGGAGATTCGCATTACCTTGCCCTTCAACCCAAGAGGGGCAAGTCCAGACAAGGGGGCATCGGTGAGCGTTGGTCGACGTAGAGGAATTTTTTGTGCGCTCGTTTTTGTGGGCGCCGTCGCGCTCGGTGCGTGCGGTGGTTCCGATTCAGAATCGGGCGACACGACGACAGCGGACACCGTCGAAGAAACGGCCGACACCGTTGCCGAAGACCCCGCAGTGAAACTCGCCGCGTTCTGCAAAGCCGCTGCCGATGAGGGCATCAACGCGACCGACCTTGCCGATGATGCGCAAGTCGAGGAAGTTGCCGCCGAGATGAAAGACCGCGCCGACGCACTCATGGAACTTGCGGCGACCGCGCCGGACGAAGTGAGTGAAGCATCCGCTGCAATCGCACAGGCCGCGACATCGATGGCCGACTCGCTTGCTAGCGATCCCACGCTCGAGAACTTCAACCAGGTTGTCGAGCAACTCGCAACCGATGAGATCGAAACAGCTTCCAAGACAATCGACGACTTCGTCGCAAAGAACTGCGAAGGATGAAAATGACACACAGAAGGTCCCTCATCGCGGCCACCATCGCGGCCGCGCTGCTTGCCGCGTGCGGTGGCTCGGGTTCATCGGAAGGTGAAACCGCAACCACGACTGCACGGGTGAAGAACGCGGCGTTGCCCACCACGACAGTCGCCACGGCCACAACCGTCGCGGGTGCAACCACGGTGGCCCCCGCGACGACGGCGGCCACGGCAACGACGGTCGCCGCAACCACGACCGTTGCCGCGGCGCCGACGACCACGATCGCGGTGCCGTCGCAGACCAAGGTCAGCGATCCGGGCAACTTCGCACCGACCTACCTCGCGCCGAACAATGCGCTCGGCTCGCCTCGTCCGGTTCTCCCCGCTGAAGCGTCGGTGACCGGAAACGCGGCACGCACCGTCAGCACCACCTACCGCACCGACGCGTCGGGCACGCTCACTGTCGCCAGCGCCGAATGGGTCGGAACCACGACCCCGATGACGCTGCGCTGGAATCTCACGGTCGGCTCGAAGACCGTTCCGTGTGACAACTGCGCGTTCGTCTCGACGGGCGTGAAGAAAGCCATCAAGGCAGTCCTCGCCGCGAAGCTCGACGGTTCGGGCATCACCTCGGTGCGCGGCTACGACCCCGCGGCTGTGGGCGTCGGCTCGTTCCTCGGCAACGGCTGGGGCGCCGAGTTCGTCGTCGGTGACCCGACCAACGTCGATGCCGCGGCGACGGGCAACTCGATGCGCGACCTCGTGCTCGGCTGCACGGGTGCGACCGCCTCGACCTGTTTCAACGTGACATCGGGAATCGCCGAACTTCGCTGGAAGAACCAGGTGTGGTCGACCGCCGACTGTGTCTCGGCACTTCAGAACGGCGGCCCGAAGCTTTCGGTAGCTGATCTCAGTTCGAAACTGAAGGGCGCCAACGCCGACACCACCGCGCTGATCCGTCAGCGCGCCTCGCTCGACCGGGTGGCAATCGCGCTGCCGCAGTACCGCCCGGTCTTCGCAACAACGGGCACCGCCCGAGCTCTCACCGGATTCGCTTCGACAGGATGTGCGCAATGAAATCGATCACCCGTCACACGTTCCGCAAGGGCATCGCCCTTTCTCTCGTAGCCACGTTGATCGTGGTCGACGCCACGCCGATCGGCGCGAGCGCACCGAATGACTCGACGACCACGACGGTCGGTGAAACCACGACGACGACCGGCGACACCACCACGACGACGACCGGCGACACCACCACGACAACGGCACCGTCCTCTGACGGTACGACCACCACCACCATTCCCGGTCTGACGAACACCGAGCTTGCCCCGGTCCTCCCCGAGGGCGCGAAGGTCGACAACATCGACCAGCCACCGTCGAACGAGGGCGAAGTGAAGACCGAGCTCCCCGCCGGTGAGACCGGCAGCGCCAACACGGGTGTTGACCTCATCTCGTCGGCACAGCTGGTCGGCCCTGCATTGCCGAATCAGCTCTACATGGGCTTGACCTACATCACGAACATCGGTACCGCGTATGCGGGTGAAAAGTCGCCGATCAAGTTCACGATGTCGAACCTGCCGGCCACAGTCACCTTCAACTCGGCGTCGCCCGAGATCACGGCAGATTCAGCCGTCGGTGACATCGGTTGGGTGTGCTCGGCCACGACGTGTACCTACACCGAGAAGACGGCAGACGGCACGAAGAACGCTCTCTTGCCTCCCGGTAGTAACGCGAGCGCCGACCTGCAGTTCAGTATTGGACCCGACGCCGCGTTCCCACTTCCGCCCGACTCGCTCGTGACCGACGTCGCCGACAAGACCAAGGCCGGTGACCTCGAAGGTGCGAAGGAGCTTCTTGTTGCGTGGCCGCACATCGTGTTCAAGGCCGACGCGTCGGACGACATCGACCGCAAGAACGACGAAGCAATCGTTCAGTTGCTCGGCCCCGACCCCGATGCGGGTGTCTCGGTTGGCTCCGCCGTGGGCGACGACAAGACCGTCATCGCCAGTGTGTGGGTCGACGTCAAAGTCGTCGGCCGCGTGTATCCCGGCGGCAAGTTCAAGGCCGACATGCGCCTGCTGCCCACCGGAACCGAAACACAATCGGGTGACTTCACTTTCCGCAACGTGTTGCCAAAGGACCTCGGCATCACCCAGGTGAAGGTGAGTGGCGAGGGTTGGACCTGTGACAACCCGTCGGCACCGAGTGTGTGCACACACAAGGGTGCGGATCTGCCGCCCAGCACGTTCTCCGACACGCTCACACTCGAGGGTCGCGTCTCGAAGTCCGCGAAGGTCACCGAGAAGCCCGTGATCTGGGAGGTCGAGTCGATCTCGAAGGCACTCATCGATGACAACCCGATCGAAGCCGGTGGCCAGGCCTCCGTCAGCGTCGTTCCCGCTCCCGAACCCGATGTGTCGGTTCGTTTGTCTCCTCGCGATGGCAACAGCAGCATCAGCGCTCCCGGTTCGGTGATCGTCGATGCCAACGTCCGTTCGGCCTACGGCCCGGCCGAGAACACCACGATCGTGTTCAGCACTCGCAAGGGAATGGTCTTCAAGGGTCTGAAGACCGATGCCGAGGGCTGGACATGCTCCGCCACCGATCCCGACCCGGCAGCCGGTGAGGGCGCCACAGCGCAGAAATGTGTGAAGGCCGAACTCGATGGCGACTCGGCCGAGATCGTAGGCATGGAGATCGCCGCCACGGAAGAAACCGAAGACGGCGCCGCGCAGGTGATCGCAACCATCAGCGCCGACAACGAGGCCGACAAGTACAAGGCCGGCAACTCGGTCTCGCACACGTTGCTCGTTCAGCCGCTGCCGGCAGCGATGCCCGGCATCGTGTTTTCGCGCGCCGACGAAAAGGGTGCGACGCAGGCAATCACCGACGGGTCGGCCACGCCGATCATGATTGGCAAGGACTCGACCTACTCGTTCGCAGTCGAAAACCTCGGTGCGAAGGCCATGCCGGCCGGAACCGTGGTCCGCATCGAGCAGTACGTCAGTGACACCGTGATTCTCTCCGGAACTTCGTTCCCGAAGGTCGTTGGCTACAAGGCCAAGCTCGACTCGCAGACTCTCACCCCCGTCGCAGGTAAGTGGACCTGTGTCGCCGGAACCGGCACACAGCCCAGCGTCGAAGTTCCTGCTGCAGCCGCTGCAGCAGCGGATGCCGTGGAAGGACCGACAACGGTTCCCCCGACCTCGGCCGCACCTACGGTGACGGCTCCGAAGTCGGGGCCAGCCGTTCGTTGTGAGATGAAACTCGCCAGCGACATGGCACCCGGTTCGCGCACGCCCGCGCTCAACGTGACGGCTCGTGCCTCGAACAAGGCAAAGGTCGGAACCCCCGAGTGGCCGGTGTTCGCGTCGATGCCCGAAAAGGCCGACGCCCCCGTCGCGCGTTTCGGCATGAGCGTTTCGATCATCGAGTACAAGCCCGAGCTCGTTCCGTCGTTCATCGCCCCGGCGGGCCCGCGCCCCGGCGGTAACGCCGTTGCGACCCTCAGTGTGAAGAACGGCGGCAACGCCGATGCGACCGCGCAGTACGTCATCGTTCCCGGCATCAAGAACGGTCGTATCACCGGCGTCGAGGGCCAGGGCTGGAAGTGCGTGCGCGTCGGCGGAATGATTGCGGCCGGTTTCACGGTCTGCTCGCGCAGCGCCGTGCTGAAGTCGGGCGAGGAATCGCCGACGGTCAGCATCAAGTACGACTCGCTCGCGTCGGCGAAGAAGTCGCTGACGCTGCGTGCGGCATCGCTCGTCGCGACCGACCGTGGTGTCGGTTCGACCCGAATCTCGAACCTTCCCGTGGAAATGCGTCCGGCGATCGACTTCTCGGTCAAGGGACCGGGCGAAGTCGTCGACCAGATCATTGATGCAAAGGGCAACCGCATTGCCTCGACGATTTTGCTCTCCACCGAGGGCAACGCCACCGGCGCGGCATTCACATGGAAGCAGCTGTGTACCACCGACGCTGAAGTGAAGGCATCGAAGGGTGAGTGCAAGGCCGTTGCGCCGGCAGCGAAGTGGCTGAATGATCAGCCATCGACTGGCCCGACCGCAACGCTCGTCACGCCGAAGGTCACCGCTGCAACGACGCTCGTCTTCGAGGTCACCGCAACAGAAGCCGGCGCAACCGGATCCACTCGCGTTTCGGTCAACGTCGTTCCGCTGCCCACCGCCGACGGACCCGCCGGCAAGGCATCGAGCGGCAGCGGCTCGTCGGTCATTCGACGCGTCCCCGCCCAGAACTCGGCATCGGTTCGCGCGTTCAACAACGTCGCACCGACCACCGGAACGGGCGACACCGCCTACACGACCTCGGGTGACACCGGCGTCACCGTGAACGGCAACGTCTTCGGCACCACGACCGTGGCGCAAGGTGCAGCGGTTTCGCTGTCAGCGTTCGCATCGGGTGTCGGCGCGATCACCTACGCATGGACCCAGGCGGCCGGCCCCTCGCCGTCGGTGTTGGCTTCGGCCACCACCAACGCTGCGTCGGTGTCGTTCACCGCACCGAATGCAAACGTCACGCTGTCGTTGCGTGTCACCGCGACCGACTCGCGCGGCCTGAAGGCCACCGATACGGTTTCGATCGTCGTCGGCACGGGCGGCACGCCAGGCTTGTCGGCCACCATCACCGAGGGTGACGGACCGATCGTCGTCGACACCGCCAGCAACTACGTCCTGAACGCAACCGCTGCGGGCACGGGCACCATCTCGTACGTGTGGACGCAGGTCGGCGGCACGTCACTGACCCTGCAGAACGCGAACACCGCGGCTCTCACGGTTGCGGCCACGGCGGCCACCGGAACGGCCACGCTCATGGTCACCGCCACCGACTCATCGGGCGCCTCGGCATCCGACCAGGTGGTGTTGCAGTTGGCCCCGAGCGGCGCTCCGACTCCGTTGTGCAACTTCATCGAGGCCGTGAGCACCAAGACGGTGACGAAGATCAGCGACCTGCTGAACACCATCGGCCTGAGCGGAATCAACCTCGATCAGTTCGCGGTCAGCTCGTCGTCGTGCACCGAAAATGCGAAGGTCACGTTCTCGAACGCCGGGTTCTCGATCGGCGGATACTTCGCGGTGTCCGGCGCATCCGGAACCGTTGCGGCCTCGGGTCTCACCATCCGTTCGGCGCGCTTCATCGGCCCATCGGACTGGGGTTCGCCGCAGTTTGCGATCGCCGCATCCGACCCCGTCGGCCTCTTCGTACCGTTCTCCCGCGCATCGGTCGCGGTCGGTGCCTTCGAAGGTGAGATCGTCTCGGGTTCGATGCCGTTCCTCAAGCTTCCCGCGGGCTTCACGCCCGACGTGACGGCACGCTTCAGCGTCGACGCCGAAGGCAACAAGGCGATCAGCCTCGATGCCAAGGCCACCGCGGCCGAGAAGAACGGCAAAGTTCCGACGGCACGCGTTTATGGCGCGCTGTCGACCACCGGTACTTACGCACTCGAAGCCAGCATGACCAACGCCGTCGACCTCTTCGGCGCGACGGTTGACTTCGCCGGCTCGGTCCGCAAGACCGAGGCGACCGGCAAGGCGAAGGTCGCGCTGTCGGGCTCGCTCACAGGTTCCGTCGCCCTGGCCAACAAGGTCACGTTGACGAACCTCTCCGCGGGCATCGACGAGACCGGTGTCGTCACCGGTTCGGGCTCGGTCAGCATCGGCGAGGGTGACACCGCACTCGCGGTCACCGCGAGCGTCACCTACACCGACGCGAAGAACCACACGGTGTCGCTCACCGCTGCGACTTCGGGTGGCACGTGGAAGCCGGCAGCCGACGTGAGCATTCCGCTCGCCAGTGCCTCGGGTACGTACGTCGTGACGAATGGTGCGAAGAACATGAACTTCACGGTCGTCGGTAGTGACACCACGCCGTTCACCGGACTCAAGTTCATCGCCCCGACCGTGACGGCCACTGCAACGTGCGCCGACGGCGCCGCTTGCTCGGCGAAGATCGATGTCACGGCGAACGCCGAAGTGACGCTGGGTTCGACCGCAACGACGGGTGCCCTCACCGGCACATTCGATCTCGACACCAAGTCGGCCGACTTCACCGCCTCGATCGGCAAGATCCCGGTAGTCGCAGGCCTCGAGCTCACCTCGGCGTCGCTCACGGTGAAGTCGACCAACATGGGCAGCGCGAACGCGACCACGATCACCACGTTGTCCGGCTCCATGACTGCCTTCGAAAAGACTGTCACCGCGTCGGCCTCGTTCTCGAAGGCAGGAATCGTCCTCACGGCCGACCTGCCCGAGATCGCGCCGTTCGGCGCGAGCGGTCCGGTCTTCAAGCCGGGCCAGCTCAGCTGGGCTTCGGGCGCAATCTCGATCACCCCGAAGGTGCCTTCGATGCCGAACCTGAAGGCGATCACACTCACCCCGAAGGTCCCGCGTCTCAACGCCGCCATCGCAATGCCGAAGGAGATCACCGACTTCGCCACCACGACGTTGTCGGGTGTGTCCGACATCCTTCTCGACGGTGACGTCGACTTCACGACCGGCAAGTTCAACCTCGCCGCCGCGCTGTCGACCGACACGATCGATGTCAGTGGTTCGATCGGTCGCGAAGGCACCGGTCAGGGCTACAAGTACTCGCTCGCCGGCAAGGTGAAGAAGCCGATCACGTTGAACAGCTCGGTCAAGGTGACCACGCTCGACTTCACGTTCGGTAACGCCACCGCGGGAGCAGCGCCGAAGTTCGCCGGTACCGGCGGAGTCGACGTGACCCTGCCCGATTCGACGGTTCTCTCCGTCAACGGTGCACTCACGTACAACTCGTCGACCGACTTCAGCCTCACGCTGTCGGTCGGGGCGACGAACCCGTCGTTCACGGTCAATGGCGGCGACGCCCTCAGCCTCGGTGCGGCCACGGGAACCTTCACCCGCAACGCAACGGGCACCACGTTGAACGTCGACCTTTCGTCGTCGGCAACATGGAAGCCGGTCAGCGGCCTCAGCGTCTCGGGAGTCTCGGCCAAGGCCGCGCTCACCTGCGCCACCGGCGCCACATGTGTACCCACGTTCAACGTGAAGGGCACATTGGGCTTCGACCTCGGTATCAGCGCTCTCAGCAGCGCAGCGATCGAGGGCAACCTCGACGCGAAGGGCTTCGCCTTCTCGGCCAAGTTCAACGACCTGACGTTCGCTTCGGACATCAAGCTTGTTGCTCCGACGCTGACGCTCACCATCCCGGCCAAGTCGAGCACCGATAAGTCGTCGGCGAAGCTGTCGGGCAACTTCGTCCTCTTCGGCGCGACTGTCGGCGGATCGATGACTTTCAGCTCGGCTGGAGTGTTGCTCGTCGGTGACTTCCCGGCCTTCAAGTTCCCGAACTCCGACGTCGGCTTCGACGGCGGCCAGTTCGCATGGCTCCTGAAGGCTCCGGGCAGCGTCTCGTTCACGCCCAAGGTTCCGAACCTGACCCTGTCGGCGGTCAACCTGAACGTCGGTGCGCCGAAGATCAATCTGTCGATGCCGATGCCCGATGCGATCAAGCAACTCACCGGCGGCACGAACGTCACGTTCGGTGCGGTCAGCATCGCGGGTGACATGAACCTTTCGACGGGTGCATTCTCCATGGCGGCTTCGTACGCCACGAGTGCGGTCGATGTTTCGGGAAGCGTCTCGCGCGCTGCAACCGGTGCCTCGCTGCAGTACTCGCTGAACGCAAAGGTCAAGTCGCCTGTCACGGTCGTCGATGGAGTCAAGATCGACAGCCTCGACATGGCGCTCAGCAACGCAACCGGCAGCGTCGTCGTCAACGGAACGGGTGGTCTCACCTTCTCCACGTCGACCGACCCGATTTCGCTCGGCTTCGCGCTCACCTACAACAGCGCCACCGACTACTCGTTCAGCGTCGCAACCGCTGCCGGCAAGACGTCGTCCTGGACGCCTTTCGCGGGTCTCACGATTCCGCTCAACGGCATCACTGGTTCGATGTCGCGCAGTGGCAACACCAAGACGCTGAGCATCGCGATCAAGTCGTCCTCTGACTATGTGCCGTTCCCCGGCGTGAAAGTGTCCGAGCCGGGCGCGTCGATCACATCGACTTGCACGGTCGGCTCGGCCTGTGTCATTGCCTTCAATGCGACGGGCAAGGTGTTCGTCGATGTTGGCAACGGCTTCCAGGGACCCGCAGTGGTCAGCGGTACGTTCGGTACGACAGGCTCGAACCTGACCGCCACTTTCCCTGACATCACGATCACCACCGGCGTCGTCATTTCGAAGCCGGCGCTTTCATTGGCCTACTCGAAGGCCAATGGCGTCTCGGCCTCGGTCTCCGGTTCGACCAGCATTCTCGGTACCACCCTCACGCTCAGCGCGACGTTCAGTTCGTCGGGTGTCGTCGTGGCCGGTGGTCTGAACGACTGGACGCCGATCCCGGGTGGCCCGACTCTGACTGCAACGCAGTTCGTCTACTCGACCTACGCGCTCACAAACTTCACCCTGCCCAGCGCTCCGACGCTCGGCAAGTTGAACCTGCCGAAGAACGCCCCGGTTCTCGCCGCGGGCTTCTCGGTGCCGCAGTGGTTGCGTGACTTCCTGAAGCAACCGAGTCTCATGTCGGTTCCGGTCACCATCAACCTGAAGGATCTCGCCGGCGGCAAGTTGCCGACGATGCAGATCATGCTGCCGACCCCCGACAACTGGTACATCATGAACACCAGTGCGGTGTCGATGCGCTTCACGGCGCTCGGCTTCGAAATCTCGGGTTCGCCGTCGCCGGCGATGAGCCTTATCGGCAACTTCGAACTGAAGACCGGTTCGAACTCGACGCCGGTTCCGTTCGAAGTGCGCGGCACGGTGTCGACGACCAGCTTCACGCTGTCGGCCAGCCTCGGTAAGGACCCGGCCACGGGCAATGCGTTCGCGTGGAACAACGCTTTCGGTATCTCGGGCTTCACCCTTACCGAAGCAGCCGTCTCGATCGGCTTCACCTACACCTCGCCGATCGGCATTCCGCTTCCGATCATCGGCATTGCTGCCAACGCACAGCTACCGGCGGCGTGGCGTGGACCGCTCGGCATGGACGCCGGCGTCGCGGTTCGCCTCGTGGCGAACCTCGACATCAGCAAGCCGTGCTTCTCGTTCCAGGCGGGCACTCTCGGTGCCGACAACCGCACGATCTCGGCCGGCACGGCCAAGGTGATCAGCGTGGGCGGCGGTGTTCTCACCTCCACCTACATGGATCTCACCATCGCGCCGCTGGGCTGCACGGTCGGCAACGTCACTCTCGACCCGGGTGTGTCGGTCGGCTTCAGCGGCACCATCCTCGGTACGCCGGTGAACGTCCGCGCCAAGATCGGTACCGATCCATTCTCACTCGAGGCGAGCCTCGCGGTGGGTGGATTCAAGGCCGGTCCGGTACAGCTAGATGACACGGTCATCGCGATCAAGGTGTCGCCGACCGACAACTACGTCGCCTTTGCGGGTGGTATCACCATCGGCAACACGAAGGTGGCAGTCGCCGGTAAGGCGGGCATCAACACTTCCGATGGTCCGTACCTCGACATGACGGGAAGCATTTCCAACCTGGTGATCGTCCCGTCGTTCATCGAAATCAAATCGGCCGCTGTCAACATGAGCCTGAAGCCGGCGAAGGGAACCGCGAGCATCATCGCCAGCGGTGACTTCACGATGCTGGGCAGCCCGAGCAAGATCGACGTCAACGTTCAGATGGCGAACTACCAGTTCCAGTCCATCGCCGCGACGATCCAGGCGCGCCGCACCGTCGGCGTGGTGACGATCGACGGAACGTTCAACGTCGCCTACACAAAGGGCCAGGCCCCGAACATCGCATTCGATGCAACCGGTTCGGTCGCCTCGTACCAGCTCGGTCGCGTCACCGGATTCTTGAACGCCAACCAGGTGAACATCACCGGTACGGTCGCCATCGGCGGAGTCTTCTCCGCCCAGGTGAACGGCCAGATGGTGTGGTCTCCCGCGGCCGGTGTCACAGTCGGTGACCGCAACGGCAACCAGGTCACGGCGCAGGCCGGAGACTTCCGTATCGCGGCCACCAACGTCAGCCTCAATCTCGGCGGATTCTCCGCGGGTGGTTCGATCGCACTGGGCAAGGTGGGAAGTCTCTTCTACGCCGACTTCAGCGCATCGTTCGCCATCGGTTCGGGTGACGTCGGCGGAACGCTGAACGTCGCAGGTTCGTTCGATTCGAACGGGAACTTCTCGTTCAACGGATCGGGCTGGCTCAACCTCGTCGCATTCAACTCGACGGTGTACGTCAGCGGATCGAAGCAAGGCAGCAATTGGGCCTTCTCGATGAGCTCGACCATCAACGTGATGGGTGCGATCAACGTCGGCTTCGGTGGCAACTTCTACAAGTCCGGCGCGTCTACTCGCTTCACAATGTGGGGCAGCGCCAGCCTTGGCGCCGCGGGTATTGGTGGTGGTCGCGGTGACTTCCGCATCTCGAATGAGCCGGGTCAGGCGGGTATGTACGCCTCGATCGCAATCAACATCGCCGGTATCAGCGGTGGTGGTGCGATGTGGATCGGCGCCGACGGCACCTTCGAAACCTCGGTG
>JBEAPO010000115.1:0-14866 GCA_041164425.1 Actinomycetota bacterium
GTTGTCTCGTGCGAGTTTTCCCAGACGCGCGGCGGCATCGGAATCATCGGGTCCTTCGGCCACGTGAACGTGGACACCGACGCCGAGTCGGTGGGCCAGGTCGGCTGCCGCATCCAAGGTCTCGTCGCCGCACGTGAAGGACGCATGGATACCGACCATTCCAGGCCGTCCGGATCCGATGAAGCGCTCGCATTCATCGAGACCGCGGCGGGCTCCGTCGGACATCTTGTCGCTGCGGGCAACTTCGACGAGACGACCCTTGTCAGACCAGCGATCCGTGACCCCGTAGCTGGGAATGACGCGGACTCCGACGAGCGCGCAACCGTCGGCGATCGCGTCGAGCGAGCCTTCGATGGACATTGGGGATTCGTGATGGTCGATGATCGTTGTCGTTCCTGCCATCACCGCCTCGGCAGCGCCGAGGGCTGCCGACCAGTAAATGATTTCGTTGTCGAGGGCAGCATCGAGTCGCCACCACACCTGCTGCAGGACGGAGAGAAAATCCGTCGGGGGTTTGGGCGGTGCCGGCATCCCGCGTGCCAGAGCACTGTAGAGATGATGGTGGGCGCACACGAGCCCACCGGTGACGCCACCCATCAGTCGCCGTCCGTCGCGTTGTCGCGGCGCATCGGCAACCGGTTACGGCGAACGCCATCGACTTCGTACAAAGCAGCCGCGACCGCACCTGCGGTCGGAACGAGACCGATCTCACCGACGCCCTTGATTCCGTAGGGGGAGTTGGGCTGGGGTGACTCGACGAGAACCACGTCGATCGCCGGCACGTCCTTCGCGCGAAGGATGCCGAGGGAACGCAGGGTCATGTTCGTGGGGAATGCGGTGTCGGGGTCGGAAGGGAAGTCCTCGGTGAGTGCGTAACCCAATCCCATGTGCACACTGCCCTCGATCTGGCCCTCACACAGGGTCGGGTTCACCGCGCGACCGACATCGTGCGCCGCGAGAATGCGTTCGATTTTGCCCGTCTCACGATCGGCGATGACAACCTGCGCCGCGTAGCCGAATGTCGAGTGGATGATCGGGTTCTCGACTCCGGGTTCACCGAGTTTGTTCGTCCAGTCGACGCGGTATTCGCCGACATGGTCGACATCACGCGTACATCCGGCATCCCTTGCCGCAATGCACGCCTCTCGCACAGCGCCCGCGCCCATGAGCGTGCCGCGTGAGCCAGTGGTTTGCCCGAGACCCAATTCACGAGTCGTGTCGACGATGACGCGGACACGGCTCGGGTCGACGCCGAGCTCCTCGACAGCGACCTGAAGGGCGACCGTGTTGATGCCCTGGCCCATTTCCGTCCAGCCATGGCGCACCTCGATGTCTCCGGAAGAATCGAAGCGAACGACTGCGCGCGTGATTTCCTTGAAGCCGTTTCCAAGCCCTGAGTTCTTCAGCCCGAGTCCGACTCCGACGGCCTTCCCGTCGGCACGTGCCGCGTCGTAGACCGGTTTCACCGCATCAAGGCAGATTTCGGCGCCGAGACAACCGTCATCCATGACCTGACCGGGCCCCCAGACGCGACCCGGCTTGATGACGTTTCGCTTTCGGATCTCCCAGCCCGTGATGCCAACGCGCTCGGCGAGACGGTCGAGGACGCCTTCCATCGCGAACTGCGCCTGGTTCGCGCCGAAACCCCGAAACGCTCCGCACACCGGGTTGTTCGTGCGGGCCGCAATCGCCCGAACGTCGATGTTCGGAACCTCGTACGGTCCGCTGGCGTGGCCGGCCATGCGCTCGAGAACCTTCATCCCCACACTTGCATACGCACCGCTGTCGCCGATGGCGCGAACCCGAAGCGCGACCAGCCGACCGTCAGCATCGCAGCCCGCCTCGTACGTCATTTCGATGGGGTGACGCTTCGCGTGCATTCGCAGACTTTCTTCGCGCGAGAGAGTGCACTTCACCGGTCTGTCGAGCAGCCAGGCGGCGAGGGCCGCGTGGGCTTGGTTGCTCATGTCTTCCTTGCCGCCGAAAGCGCCACCGTTCGTGACGAGTTCCACCGTGACCGAGTCGTTGTCGACGCCGAGTACGCGCGCAATGTCGTTGCGGTCGTCCCAGATTCCCTGACCGCCCGAATACACGTGAACGTGTCGCCGTCCGTCGCGAATGGATGGATCGGCAAGGGTCGATTCGGGCTCGAGAAACGCATGCTCGATGCGTTGCGTTGTGAAGGTTTCGCTGACGACGTGGGCTGCTGAACCGAGGGCCGCGTCGACGTCGCCCCGCACGTAGGTGCTCGTCGAAAGCACGTTGTCGTTCGTCCCCCAGACGGCGACTTCGGTGTCGTCGATTGCGGAGGCCGCGTCTGTGAGGGGTCGCAACGGGGCGTATTCCACACGCACGAGCGCCGCTGCTTCGCGAGCCGTGATGCGGTCGTTGGCCACCACGATCGCAAGGACGTCGCCCGCGTAGGACGTGCGTCCACCGGAGGGGATCATGACGGGCCAGTCCTTGTAGATGATTCCGACGCGAAGTTCGCCGGGGATGTCATCGGCCGTGTACACAGCGACGACTCCGGGCACCGCCGCGGCAAGCGAGGTGTCGATCGAAATGATGTCGGCGCGGGCGTGATCGGTGAGATGAAGAGCCGCGTGGAGCATTCCCGGGAGGCGAATGTCATCGACGTAGCCACGGTCGCCCAAAGCAAGTTCACTCGCCTCGTATTTCACACCGCGACTTCCGATTCCCCCGGGCGATTCGATCGTCGGAATTGCGTTCTTCGCAACGGCATCGATTGCCTCGAGAATCTTCACGTAGCCCGTGCAGCGACAGAGGTGCGCACCGAGGTGCCGGGCCATGTCCGAAGGCTCCAACGCGGCACCCTTCTTGTCGATCTGTGCTTTGGCGCGAACGACGATTCCGGGGATGCAAAAGCCGCACTGAAGGCCTCCACACGCTGCGAACGCGGATGCGAATTTGGATCTCTCTTCGTCGGCAAAGCCCTCGAGCGTTGTGATGCTCGATCCCGCGACTTTGGTCAGTGGTTGTTGACAACTGACAACGGCCTTGCCGTCGATGAGAACCGTGCAGCAACCGCACTGTCCGGAGGGCGAGCAGCCGTCCTTTGGCGACGTGATGTCGAGTTCTTCACGCAATGCGCTCAGCAAGTGCGGGTGGCGGGCGCTCACTTCGACGGGTGTGCCATTGACGGTGAAGACGACCGTGTCAGAACTCATGTTGTGTGCCCACCCCCTTCGGAACCCGCGCCGGCGAATTCCCCGACATTTTACATTTTGTCAAAGGCGGTGGGGGCGAATTTCTTGGCTTTCGTCAGTCGTCGAGGACCACACCGCGTTGGGCCGTGATGGGCCCGTAGACCTCGGGGCGGCGGTACCGATCAAAGTCGAACAAGGTGTTTTTGTACTTGGCACACCAATCGAGGTCGCATCGGGCGACGAGCAACTCGTCGCCCGTCGTGTAGGCCTGGGCCACGATTTGACCCGACGGGGCGATGATTGCGGACTGGCCAAGCGAGTCGACGCCCTCTTCGACGCCGCCCTTCGCGACCCCCACGACCCATGAGCCGTTTTGGTATGCACCGGACTGCATCACGAGGGCGTTGTGGAACCCCTGAAGGATGTCCTGGCTCGGGTCCGGCACGTAGTGAATCGGTGTGTTGTAACCACACAGGATCAACTCGACCCCTTTCAGACCCATCACGCGGTACGACTCGGGCCAACGCCGGTCGTTGCAGATCATCATCCCGACACGGCCCCCAAAGGCTTTCCAGACGCCGAAACCTTCGGGGCCTGGTTCGAAGTAGTAGCGCTCGGCATGCTGGAACGGGCGATCCGGTTCGTGGTGCTCGTGTCCGGGAATGTGCACCTTGTGGTAACGACCCACGATCGAACCGTCGCGCTCGACCAGTATTTGGGTGTTGAAGCGATGACCGTCGGCGGTGAGCTCGGCGTAACCGAGCGAGAAACCGACCTTCAGTTTCTTCGCCGTATCGAACAGGGGCTGCGTCTCGCGTGACGGCATCTCACGTTCGTACCAATGGTCCGCCTGTGAAATGTCGTCGACGAACCACCGCGGAAAGAAAGTCGTCAGGGCGAGTTCGGGGAACACCACGAGGTCACATCCGTTTCGGGCCCCCTGCTCCAACAACGCGACGAGTCGTTGGACTGCTTCGGCGCGCGTGTCGTCGTTTTGTATCGGGCCCATCTGGGCTGCACCAACGGTGACGATTCGTGACATGTCAGAACTCCGTTTCTGCAAGGTCGAGCATGACGCGCAGCAGGACGTTGGCGCCCTCGGTCAACTCGTGCGGGTCGGTGTGTTCCCGGGGATTGTGGCTGATGCCGTCCTTGCTGGGGACGAAGATCATCGCGGTCGGGCAGACACGGGCAAGCATCTGGGCATCGTGGCCCGCGCCCGACGGCATGCGTCGCACCCGGTCATCGACCTCCCGGGCACGTTGCTCGACGATTCGAATCACCCGCTCGTCGAAGACAACCGGCTCGAAACGTGCCAGTGAACGCTTGGATATCGACACACCTTCGTCTTGCTCGATCTGAAAGCAGAACGTGTCGATCAGATGTTCGGCATCGCGAAGGGTGTCCTCGTCGGTGTTGCGGACATCGAGCGTGACCGTTGCGCGTGCGGGGATCACGTTGATGAGGTTCGGATGGAGATCGATCTTTCCGACGGTGCACACCTGGTCACCCCCGAAACGTTCTGCTATCTCGCGCAGGTAGACGGTCATCATGGCGGCGACGTACGCAGGGTCCCGACGAAGGTTCATCGGGGTGGTGCCCGCGTGGTTGCTCTGGCCGACGATCGTGAGTTCCTGCCACGAGATTCCCTGTACTCCCGTCACTGCTCCGAAAACCTGGCTCTCAGCCTCGAGCACGGGGCCCTGTTCGATGTGAAGCTCGACGAAGGCGTGTGGACTCGGACCGGGACAAGGCGCAGCGCCTGCATACCCGATACGAACCAATTCATCACCGAGTCGTTTGCCGTCGATCGACACGGTGTCGAGGGCTTCTTCGAGGGCGAGACCCCCGACATAGACGAGGCTGCCGAGCATGTCGGGCGCGAATCGAGCGCCCTCCTCGTCGGTGAACACCGCAACCGTGAACGGTCGTGACGGCGTGATCGAAAGATCACGGCACGTTTCGATCACCTCGAGACCCGCGAGAACGCCGTAATTCCCGTCGTATTTTCCGCCGGTTCGGACCGTATCGATGTGCGAGCCGGTCATGACTGGCGAGCCGCTTCCAACTAACCACGTGCCGAAGATGTTGCCAACGGCATCGACAACGACGTCGAGGTCGAGGTCCCGCATCCACGAGACGACGAGGTCGCGACCTGCCTTGTCGTCATCCGTGAGAGCGAGACGACAGCACCCTCCGTCCCCCGTCGAACCGATTTCGGCGAGCGCGTCGAGACGGCGTAACAGCCGATCGGAGTTGATGGATGCAGAGTTGGTGACGGTCATCGAGGTTCCCGCAGCAACAATACGGACTTTTGCGGGGCGTCGCGGGTGACCCCTGATTGCCGATTCGCTCTTCGTGACGATGAGTAGTTTGGATCCATGCACATCGACCGCAGCCGGCTTGCCAGGCTTCGAGCCGAAGAAGCGAAGTTGTTCGAAGAGTTGCACCCTCGCTCGGCCGAACTCGCGAACGAAGCCTCGCGGAGCCTCCTCTCGGGGGTGCCGATGCCGTGGATGACGAGATGGCCCGGATCGTTCCCTCTGACCGTTGCGTCTGCGACGGGTAGCCGTTTCGTCGACGTCGACGGAATCGAGTACGACGATTTCTGTCTGGGTGACACGGGCGCAATGACCGGTCACGGGCTGTCGGCAGTGGCCGACGCCCTGCATGCCCAGGCCAAGCGGGGCATCACGACGATGCTTCCGTCAGCGGACGCGACCTGGGTCGCCGATGAGCTGGCCCGGCGCTTCGGTCTTCCGAAGTGGCAGATGGCCTTGTCGGCGACGGATGCCAATCGGTTCGTCCTGCGATTGGCGCGAATGTTGACCGGCCGTCCGAAGATCTGCGTTATGGATTGGTGCTATCACGGCACCGTCGACGAGACGCTTGCGATTCTCGGGCCCGGAGGTGAAGTGGTCAGCCGCCCCGGCGCGATCGGTCCGCAAGTCGACCCCGCCCTGACGACGAAGGTCGTGCCGTTCAACGACGTCGCGGCCCTCGAGAGCGCGTTGGCCGACGGCGACGTCGCTTGCGTCTTGATGGAACCGGCCCTGACGAACATCGGAATTGTCCTGCCAAAGCCGGGTTACCTCGACGAGGTTCGACGTCTGACGCGCTCAACCGGAACACTTCTGGTCATCGACGAGACGCACACGATCTGCGCGGGCCCAGGGGGCTGCACGGTCGAGTGGGGACTCGAGCCCGACTTCTTCGTGATCGGCAAGCCGATCGGCGGGGGAATGCCTTCTGCTGCGTACGGAATGTCCGGCAACGTTGCGGCGACTCTCGAGTCGATACTTGGCGGCGACGATGTCGATGTATCGGGTATCGGAGGAACACTCACAGGGAATGCGCTGTCTCTCGCGGCAGTGCGCGCAACGCTTTCGTCGACGCTCCGCGCCGAGGACTTCGAACGCATGGTGCCACTCGCACAAAAATGGACCGTCGGCGTGCGCGAGGCCTTCGAGTCCGTCGGATTGGACTGGCACGTTCAACGCCTCGGATGCCGTGCTGAATATTGGTTTTGTCCGCCCCCGACGTCGGGTGCCGAAGCAGCGGCGGCAGTCGACCACGAACTCGATGCCTTCATGCACCTTTACGCGCTCAATAGGGGCATCTTGATGACGCCATTTCACAACATGGCGTTGTTCTCGCCCGCGCACACCGTCGACCAGGTCGACCGACACACCGCGGTCTTCGAGTCGGCCGTGCGCGCACTCACGGGCAACTGACCCACCATGGTCTGTCTTCTGGGCCTTGGGGATCTCGGCCTGATCGCACTGATCGTCGCCATCGCCGCTTGTGCGCAAATGGTTTCGGGCTTCGGCTTCGCGTTGATGGCAGTGCCAATGATGGGCCTTGCCGTCGACTTGAAGACAGCGGTCGTCGTCTCGACGATTTGTGGCACTGGCTCGAACACCTTTCAGGCAATCAAGGACGGCCGGTCGCGCGACGATCGTCTCGTGCGGCTGTTGGTCGCGGCTTCCTTCCTGGGGATGCCGTTCGGCATCGTCGTTCTGGATCGGGTCGAGCTCGACGCACTGCGTGTCGCGATCGGGATTTTCGTTCTGCTTGCGCTCGTCTCGGTCATGAAGGAGCATGGGCCGTCCAGCGCGGGTGGCCGCCCGCTGGAGTTCGTAGCCGGCTTCGTTTCGGGGGTTCTCGCGACGTCGACGTCGACCAACGGCCCGCCACTCGTTTTGTTGTTGCGCTCTCGGGGCCTCGCGCCGGAGGTGTTCCGTGCGACGGTCAACACCGTTTTCAGCATCGTTTCGATAACAAGCATCGCAACGTTCGCCGTGGCGGGAAAGATCACGGCTACGACGTTGGTCGCGACCGTCGTCGCCCTCCCGGGCCTGGCATGCGGCATGTACGCGGGGGCTCGCCTACGTGGGGCGTTGTCACCGGAGGCTTTCTGGCGTCTCGTGGCGCTGCTGCTCGCCGCCACGGCAGTCAGTTCGATCTTGACCGGCTTGTTGTGACGCGTTTCTAGCGGCCCGGCCCGAACCACTCCATCCAGGCATCCTTGTCACGAGTTCGATACACGTAGTTCGACGTTCGCACCGTCGACATCGGTGCGCTGGGTGGCGCCGAGTATTGGTGGCCCGGGTAGACCGTCGTCTGGTCGGGTAGACGCGCCAGTGTCTGCAGGCTCTCGTACATCTGCTCGGCGTCGGATCCCGGGAGGTCGGTGCGACCGCAACCATCGAGGAAGAGAGTGTCGCCTGAGACGAGACACCCGCAGGCGAGGAAGCACTGGCTACCCGGGGTGTGTCCTGGCGTGTGAACGAACGTGATGTTGATGTCTCCGACCGAAAGCGTGTCGCCCGCGTCGTGCGCAATCAGGTGAGATGCGTCAACCTCGGTGGTGCGGATCACCCAAGGCACCTCTGCTTCGTTCACGTGCACGGGTACATCGTGCTTCTCCAAGAGATGCGCGATTCCGTCGATTCGATGACCCATCATCGAGCCACCGATGTGGTCAGGGTGGTAGTGCGTTGCGAGGACACCCGTCAGATTCATTCCGTCGGCCTCGATGACGCCGAGCAATTCGTCGATCGCGTAGGCGGGGTCGACGAGCACGCATTCACGGGTCAGTCGATCACCCAGTAGATACACGTAGTTCACCATCTGGGCCGCGAGACCATTTCGAACCGCGAAATCCCGACCGGAGAGGAGTTGACGAAAGTAGAACCTGTCTTCGACGTCCATGGGAACAGGTTATGGCGTACCCTGTCGTACCTGATGAACGGTCGATCAGAGAATTCAGGACCCGTCGGCGAGCCGATCGGCAATGTTCGTGTCGGTGATCGCGTTCTGGTCGGGGATCGACTCGTTTCACTGACCGGCGAGATGGTCGACGCACTGACGACCGGTGGGCGGTTGATTCCGCTGCGTTCGAGCGGATCGGTCCTTGTCGTGCCGCCTGGTGTCCGCAGCCTCGTCGACGATTGTGTCACCCGAGCAGTCGAGGGTTTTGAAGGATTGCAAGGCGTGCCACCGGAAAATGTCGATGAGTTTTTCCGTGTCTTTGCCGACAAGGTCGATAGCGATGATTCATTCGCCCCCGTCCTCGAGGCGAATCGTGACGATGTGCGTCTGGCACGCGAACGCGGTCGCGCGACGGGTCGCCTCGAGATCACACCCAAGATGCGTGCCGACATGGCCGCTGGATTGCGGATGTGGGCCGTTCTCGACTTCGAACGACTGGGAACGCTTTCTCGGGTCGACCACGACGGCTGGACCGTCGAGTCCTGGCGTGCACCGTTGGGAGTGGTGGCTTTCGTTTTCGAAGGTCGCCCGAACGTTTTCGCCGATGCCACTGGAGTTTTGAAGAGTGGAAACTCCGTTGTCTTTCGCATCGGAAGTGACGCTCTGGGTACGGCTCGCGCGATCCGGGATCACTTGCTGGTACCGGCACTCGACGCGTCCGGTTTGCCGCAGGGGGCCGTCAACCTCGTTGATTCACCCGAGCATGCTGCTGGTTGGGCGCTCTTCGACGATTCACGACTCTCGCTCGCTGTCGCTCGCGGTTCGGGTTCCGCGGTCGACCAGTTGGGTCAGATTGCGCGACAGTGTGGAACACCGGTTTCGCTTCACGGAACGGGCGGCGCGTGGCTCGTTGTCGGTTCGCGCTTCTCGCGAGACCGCCTCGTTTCCTGCATCGTGAATTCGCTCGACCGCAAGGTGTGCAACACTCTGAACACACTCGTGGTGCTCGAAGAGAACAAAGAAGCTGCACTGTCAGCGGTCGGCGAATCTCTCCGGATCGTCGCGAAGCGACACGGATCGATTGTGGTCCATTGCCCCGACACGGTCGGTGCTTCGATCGATCCGCACGGATCACTCGACCTTCGCACGGAGGCCGTTGATCCGGGGAATGAATGGGAGTGGGACACGACGCCCGAGATCACGTTGTTCGTGGCGCGGTCTGTCGGCGATGCGGTGTCGAGTTTCAATCGACACAGCCCGCGGTTCGTGCTTTCCGTCGTTTCCGACGACGACGGCGAGATCACGATGGCGTGGGAGAACAGCGAGTCACCATTCTTCGGCGACGGCTTCACGCGATGGGTCGACGGTCAGTTCGCCCTCGAGCGACCGGAACTCGGCCTTGCCAATTGGCAACATGGACGGCTACTCGGAAGAGGTGGAGTCCTTTCGGGCGATGGCGTTCACTCGGTGCGACTGCGAGTCAGCCAGAGTGACCCGCAACTTCATCGCTGACCTCACTCGATCACGTCTTCGATCGGAAGATCCATGTGAAGCATTGCGGGCAGACCGCTTTCGAAGTCGCCGACCCACGGCAGAGAGCGCGCTTGACCGAGGCTGCGTCGACTGCCGGTGAGTCGGAGAAGCTCCCACACGGGCGTCGGTGACACACCCGCCGCATCGAGATCGAGTCGAAGGCGCACATCACCGGAACCGCACTTCCAGTCGCGACCGCCTGCCCGGAACACGACCGATCCGAATTGCCGGCGATCGAGATCGTTCGACATAAGCCAGGTGCCGACTTCCATGGCGGCCACGACGCCGCTGGTGTCGCGACCTCCGGGCATGTCGATGGCGTGGCGAAGATCGTGTTCATGGACCACCGTGTCATAAGACAGGGGCACCGCAAGACGACGCGTCTCAGCGGCCATCTCTTCGAATACCGGACCAACGGATGACCATTCTTCGAGAAGACCGTCGAGGTCGACGCTGCGCCGCGCTTCGATGATCGCGTCGACCCAGGCCTGCGAATCGGAACCCGGGGGATTACCGCGGACGATTTCTGCCGCGAGACCCGCGACGTGCGCGATCAGATCGTGCACCGACCAAGCAGGGCACGTCTGCACCGGTTGATCAGCGACCTCACGGGTGATGCCGTCGAGCAGTGTCGTGATTCGGCGACGTGCAAGGAAGTATTCGTGTGCAAGCTGTTGTGCGTCGAACTGATTCATCGAGGTCCCTCGTGCGTTCCCTTCACCGTGACGTTGTCGATCAACCGAACGCCGTCAACCCGGGCGGCAATCACGACCACCGCGTTGATCGTGTCCGCGCCGTGGACAACCTCCAACGAATCACCGTCGACGACTTCGAGGTACTCGACATCGACACCCGCGAGGCTGGCGAGAGCATCGAGCGCGTGCTGTCGGGCGCGATCGGCCGCTTCACCACTGCGCATCATGGCGGCCGCCTCGCCTATCGCGCGAGAGAGACCCGCGGCCACCGCGCGGCCCTCGCGGGTGAGCTTGACGTTCCTACTCGACATCGCGAGACCGTCGGATTCGCGAACCGTCGGGCACCCCACGATCTCGATCGGCAGATCGAAGTCACGCACCATTCGGCGAACGATCGCCAATTGCTGGAAGTCCTTCTGTCCGAAAAATGCGAGGTCCGGTGTCACGGAGTTGAAGAGCTTCAAGACGACGGTTGCCATTCCTGCGAAATGACCCGGACGCTGTGCACCCTCGAGGACGTCTCCGAGCCGACCGGGTGCAACGGCCGTGTCGAAACCGTCCGGATAAAGATCCGCGACGCTCGGCTTCCAGAGGAGGTCCACGCCGGCCGCTCGACACGTTTCCTCGTCGGATTCATCGGTCCTTGGATACGACGCCAGGTCGGCAGGGTCGTTGAACTGAAGGGGATTCACGAAAATTGAGGCGACGACGTAGCAGCCCTCCGCGCAGGCCCGACGAATCAACGACGCATGGCCCTCGTGCAGAGCCCCCATGGTCGGAACGAAAGCGACGAGCCGACCGGACATCCTCGCCGCTTTGATCGTGTCACGAAGTTCGACGATCGTGGTGACCGTGCGCAAAGCGGCTACCGGCCCTATTCGAACGAATGGGCGTTGTCGGGCCAGGTACCGCCGCGAACCTCGTCGACGTACTGGCGACAGGCAGTGGTGCTCGATTCACGAAGGTCCACGAACTTCTTGGTGAACGAAAGTTCGCGGGTCGAAAGCCCGAGGACGTCGTGCAGGACGAGAACCTGACCATCACACTGGGGACCCGCGCCGATCCCGATCGTCGGAATCGACAGTTTCGAGGTGATCTCCGCGGCCAACGGAGCCGGAATGCCTTCGAGAACCACTGCAAACGCACCCGCTTGTTCGACTGCGTGGGCGTCTTCGAGAAGACGCTGGCGTCCACCGGCCTCGTAGCCGTCGCGGCGTCCTTGAACCTTGTGGCCGCCCATTCGGTGCACGCTCTGTGGGGTGAGACCGATGTGCCCCATCACGGGAATGTCGGAATCGGCGATTGCCCGAATCGAATCCGCAACAGTGAGTCCGCCCTCGAGTTTCACGGCCTGTGCTCCGGCCTTGATCAGGCGGACTGAGTTCGCAACCGCTTGGCTTGCACCGACCTGGTAACTGCCGAATGGCAGGTCGCCGACGACGAGAGCCTTCGGAGCCGCGCGCCGCACGAGCCGCACGTGGTATTCCATCTCTTCCATCGTGACCGGAATCGTGTTCGCTTCGCCTTGAACCGTTGTCGCCACGGAATCGCCGACCAGGATGACGTCGACCCCTGCCGCATCGACGATCGACGCGAAGGTGGCGTCGTAGGCGGTGATCATCGCAATCTTGTCGCCACGTGACTTCATCTCTGCGAGAAGCGGAGCCGTGACGGCCTTGCGGGGGGATGTGCTCATCGGTGGGGTGACCTCGGGTGCGACGCTGAACCAGTCGAACGCTACTGCCAGAGCGGCGCGTCGACCCTCCACGAGACGGGTGTTCCCCATGAATCTTGGAAGGTCACTTCATGGGCCGGCTGGCGCTTGGCGACGCCCCAACGTCCGGTGGGGTACCCGAGGGTGACCATTGCCATCGGCACCCATTCACCCGGCGCGGGAGCTCCCAGAATGTCGAGGACCTGTTGCGTGTGCTTCTTGAAGAGAAGGGTCGTCAAGGCCGAGCCGATGCCTTCGGCGGTCGCGGCCAGTTGGAGGCTCCACAGAGCGGGGTAGATCGAGCTTTCGCCGTTCGGTTTCCCCCAAGCGAAGACGATGAGAGGCACCTTGTCGAGATTGTCGGCGAGCCACTCGGCGCTCGCGTTCGTCTTCTTGGCCTGAATGACTTCGGGGTCGTTCGGGTCACCGCTCTGGATCAGATCCATGACGGCCTTGTACTGGGTCGCATTCAAATCCGTGAGACCCTCACGGTAGAGGCGCTGGAGTTGAGCCTTCTTCCCCGGGTCCGTCAAGAGAAGGAACCGCCATTTCTGTTGGTTGCCCCCCGATGGTGCGCGGATCGCCGCATCGAGCAACTTCATGACGACGTCTTCGGGAATCGCGTCGGGCTTGACCCTTCGCATGGCCCGCGTCGTGTAGAGGGCGTTGTAGAGATCCATGGGGTCCGTTTCTTGTCAGTCTTTCGAGATGGTTCCGGCACCAATTGCGCGCGCCAGATCAAAGATAGCCATGCTGCCGGTTCGCCAGCGAACGGTCAGCATGCACTTCGAGATTCTCCACGCGCCGTCGTCGAACACGATTTCATTCGTGTAGTGACCACCGAGCTCACAGAAGTTCCCCGCCCCCGGATGCCCCAGCCTTTCCATTGTCGCTTCAGAAAACCAATGCTGGGCTCTCAACTCGGTGACGCATATCGCGTGTTGATCACCAACCATCGTCACCATCTGGTTCGACATCTGGTGTTGTGTGGCATCGAAGGAACCGTTGGTGCGTCGCACGTTGTCGACCCAGGCATCACGGGGCAGGGAAGCGGCGGGCTTGCCGCTGAAACTGGAGAAATCGAACTCGCACGGATCGGTGAAGCACTCGGCGTACAGCTCCCAATCCCGCCTGTCGATTCCGGCCGCATACCGATGGCTGACCTCGATGATGGCTCGGACCACTGAACCCGTCGTCGTCATGATGCACCCTTCTTCTGATTGGCCAACCACCCAACAGCGTTGTCGATGATTCTTCGGTACCACGGATTGTCAAAAGACTCGGGACCCTCTCCGGGCTGCAGATAGACGATGCGTGACTCGCCGACTACGTGCGTCCAAGCCACGGCATTCGATGCGGCTGGATGGGACCACTGCGGGTTGGTTTCGCGACGCACCGCGGCGTACGCCGAGGCGTGGTGATATGCATCGCGCGGAGCGTCTGTGCGGATCAGGACCTCGACCTCGTCATCGAAAACGGGGCACTGGTATGTCTCGTCGACGAGATCGAACGTTGCCGGCAGGCCTTGGCAAACAGGGTGTGAGGAGTTTTCTACGGTGAAGCGCTGCGTGACGTTCATCGCGTAGCCGGAGTCGGGATACGCCACTCCGCGAAGTGTCGCCGGGGCATAGTGAAAACGACCCTTCAAAATCTCTGCGAAGCCTTCCCACGTCGGCCACGAGGCGATCGAGTGATGCAATGCGAGGATCGGTAAGCCCTTGGACGTGAGGGTTGCCCACGATTCGGCGAGCTCGCTGGGTGGCGAAACAAATTCGGGGCTCGCACCTCGATTGAACTTGATGCCGGGCATGTCGTACAGGGCCAATACGTCGTACTCGGCGAGCAACGTGGCCGCTCCTGATGCGGTGAAGAATCGCCCGGCCTCTGGCCAAGAGCACAGGGACACGTCGGCATCGAGCGAGTCGAGCATTCGGCGCAGCGACGGCTCGTCGAATGGATGACCACCCACCAACCACGCAACGCGAGGACGAAGATGAGGACGAGAATTCAGCCGATCCGCCACGGTTGCCACAGTACCCATTCATGAATCGGGCCGACGAGCGTTAGATTCCGTCTCGTGGGCGTGTGGTCGACTGGGGCAAGGCGCGCTGCTCGCCGTTGGTTCAACTTCCAGGTTGCAAAGGCAATCGAGAGTGCCGACAACTGGGTTCACCTGCACGGCGCAATCGGTCCCGACTCGCCACGTGGACTCCGGTTCGCGTCGTTCGGAGAGGGCAGCATCATCTGTCATCCGTTCACGACGATTTTCAACGAGCGTTACATCTCGATCGGTCGCGAGACCATGATCGGCCCGCACGTCGCCCTGTCGGCAGGGATGGTTCCGGGGCAGGAATGCCTCACGTCACCCGTCGTTCGCATCGGCGATCGATGCCTGATCGGCAGAGGCAGCGGCATCGTCGGACACCTGGCGATCGACATCGGCAACGATGTCTGGACGGGCCACCACGTCTACATCACCGACCAGAACCACGGCTACGAAAACCCCGACCTGCCGATCTCGTTGCAGTCGCAGCCCGAGTCAC
>JBEAPO010000116.1:0-3703 GCA_041164425.1 Actinomycetota bacterium
GTTTGCTCCACTCACTGGGTGGTGAAACGTGGTGTACACGACGCCGGGGGCGACGCGGTCGGTGACGTGGGCGCGCAGCACGGTCGATCCAACGCGGCTCGAGATCGTCACTTCCTCGCCGTCGCGCACACCACGCTCTTCTGCATCTGCCGGATGGATCTCGAGGATGTCCTCGGGATGCCACTTCACGTTCTGTGTGCGGCGAGTCTGGGCACCGACGTTGTATTGGCTGAGGATGCGACCGGTGGTGAGAAGGAGTGGGAACTTGCGGTTCGAGCGCTCCTCGGTCGGGACATACGGCGTTGGGGTGAACTTGCCGAGACCGCGCACGAAACGATCGCGGTGCATGATCGGAGTACCGACGGGGTTTGCGTCGTTACAGGGCCACTGGACGCTGCCCACGCGGTCGAGATGGTCGAAGGACACGCCCGCGAACGTCGGGGTGAGCTTGGCGATTTCGTCCATGATCTCGCTCGAGGAGTTCCAGCGCATCGCAAAGCCCATGGCTTCGGCGAGGTCGCACACGGCTTCCCACTCGTGCTTGCCGGTCTGTGGGCGCATCGCCGGTCGCACGCGGTTGATGCGGCGCTCGGCATTGGTGAACGTGCCGTCCTTTTCCAGAAATGAGGTTCCCGGAAGAAACACGTGGGCGAGCTTGGCGGTCTCGTTGATGAACAGGTCCTGCACGATGACGAGGTCCATCGACTTCAGGGCCTCTTCGACGTGCAACGTGTTCGGATCCGACTGGGCGATGTCCTCACCCTGCACGAAGATCGCGCGGAAGCGACCGTCGATTGCGGCATCGAGCATGTTCGGGATGCGCAAGCCTGGCTCGTCCTGGAGCTTTGCACCCCACATCTCCTGGAACATCTCGCGCGTCGCATCGTCGCTCACGTGGCGGTAGCCAGCGAGTTCATGCGGGAACGATCCCATGTCGCAGGAGCCCTGAACGTTGTTCTGGCCGCGGAGTGGGTTCACGCCGACACCGTCGCGACCAAGGTTGCCCGTGGCCATCGCGAGGTTCGCCATGCCCATCACCATTGTGGAGCCCTGGCTGTGTTCCGTGACGCCCAGACCGTAATAAATGGCGCCGTTGCCGCCCGTTGCGTACAGGCGTGCCGCGGCGCGAACCGTGGCGGCGGGGACTCCGGTGTGGGCTTCCATCTGTTCAGGGGAGTTTTCTGGTCGCGAAATGAACTCGCGCCACACCGAGAACTCGACGGGCTCGCAACGCTCGGAGACGAACTGCTCATCCAGGAGTCCCTCGGTCACGATCACGTGTGCGAGGGAGTTGATGACGGCGACGTTCGTGCCTGGTCGCAGCTGGAGGAAGTGTGACGCCTCGATGTGCGGGGTGCGCACGAGGTCGATCTGGCGCGGGTCGACGACGATCAACTTGGCACCAGCGCGCAGGCGCTTCTTCATGCGCGAGGCGAACACCGGGTGGGCATCCGTCGGGTTCGCACCGATCAGCAAGATGACGTCGGCATATTCCACGGACTTGAAGTCCTGGGTTCCCGCCGAGGTGCCGAAGGCGTTCTTCAGACCGAATCCGGTGGGCGAGTGGCAGACACGGGCACAGGTGTCGACGTTGTTGTTGCCAAAGGCGCCACGGATCATCTTTTGCACCGCGAAGACTTCTTCGTTGGTGCATCGTGACGAGGTGATGCCGCCGATCGAGTTCTGGCCGTGGTTGGCCTGGATCTCCTTCAGTTTCTTCGCCGAGTAGGCGATTGCCTCTTCCCACGAGACTTTCTTCCACTCATCGGTGATCGATTCACGAATCATTGGCGAGAGTTGGCGATCCGGGTGGCTGGCATAGCCCCACGCGAAACGACCCTTCACGCAACTGTGTCCCTCGTTGGCGCCACCATTCTTGTACGGGGTCATGCGCACGACTTGCTCGCCCTGCATCTCTGCCTTGAACGAACAACCGACTCCGCAGTACGCACACGTGGTGAGCACCTCGCGGCGCGGCTGGCCGAGTTCGATCACGGTGTTCTCGGTCAACGTCGCGGTCGGGCACACCTGTACGCACGCACCACACGACACGCACGGCGAGTCGAAGAAGTTGCCGTTCGCGCCGGCTGCCACACGGGAGCCAAAGCCACGACCCTCGATGGTGAGCGCGAAGGTTCCCTGCACTTCCTCGCACGCGCGCACGCAACGCGAACAGACGATGCACTTGGAGGAGTCGAACGTGAAGTACGGGTTCGACGTGTCCTTGGTGAGGTCGAGATGGTTGTCGCCCTCGTAGCCGTAACGCACGTCACGCAGACCGACGGCGCCGGCCATGTCCTGCAATTCGCAGTCGCCGTTGGCGGCACACGTGAGGCAATCGAGCGGGTGATCGGAGATGTACAGCTCCATCACGCCGCGGCGAAGGCGCTCGAGCTTCGGCGACTGTGTCGTGACCGACATTCCCGGGGCGACCGGTGTCGTGCACGAGGCAGGCGTGCCCTTGCGACCATCGATCTCGACGAGGCACAAGCGGCACGAACCGAACGGATCCAACTTGTCGGTGGCACACAACTTCGGCACGTCGACGCCGGCGAGCGCTGCTGCGCGCATCACGGAGGTTCCTTCGGGGACGACGACCTGCATACCGTCGATCGTCACGGCGACGTCGGGAAGGACGGCGTCGCGCGAGGCTCCGCGCGGTGCGGGGGTCCCAAGGTCGTTGTCGATCAGCGTCATTTCGTGGCCCCCTGGAAATCCTCGGTAAATAGCGTAAGCGCACTGCGCACTGGCATGGGTGTCAAGCCCCCCATGGCGCACAAGGACCCGTCGGCCATGACCTCACAGAGGTCGACGAGGACCTCGATGTTGGCCTCCCGGTTGTCCCCCTTGCGGATCTTGTCGATCAGCTCCACTCCACGAGTGGATCCAATGCGGCACGGGGTGCACTTGCCGCAGCTCTCGGCGGCGCAGAATTCCATCGCGAAGCGGGCCTGCTCGGCCATGTCCACGGTGTCGTCGAACACGACCACGCCACCGTGGCCAATGAGTGCGTCTGCCGCGGCGTATTCCTCATAACCCATCGGCACGTCGAACTTGGATGTCGGCAAGTAGGCGCCGAGCGGTCCACCAACCTGCACTGCACGCACCGGTCGTCCGCTCGCGGTCCCGCCGCCGAGGTCGTTCACGATTTCGCCGAGGGTGATGCCGAATGCGGTCTCGAGAATTCCGCCGCGTGCGACGTTGCCTGCGATTTGGAACACCTGTGTGCCGCGACTGCGTCCGACGCCGAGCGATGCGTATGCCTGCGCACCGTCGGCGAGGATCGCCGGTACGGTGCCGAGGCTGATCACGTTGTTCACGACGGTCGGCTTGCCGAAGAGACCGACGAGTGCGGGAAGTGGTGGCTTGGCGCGCACGACACCACGCTTGCCCTCGAGGGACTCGAGCAGAGCGGTCTCTTCACCGCAGATGTATGCGCCGGCCCCGACGCGGACATGGATCGTGAAGGAGAAGGTGGATCCGAGGATGTTGTCGCCGAGCCAGCCCCGAGCCGTTGCTGAGGCGACCGCCTCGTTGAGCGCCTCGATCGCTTCTGGATATTCGCTGCGTACGTAGATGTAGCCGACGGATGCGCCGACTGCGTATCCCGCGATCGTCATGCCTTCGAGCAGCATGAACGGGTCGCCCTCCATCAGCATGCGGTCGGCGAACGTGCCGCTGTCGCCCTCGTCTGCGTTGCACA
>JBEAPO010000117.1:0-2719 GCA_041164425.1 Actinomycetota bacterium
CGATGTCGTCGTGCGCACGATTCGCGACGAAACGTTCTTCATCCTCCCGCACCCCGAGGTCGCCGAGTTCGCCAAAGTCAAGGCCACCGAACACGAGCGTTGGCTCGGCGGCATGCGCAAGTTACAAAAGCGCGTGCTCGGGTTCTGAAGAACTACTTACAGAATGACGGAATCAGCGTCGCGAGTTCGCGCCACTCTTCCCGCGGGAGTGCAAGCAAGTCGTCGCGCAACACTTGAACGCACACGTGTGACGCACCGGCGTCGAAGTGCTCTTTGATGCGCTTGGCGATTTGATCGAGCGTGCCCCACGCGCAGATCGCATCGACCAGTCGATCGCTCGACTGACCATTGGGTCCCTTGATGTCGTCTTCGGTGAACCCATGGCGCAGCAAGTTGTTCGCGTAGTTCGGAAGGCGCGTATAGGTACCCATGAACTTGCGGGCGATCTCGCGCGCCTTGGCAGGATCGGTCTCGAAGATCACCGCTTGCTCGGGGGCGAGTGTCGGACCAGCACCGAGGATCTCGCGCGCGACCTTGGTGTGGTCTGGCGTCGTGAAGTAGGGATGCGCGCCATCGGCACGCTCACCTGAGAGCTTCACCATCTTCGGACCGAGTGCCGCGAGCACGCGATGCGTCGGCGTGGACGGCGCCTGGGCGACGAACATTCCCGAATCCATCGTGTCGAGATATTCCACCATCGCCGAGTACGGCTTGTCATATGACTGCTTGTGCAACGCCTTGACCATGTTCCCGTGGCTCGCGCCAATGCCGAGGAGGAATCGATCGGGGAACGCCTCGGTCAACGTCTTCTGCCCCGCCTGCATCGTGACTGCGGTGCGGGCATACATCGAGGCGATTCCGGTCGCGACGACGATCTTCTTCGTTCCCGCCAGCAACAACGCCGCTGACGCGAATGGCTCGCGTCCGACAGCCTCAGGAATCCACACTGCTCCGAAGCCGAGTTCTTCGAGTTCGCGCACTGCATCCTGGGACTGCGCCATCGGATGTCCATCGAGCGTCCAGGTCCAGATGCCGAGGCGACCAAGATTGAGGGGAGTTGACGTCATGGCGACAGAGTACTTGACCACCCCGAACACACATCGTGGCGTGCGCAGACTCGTCGTTCTCCTCACTCTCGTCGTCTTCGTCGCAGGGTGTGGTGGTGACGACTTCCCTGCCGGCACGGGTCGCGTCACGAACGTGATAGACGGCGACACCATCGGCGTGCGACTTGGCACGAAGACCGAAACGGTGCGCTTGATTGGTGTCAATACACCGGAGACCGTCGCGCCGAACAAGCCTGTCGAGTGCTTCGGCCGCGAGGCCTCCGCGCGAACGAAAGAACTTCTCGGCGACGACACCATCGTGCGACTCGAGCGCGATGCGACGACGCGCGATCGCTACGGACGCTTGCTCGCCTACGTGTATCGCGTCTCGGACGAGCTCTTCATCAATCTGTCGCTGATTGCCGAGGGTTATGGGAAGGCGATGCCCTTCGACGACACGCCGATGTTCCACGTCCAGTTCGCCGACGCCGAACTCGTCGCACGTAACGCAGGATTGGGGCTGTGGGGCGCATGCCCCCAGTAGCGTTGTGAGCATGTCGGCGCCCACGTTGAACGAGCGTCTCGGTCATGCACCGAGCGACAAGCTCGTCATCATCTCGTGTGACGACCTTGGTGCATTCCAGGCCGCCAATGCCGGTGTCTACGACGCGCTACGCAAGGGCGTTGCCACCTGCGCCTCACTGATGGTCCCTGCACCGTGGGCCCGTGATGCGGTCTCCATGTACTCAGGCGAGGACATCGGCGTGCACCTCACGCTGAACAGCGAACATTCCAACTACCGCTGGGGACCACTCACCCAGTCACCGTCTCTCCTGTCGGGCGAAGGTGGCTTCCCGCGCACGATCGATGACCTCTGGGAACATGCCGACACCCAAGAGGTGTTGCGCGAGTGTCGCGCACAGGTCGCGCGCGCTCTCGAGTGGGGCCTCGACGTCACGCACCTCGCACCACACCTCACGTCGATCACCTTGCGACCAGAGTTTTTCGACGTCTATCTCGAGGTTGCTGTTGAGTTCGCCCTCCCGATTCGTCTGCCGAGCACAATCACCGAAGCACAGGCCGGCTTCCCTTTCCGCGCACTCGCCGCCGAAGAAGGCATCGTGTTCCCTGACCACTTCGACCACGACTGGCGCGGCGGTTCACGCGCACGCGTCTATCGCGCGTTCGAAAACCTGCAGCCCGGCGTCACCGAGATTCACGTGCAACCTTGCGTCGACACTCCAGAGATTCGTGCCCTCGGAGACGCGTCGAGTGGCTGGATCGACGACTACGAACTTGTCGTGCACGACGCAAAGTTGCGTGAACTGATCGATGCGAGTGGCGCGACCTTGATTGGCTACCGCCACCTCCGCGAGGCGATGCGGGCGAAGTAACTAGCGCACGGCCCGAATGCCGCGGAACAAGTCGTCTTCGTAGTCGTCGTCGGCAAGCGGTGGAGTCGGTACGAGGGACTTGGCGAGGATGAAATCGTCGTAGGGATACGTTTCGGCGAGTTCGTCGTCCGAAAGCCCGAACCAGAACGGTTCGTTCTCGTCGATCTGTGTACGGTGCGCACGCAACGCTCCCGAACGTGCCCAGATGAAGTCTCCAATCGGGATGCGCGTCGTGATCCGATGATCGACATCGGGTCGTGAGAACCAGCCCTCGTCGAA
>JBEAPO010000118.1:0-2721 GCA_041164425.1 Actinomycetota bacterium
GAGGTCGAGGTCGAGGTCGCGGATGATGAGTTCGGGGTTGTGCGGGTCGCCCTTGTCGCCGACGTACTCGCCGCGCGGGTTAACGAAGTAGCTCTGCCCGTAGAAGTCGTTCTCACCGAGCGGTTCGATGCCGACGCGGTTGATCGCGCCGACGTAGTACATGTTCGCGACGGCCGAAGCGGGCTGTTCGATACGCCACAGGTACTCGGACAGGCCGCGGTGCGTTGCCGACGGGTTGAACACGATCTCGGCGCCGTTCACGCCGAGCGCACGCCAGCCTTCGGGGAAGTGACGGTCGTAGCAGATGTAGACGCCGACCTTGCCGACGGCCGTGTTGAAGACCGGATAACCACCGGTGCCGGGCTTGAAGTAGTACTTCTCCCAGAAGCCCTTCGTTTGCGGAATGTGTTGCTTGCGGTACTTGCCGAGGTAAGTGCCATCGGCGTCGATGACTGCGGCCGTGTTGTAGTACACGCCCGGCTGCACGATCTCGTACATCGGAAGAACCAGCACCATGCCCAGTTCCTTTGCGACGCTCTGGAAACGCTGCGTCGTGGGGCCATCGGGGATGTACTCGGTGTAGCCGTAGTACTCGGGTTCCTGAACCTGGCAGAAGTACGGGCCGTAGAAGAGTTCCTGGAAGCACATCACCTGTGCACCTTGTTTCTTTGCTTCGTGGGCTGCCGCCTCGTGCTTGTCGATCATGGCCTCTTTCGTGCCGGGCCAATCGGTTTGCAGCAGTGCCGCACGCACAATGTTCGCCATCTCGCGAACCCCTTCCCTGTGGTTTCTTCTCCGGGGGTTTACGATTTGTTCAACCCCTTCTGCGTCATAGTAGTGACACAAAAGAGCGGTCGAAAAAGGGGGGTCAGACGTGAACAAAAACGCAAAACCACGGAAACAGTCGAAACTGTCGCCGAACGCGGAACGGATCCTCGGTGAGCCGATCACCGGCACCTTGTGCATCGTCGACGGTACTGGTGACCCCAATGCGACACCCGTCTGGTTCCTATGGCGCGACGGAAAAATACTCATCAGCACCCATGCCGGGCGCCAGAAGCACGTGAACGCGCTGCGAGCCGGTCGTGGGTCGTTCAGTGTGATCGACCCGCAGAATCCGTCGCACTACGTCGAGCTGCGCGGCAGGCTCGAGGCGGCCGACGACCCCGATTTCGCCCTGCGCGACGCGGTTGTCCGCAAGCACGGCCATCCCGATGGATCAGCCTTCGACCCCGCAACGGCGGTACGGGTCGTGATCACCCTCATCCCCGACCGGGTGCTGGGGCGGCACTGACTCAGGGTTGGTCAGCGCTTTTTCGATTTTTCGGCGGCGCGACGTGCCTTGCGTGCCGCACGTTTTGCAGCCTGGGCTTCTTCGTCGACAACGCGCAACTGCATCGCGGGGCTTTGTGAGACGGGAAGCGCGAAGCGTTCGTCGCTGCCGATCAATTTCTTGAATCCCTGAAGCGACAGTGAGTATTGGATCGCCATCAACTTCACGACATCGAGGCCGAACTTCTCGATTGCATCCGGCAGAATCGCGACGAGATCGTCGAGCGTCGGGTCATCCGAAGCTGAGCCGAGCACTTCGATGCAATGGCTGGTGCACGGCTCGCAGAGAACCACACACACGTCGCCCGCGCAACGTCGACGCTGTGCGCCTTCACGAATCCGCGTGGCGAGGGTCGCCTCGTCCGCAAACGCGTCGGCGCCGAGACCGGCAACCTGGGCGAGGACGTCGCGCAGGTCGTCGTCGAGGGCAAGTGCCGCGGCGCACACGGTGTCGTCATCGAGAGCAGCGAGCGCGTTGACGAAACGACGCTCGAGGATGATCGATTCGCGGGAGGTTGTCACGGCGCAAGTGTAGGCAGGTGGCGGAGGCGCTGGTAGTTTCGCGACGTGAGCGTGCGGATCGACCCGACGCAGATCGGCGAAGCGGTTGCGCGGCGGCCCTATGCGTACGTCGTCACTGCATCGCCTACCGACGGGCCCCACGTGCGTGCGGTCGTGGTGCGATGGAACGGCGATGCATTCGTGGTGCGAGTTGGTCCGCGGACGACGAACAACGTCTCGCGGTCCTCGACGGTCACGATCGTGTGGCCGCCGCTTGCTGCGGGGGAGTGTCGCAATGAATTCGACGATCACACGGTGATCGCGGATTGTGCGGCGGCGTGCACCGACACAGGTGATTCACACGAACTGACCGCGCGACCAACCGCCGCGGTGTGGCATCGTCCCGCGCGGTGAGCGCGGCTGTGAATGCGTCCCGCGCGGTGAGCGCGGCAGTGAAACGTTGTTGCTGTTTAGAGCGGACGAACGTTGTGGGCTTCGACGCCCTTGCGGCCTTCGCCGAGGTCGAATTCGACCGACTGGCCCGACACGAGGGTGCGACGACCGGTTCCCTCGATGTTGGAGAAGTGAACGAAGATGTCGTCGCCATCGTCGCGCGAGATGAAGCCGTAGCCCTTCTCATCGTTGAAGAACTTGACGGTACCAGTGGGCATTGAATTTCTCGTTTCTCGATTACTTGCCCTGAGAGCGTATAACGGCGTTTCCCGAGTGAGAACTCGTGCGCGAATCTTTTTGTCTTTTGTCAATCGCTGACAAGTGCCTGGATTTCACCCACGGTGACTCGCACCTCTCTGGTCGTGCGTCGGTTGGGTAGGCGCCCGGCCCCGCCCCGGTTGGACTTCCACGAAATCGCCCATTCGATCGAGACCC
>JBEAPO010000119.1:0-5416 GCA_041164425.1 Actinomycetota bacterium
CACCGGCAGATGGATCCAAGATCACCGTCGCGGTCGACCCGAAGAGTTCTCGCCTGCAGCTCCTCGAGCCGTTCGCACCATGGGACGGCAAGGACTATCTCGAGCTTCCCGTGCTCATGAAAGCCAAGGGCAAGTGCACCACCGACCACATCTCGGCGGCCGGCAAGTGGCTCGTGTATCGCGGACACCTGGAGAACATCTCAGGCAACCTCTTCGAAGGTTCGGTGAACGCCTTCACCGACGGCGTCGGCGAGGGCTACGACGTGACCGATGGTCAGACCCGCAAGTACCCGGAGATCGCCAAGCGTTACTCGGAAGCGAGCATCCGCTGGTGCGCGATCGGTGACCAGAACTATGGCGAAGGCTCGTCACGCGAGCACGCGGCGATGGAGCCACGCTTCCGCGGCGGCGTCGTGATCTTTGCACGCAGCTTTGCCCGCATTCACGAGACCAACTTGAAAAAGCAGGGACTCGTGCCGCTCACCTTCGCCGACCCGAAGACCTACGAGGCCATCGGCGAACGCGACACGATCAGCGTGCTGAACCTGCCACCAGTTCCGGACAAGCCGGTGCAGTGTGTGATCAACAAGGCCGACGGAAGCAAGGTCACCTTCGAGGCGCTGCACACTTTCAGCGACGAACAGGTCGAGTGGTTCAGGGCCGGCAGCGCACTGAACATCGTGCGTCGGAAGGTCGGCGCAACGGATCTGCAATGATTCAGAGTGTGAGCGCTCGAAAAGCACTTGTTGCGTTTGCAGTGGGCAGCGTCCTCCTCCTCGGCGCTTGCGGAAGTGGCACGAACGACGCGTCGACCGATGACTAAAGAAGCGGCCCCGCATCGCGCCAGTGCGACGTTCCAATGGATCTCACCCGTCTCCAAGAAACACCAATTGGTGTGTTGATGCCTGCAGGCTCGCTGCAACGACAGTCATACAAGGAGGCACAGGAAATTGCCTCTGCGGGGCTCAACGCGGTGTCACTTGGACTCGGGTTTTATTACACCCAACAAGGCGACATCACCTTTGACTTCGACGGAAACTCCGATGAAGATGCACTCAAACGGTGGAAAAACAACCTTCGTTGCAACGTCGTTGAAGCGAAGTCAGCTGGTGTCATCGTTGCCGTCTGGGGCCAATTTATTGAGGCTGGGCGCCGCGGTGAGCCCGGTGCAGTCTCGGAAGAAATCCAAGTCAAGATTCTCGATCAGACACTTGGACTCATTCCAGAAGTTGCTTCGATGCTCGAGGAACTCAAAGTCGAGTTCTGGTCACCCGTGTCTGAACTCGATCGTTTTGTTGGACCCACCAACCACAACATCTACTTCCCACAGATGGTTGCGGCTGGTCGACCACTTTTCACAGGGACGATGTACGCACAGCCGGCCATTCTCGATCGCAACGGATTCGTGCCCCAAGGCATCATTCCCGACCTCGGCGGTGTTGACGCCCTCGGGATTTCCTGGATTTCGTACGAGTGCGAAGTAGACAAACTTCCCCCGGGTCAATCACTTGACTGGGCCGATTACTTCATTGATGCAGCCGCCCAGCAAGGAATCTCGCGCGTATACATCAGCGAATTAGGCGACACGGTGGCAGCTGATGAAGGATCTCGGCCCTGTCTCGAAAAACTCATCGCAACCTGGAATGGGAAAAATGAGGGAGTCTTTCTCCTCGACATGCCGAGTGACTTTCCAAATGGTGTGGTCATCAAGGGGTCGTGGCAGGAGCAAGTGCTCCGAACACTCCGCGACTAATCGTCAACCTAAGCGTCAGTCCGTGCCGGGGCGACGCGTCGCCTCGGCATTCGGATCGCCCTTGTAACTCGACGGATACGTCCGTCGCAGTTCCTCCTCGGTGGGCGTGTACGCACTTCGTGCCTCCTCGGGCAGCAACTCGACGATGGCCGACATGATTCGTGTTGTCGCCGCATCGAGTTCCTCTGGCGTCGGCGAAGTGTTCGTGCCGAGTGAGAACGGCTCCCCCGTCGTGACCGTGACGCGCGGCGGGTTCGTCACCGCGGCGAGGTTCGGCAGTCGCGAGTTACGTGGCCACACCTTCTCCGTCCCCCACAGACCGACGGGCACGATCTGTGCGCCGGTGGCGAGTGCAAGCCGCGCAGCCCCCCAGCGACCTTTCAGTACGGGATCGGAGAACGCGGGACCTCGCGGGATAGTGCCCTGCGGCATGATCGCAACCATCTCGCCCGACGACAATGCGGCGGTCGCATGTTCGAGCGGCTCATCGGAACCCGAGGTGCGATCCACGCGGATGCCGCCGAGGAGCGATGCGAGCTGACCGACGACGGGAGCGTCGAACACTTCTTTCTTGCCCAAGAAGCGCACCGTGCGACCGGTCTTGCCCACCAGCATCGCAACGGCGAAGGCATCGAAATAGGAACGATGGTTGGCGACCAGGATCACGGGACCGCCCTTCGGTACGCGATCGGCGCCGGTGATGTCGAAGCGTACGAACGGCAGCAACTCGGGTCGCGCAAAGAGCAATCCGACGCGCTGCACGTCGCTTGCCGTGAGCGGGGGCTTCGGCGTTGTTCCCTCATGGTCGAAGCTCTCGACTGGCCACCTGCGCGTGGCGGCCATCGCGGCGAGGCGTGCATCGGGATTTACTGCGCGCGGGAATCCGACGGCGGACAGAAGTGGCGCGTCGTAGATGCTGTCGGAGTATGCATACGACGATTCGAGTGCGACTTCGTGGTCGACACACCACGCACGAACTGCCTCGAGCTTTCCCGCAGACCACGTGAACGGTCCATCCAACTCACCGCTGTAATTGCCGTCGCCATCGACGGCAAAGCGCGTGGCGACGACGTCGTCGAATCCGAGTCGTCGCGCGAACGGTGCGATCACGTCGTGCGGTGTCGTCGTGGCGAGCACCACCTTGCGACCCTCGGCTTTGTGCGAGTCGATCACCGCGCGTGCGGCATCGCGCACGAGCGACATCAACTGATCAACTGCCGAATGCGCGGCGGCGACGACGAGGTGACGTGGCTTGCCCTTCATCACCGTGACACCTTGGCGTGCGATCAGCATCGAGGGCAGGTTCTCGCCGAACACGTTGAACACGCGATACAGCACGTCCTCACCCGGTAGTGATGAACCACCGACGACGCCGGCCTCGCGCAGCGCGCGCGAGATGATCGGCCCAGACGCGCCATTCAAGAGCGTGCGATCGAGATCGATGAAGGCAGCTGCACGCACACTGTGAGGCTAAATGGGAAAGGCCCCGCTCGAAGCGGGGCCTCTCAACCGAGAATCCGACGGATGGGGGACCCGCCTGATGGATTCTGCTCGGGTGGACCATGGGGGAGGTCTCACCGCGATATGTCTCTATCTTGGTGCACCACCGCCCCATCATCCAAGGCGAAGACCGCGATAGGGGTCATCTAAATCTGAGATACCCTGACGGCATGGAAGTGCGCCACCTCGCGAGCCTGATTGCGATCGCCGACCACGGTTCGTTCTCGGCTGCGGCCCGAGCCCTCGGCACGGTGCAGAGCAACGTCTCGGCGCACATCGCCCGGCTGGAGAAGGAACTCGGGGCGAGTCTCGTCGACCGCGCGAGCGGAAAGCTGACTGAAGAGGGCTCGATCGTCGTCGAGCGTGGCCGGCGCATCATCCACGAACTGCAAGACATCGAGGCCGACATCCACTCCGACGACGCCACGATCGAAGGCGAGACGCGCCTCGGCTGCATTGGCACGACAGGTCGCTGGCTGATGCCTCGCCTGCTCGGTGCACTTGCCAAGCAACACCCAGGAATTCACGCAACCATCCACGAGGGCAGCACCTCGACGCTCGTCCCACGACTGATCGAGGGGCAACTCGATGCGGCCATCGTGCACTTCCCCGTCGACGCTCCCGAGCTGCAACTCGAGCCGTTGTTTTCCGAAGATTTGATCCTGCTGGTGCACACGGACCACGAATGGTCGAAGCTCACGACGATCACCCTCACCGAACTGGCCACCAAACCAGTCCTGCTCGCCCCCCGATCTACTGCGTTGCGACGCATCATCGACCGCGCCGCGGGGAACCAACGCGTCGCGCTTACCGCGCAGGCCGAGATCGACGGCGTGCGCCTGCTCACCTCACTCGCCTTCGACGGATTCGGCCCAGCCATCGTGCCGGCAACGGCGGTTCCCGACTGGCTCGTCGGTCCGTTTGCTCGCGTCGCAATTCCCGAACTTCCGAAGCGTGCTGTCGGTTGGGCAACGCGTCGCCGACCGCTCCCGAACAAGCCAACTCGGGCGACCTTCGACGTGCTGCGCTCCACCATCGCTCGCGTCGGCGATCGCCAGCCCGGCATTACGACCACCATGAGCCCGCTGACCAAGTGAGCCCCGGCGTCTAACCTGTGGTCGTGACGACGCAGGCCGCATCGGTGGGAGTGCACCTCCAACACCAGGTCAAGGGAGCCGCGTCCAGCGAAGTTCGTTTCCTCGCCGAGTGCGAACGTCATGTCGTGTGGGTGGACGTGGACCCGAGCGTGCACAAGGGAGCGCTCTCGGCCGAGGCCTCTGGCGTCATCGCACACGCCGCTTCGACGGCGTTGAACCAGCGCCTCCCGCTCGTGATGTCGATTGCGTCCTCGGGAGCAGACATCCTTGGTGGCATCGCCGCGCTGCACGGCTGGGGCCAGGCTGCACGCGCACTCGCCGACTGTTCCGGCGTCGTGCCGACCATCACCATCGTGACCGGGCCCGCGGTGTCGGGACCGGCACTCCTTATTGGTCTCGCCGACTTCGTGATCATGACCAAGGAGTCGTACGCGTTCGTCTCAGGGCCGACGATGGTCGCAGAGTTCACCGGTGTTGCGATCAGCCACGACGAACTCGGTGGCACCGATGCGCACGCCAAGCACAGCGGTGTCGCGAGCCTCGTCGTCGAGGATCTCGCGGGTGCACAAGCCGCACTCGAACACCTCCTCACGTACCTGCCGAACAACGTCGATGAGGTGCCAACACCGATCGCGAGTGGCGATCCGAGCGACCGCAGCCTGACGGACGTGTTCCGCATCATCCCCGACTCGGCCACGGGAAGTTACGACGTGCGCAAGATTATACGCGAGATCGCAGACGACGGCGAGATGCTCGAGGTACGCGAGCGCTGGGCGGCCAATGTCGTCACCGCATTCGTCACGATCGACGGGGAGACCGTCGGCGTCGTCGCGAACCAGCCGATGGTCCTTGCGGGCACGCTCGACATTCCCGCCTCGCAAAAGGCCGCGCGCTTCGTGAGTTTTTGCGACGCGTTCAACATCTCGATCCTCACCTTGGTCGACACGCCCGGCTTCTACCCCGGCAAGGATCTCGAGTGGCGCGGCATGATCCGACATGGCGGTCAACTCGTGTTCGCCTATGCACGAGCGAGCGTGCCGCGCGTGTGCGTCATCCTGCGCAAGAG
>JBEAPO010000120.1:0-15229 GCA_041164425.1 Actinomycetota bacterium
CAATGTGACGATGAAGGTGGAGTTGGGTAAGCCGATCGCGATGGACGAGGGTTTGCGTTTCGCTATTCGTGAGGGTGGTCGCACGGTGGGTGCGGGTCGCGTCACGAAGATCATCAAGTAACCGACAGCAGATTTTCGACCAGACAGGAACCAGCCATGGCCAAAAGCGACAAGAGGGTGAAGATCACGCTCGAATGCACTGAGTGCAAAGAGCGGAATTACATCACCATGAAGTCCAAAATCAACGACCGCGAGCGCCTGGAGATGAAGAAATACTGCTCCCGCGAGCGTCGCCACACCCTCCACAAGGAGACCCGTTAGGCCGCTGGTAGCCTGACTGCTCCCCGAGGGCAGTAGCTCAGTTGGTAGAGCATCGGTCTCCAAAACCGACGGTCGGGGGTTCGAGTCCCTCCTGCCCTGCACAGCACGAACAAACGAGAAAGACATGTCCAGCCAAGACCTCAACCGCGAGCAAAAGCGAGCGCTGAAGCGCATGGGTGCCCTGAACGATCAGGGCGCTCCGGTTCGCAACGCCCGTGGTCCGCAGCAAAAGGCTCCGAACGAGCCGAAGGTCGGGCCTGTCACCTACATCCGTGAAGTGCGCGAAGAGATGCGCAAGGTCGCATGGCCCACGTGGCCCGAAGTGCGTCGCTACTCAATCGTCGTTCTCGGAACTGTCGTCGTTTTAACCGCGATCGTCGGCGGCCTCGATTCGGCCTTCGGCTTCTTCGCCAACTGGTTGTACAAGGACTGATGGGGCGATGAGCGATAATTTTCTCCTGAACATGGGCGGTGGATCCACCACCGAATCCGACGTGTCGACGAACGACATCGACGAGACGACGCCCGACGCCAGCTTCGACCTCACCACTACCGACGAGATCGTCGATGGTGAAGAGTCCGACGAAGAAGTCGAAATCGATTCGCCCTACTCGCGTCCCGGCCAGTGGTACGTGGTGCACACGCAGTCGGGTTACGAAAAGAAGGTCCAGCTGAACCTCAACACGCGCATCCAGTCGATGGGCATGGACGACCGCATCTACGAAGTCGTCATCCCGATGGAAGACGCTGTCGAGTTCAAGAAGGGCCAGAAGCAGATCGTCCAGCGCAAGGTGTTTCCCGGCTATTTGTTGGTGCGTTGCGAGATGAATGACGAGTCTTGGTTCTGTATCCGCAACACCCCGGGCGTCACCGGGTTCGTCGGCCAGAGCCACAAGGGTCAAAAGCCCACGCCGCTCTCGCGTCGCGAAGTCGAAACCTTCCTCTCCGCCAAGGGTGACGGGAAAGCCGCACCGAAGCGCAAGAGCCCGAAACTCGAATACGAGGTCGGCGAGAGCGTTCGCGTGAAGGAAGGCCCTTTCGCCGACTTCACCGGCACGATCGACGACATCAACGTCGATCACATGAAGTTGAAGGTCCTCGTCAACATCTTCGGCCGCGAAACCGTGGTCGAAATGGACTTCAGCCAGGTTGCAAAGCTCTAAGAGTCGCAAAGCTCTGATCCCTCGAAAATCAAGTCGACATAGAAAGCCAACAAGGAACTCGTCATGGCAAAAAAGAAGCTCGCAGCGATCGTCAAGATCCAAATCCCGGCTGGTAAGGCCACCCCGGCACCGCCCGTCGGTACCGCTCTCGGACCGCACGGCATCGCGATCATGGACTTCGTCAAGCAGTACAACGCAGCGACCGAGGCCCAGGCCGGCACCATCATCCCGGTAGAAATCAGCATTTTCGAAGACCGATCGTTCACGTTCATCCTGAAGACCCCGCCGACCCCGGTTCTCCTTCGTCAGAAGGCTGGCTTGGAAAAGGCGTCGTCGACGCCGGGCAAATCGGTCGCTGGTTCGGTCACTGAGGCCGACATCGAAGAAGTCGCAAAGATCAAGATGCCCGACTTGAACGCCTACGACCTCGAGGCCGCCAAGCAACAGGTTCGTGGCACCGCTCGCTCGATGGGTTTGAAAGTCGTCTAACACGTTCGAATACGGCACGACCGGGAGGACCTCGCCCGGCGACTCGCCGCAACATGAGGGAGACATGATCAGGGTTCTGATCGGAAAAGGAATGTCATGGCACTCACAGCAAACTCAGGCAAGAAGTACAAGGCCGCCGTCGCGTCGTACGATCGCGAAGCGCTGTACACGCCGGCAGAAGCCACAGAAATCGTGAAGAAGTGCGCAACGGCAAAATTCGACGAAAGCGTCGAAGTCGCGGTGCGCCTTGGTGTCGACCCGCGCAAAGCCGACCAGATGATCCGTGGCACCGTCGCACTGCCCTCGGGTACCGGCAAGACGGTGCGCATCGCAGTTTTCGCAAACGGAGAAGCCGCACAGGCCGCACGCGACGCCGGCGCCGACCTCGTTGGCTCCGACGACCTTGCCGCTGAAATCGAAAAGGGCAACATGGACTTCGATCTAGCGATCGCCACGCCCGACCTGATGCCTCTCGTTGGGCGACTCGGTCGAGTGCTCGGCCCGCGCGGTCTCATGCCGAACCCCAAGACCGGCACCGTCACCCAAGACGTCGCCCGTGCGGTCGGCGAGTTCAAGGGCGGCAAGGTCGAATACCGCACCGACCGCTACGGCAACGTGCACGTGCCGATCGGCAAGGCCAGCTTCTCGGCAGCCGACCTGACGACCAACCTGCTCGCCGTTCTCGACGAAATCCAGCGCGCCAAGCCCGCAGCGGCGAAGGGCAAGTACCTCCGCAAGGTCAGCATCGCCTCGACGATGGGGCCCGGCGTCAAGGTCGACACCAACAGGCTCAAGCCCGAGGCCGTCTGACCCGTACCGTTTGAACGCGGCCACCGAGCCAGTAGCGTTTTCGTTCTACATAAACCATTCGGTTCTCTCGCCGAAGACCTCTGGCCCACACCGGTTCGCCGGTTCGGTTAATGGATTTCCCACCAGATGAGGCGGACCCTGAGATGGCCCTTCGTGTGCGTCACCTGTGACGTCAACGCGGGTCGTTGCAGCGTTCGTGCAAGCGAGCGCTCCGACCAAGCGAACACGAAGGAGGTGACATGACTTCAACAGCAATCCGTGAAGAGAAGGCGGCGGTGATCGCCGAGGTACGCGGCAAGCTCGAGGCAGCAGACGCTGCCATCGTGACCGAATACCGCGGTATGTCCGTGACGGCTCTCGCCACACTGCGACGCGAACTGCGCAATGCAGGCGCCGAGTACAAGGTGTACAAGAACACACTCGCGCGCTTTGCGGTGCGTGAAGCCGGTCTCGAGGCACTCGAAGAGTTCCTGACCGGCCCAACCGCGATCGCATTCGTGAAGGGCGATGCCGCAGCAGCGGCAAAGGCTCTCCGCGACCAGGCGAAGGCGAATCCACTTCTCATCGTCAAGGGTGGCGTCGTTGGCACGACTGCAATGAGCAAGCGTGATCTCGACGTACTTGCCGACCTGCCTTCACGCGAGGTGCTTCTGGCCCAGTTCGCCGGCGCACTGCAGGCTCCGCTCGTCAAGACGGCGGGTCTCTTGCAGGCGCTCCCGCGCAACATGGCCTACGGCCTCAAGGCACTCATCGATCAACAAGCGGCATAAACCAAGCCGCTTAAACCAAACCGCTTAAACCAAGAAAATCGCAACAAGCAAACACATTCACAAAGGAGAAAGAGCAATGGCTCTCAGCAAAGAAGAAATCCTCGACGGCATCTCTGCCCTCACCGTCATCGAACTGAAGGACCTCCTCGACGCGTTCGAAGAGCGCTTCGGTGTCACCGCCGCTGCACCGGTTGCGGTCGCAGCAGTCGCCGCAGGCGGCGCAGCACCCGCAGCGGGTGGCGACGACGAGAAGGACGAGTTCGACGTCATCCTCGCCGATGGCGGCGCCCAGAAGATCCAGGTCATCAAGGTCGTGCGCGAGCTCACCAACCTGGGCCTGAAGGAAGCCAAGGACCTCGTTGACGGCGCGCCGAAGCCCGTCCTCGAGAAGGCCTCGAAGGACGATGCCGCAAAGGCAAAGGCCAAGCTCGAAGAAGCTGGCGCCACTGTCGAGGTCAAGTAGTCACAAGCTCACGATCTCCGGCGTTCGCCGGGCGGAGTAGACAGACCCCGGGGGAAACCCCGGGGTCTTTGTCATTTTCGGGGCCTGGGATGCTTGACACCGGGGGTTGGCAGGCTTACCTTTCACCCCACTTGGGCGGACCCCAGTTGCAGGGGTCTGGCTTTTCGCGCCCCGTTGTTGCTTCTGGGGGACTAACGGTAGCCTTGTCGGTTGCCGTGCATTGCCCCCTTTGCCTCTCCATGAGTCTTTGGGGTCCCCGCACGCCCCTGCCCGTGCTCGCCTCCAGGAGTCAATTGTGACCTCACGCCCGCTGTCCCGCGACCGGTATTCCTTCGCCAACCTGAGCGAGCCCATCGAACTGCCCGATCTCATCGCGATTCAGCGAGAGAGCTTCGAGTGGTTCATGCGCCAGGGTCTGGCCGAGGCGTTCTCGGACATTTCACCGATCAGCGACTTCAGCGGCAACATGAAGCTCGAACTCGAGTTCGACCCGACCGACGAAGACCTCTGTCCGCCGCCGAAGTTCTCGATGGAAGAGTGCCGCGAAAAGGACATGTCCTACTCGTCGTCGATCTTCGTGCGTGCGCGTTTCCTTCGCGCCGATACCGGTGAAATCAAGGAGCAGGTCGTCTTCATGGGCGACTTCCCGAAGATGACCGACAAGGGCACCTTCATCATCAACGGAACCGAGCGCGTCGTCGTGTCGCAGCTCGTTCGTTCACCCGGTGTCATCTTCGAACCGGGCGAGCGGTTCCGTCTGCGCAACCTGTCGAAGCACCAGTTGGTGAAGGGCACCATCCACCCTTACCGCGGTGAGTGGCTGGAATTCGACGTCGAACAAAAGCCCGGCAAAGACGTCACGGCCGGAACGCGCGTTGCGCGCAAGCGTCGCCTCGGGGTCTTCACCCTGTTGCGAGCACTCGGTTACGACGAAGAAAACTTCCCGGGTTTCCTCGAGCGTTTCGTCGGCTACTTCGATTTTCTCGAGGGCCAATGGGAGAAAGAGCGTCACATCGCTCCGACCCGCGACGAAGCTCTCGTCGAGATCTACAAGCGTGCGCGTCCCGGTGAGCCGCCGACGCTCGAGTCGGCACGTGCATATTTCGAGAACGCGTTCTTCGAGTCGCGTCGCTACGACCTCTCGCGTGTCGGTCGCTACAAGCTGAACCGCAAGCTCGGTGCCGAACTCACGAAGATCAAGACGATCTTCAACCTGACCGACGACCAGCTCGACCTACCCGCCGACGACCAGCCGGTGCTGTCGCGTTGCGAAGTGCTCGCGACGATCTCGTACATGCTGCACCTTGTCAAGCAAGAGCCCGGCTACCGCCTCGACGACCAGGACCACTTCGCCAACCGTCGCATCCGCTCGGTGGGCGAGCTGATCCAGAACCAGGTTCGCATCGGTTTGTCGCGCATGGAGCGCGTCGTGCGCGAGCGTATGACGACGCAAGATGCCGAGGCCATCACGCCGCAAACCCTCATCAACATCCGCCCGGTGGTTGCCGCGATCAAGGAGTTCTTCGGAACTTCGCAGTTGTCGCAGTTCATGGACCAGGTGAACCCGCTATCGGGCCTTACGCACCGTCGTCGCCTTTCGGCGCTCGGCCCGGGTGGCCTTAGCCGCGAGCGTGCGGGCTTCGAAGTCCGCGACGTCCACTTCTCGCACTACGGCCGCATGTGCCCCATCGAAACGCCTGAAGGTCCGAACATCGGCCTCATCGGCGCGCTCAGCACATTCGCACGCGTCAACGAGTTCGGCTTCATCGAGAGCCCGTACCGCAAGGTCGTGAACGGCCGCGTTACCGACGAAATCGTGTACATGGCCGCCGACGAAGAAGAGAACTATGTCGTCGCTCAGGCCAACACGCCTCTCAACGCTGACGGCACCTTCAAAGATGAGCGCGTTCTCGTGCGTCGTTCGCCGCAAGCGGCAAGCCTCGAAGACCTTCGCAAGATGCTCGAGGCCGAGTCGTTCTTCGGTGCGACCACCGACATCGGCTTCGTGCCCGGTGCCGAGGTCGACTACATGGACGTTTCGCCCAAGCAGATCGTCTCCGTCGCAACCGCACTCATTCCCTTCCTCGAACACGACGACGCAAACCGCGCACTCATGGGTGCGAACATGCAACGTCAGGCCGTTCCGCTGTTGCGCGCCGAGGCGCCGTACATCGGCACCGGCATCGAGGCACGTGCCGCGCGTGACGGCGCCGACCTGCTGCTCGCACTCGACGACGGAACCGTCTCCGAAGTGTCGGGCCGCGGTCTCACTGTGCAGTACGACAAGCTCGGCAAGAAGCGTTACAACCTTGCCAAGTTCCGTCGCTCGAACCAGGACACCTGCATCAACCAGGTCATCCGTGTGCGCGAGGGTGAAAAGGTGAAGAAGGGTGACCTGCTCGTCGACGGTCCGTCAACCGACCTCGGTGAACTCGCGCTCGGAAAGAACCTTCTCGTTGCTCTGATGCCGTGGGAGGGTTACAACTTCGAGGACGCAATCATCCTCTCCGAGCGTCTGGTGAAGGACGACGTTCTCACGTCGATCCACATCCACGAACACGAAGTCGACGCGCGCGACACGAAGTTGGGCGCCGAGGAAATCTCGCGCGACATTCCGAACCTCTCCGATGACATCCTTCGCGACCTCGACGACCGCGGCATCATCCGCGTCGGCGCCGAGGTCGGCCCCGGCGACGTGCTCGTCGGCAAGGTCACCCCGAAGGGCGAAACCGAACTGACCCCCGAAGAGCGCCTGTTGCGCGCAATCTTCGGTGAAAAGGCGCGTGAAGTTCGCGACACCAGCCTCAAGGTTCCGCACGGCGAATCCGGCAAGGTCATCGACGTCAAAGTGTTCTCGCGCGAGACCGGCGACGAACTTCCCCCGGGCGTCAACCAGTTGGTGCGCGTCTACGTTGCCCAGAAGCGCAAGATCTCTGTGGGCGACAAGCTCGCCGGCCGTCACGGCAACAAGGGTGTCATCTCGAAGATCCTCCCCGTCGAGGACATGCCGTACCTCGAAGACGGCACGCCCGTCGACATCATCCTGAACCCGCTCGGTGTTCCGTCGCGAATGAACGTCGGGCAGGTGCTCGAGGCACACCTTGGTTACTGCGCGCGTTGGGGTTGGGTCGATCCGGCGTCGAACCAGTCGGTCGGCAAGCCGATTCGCGGCACCGAAGTCAAGACGCGTCCCGCGACGCCACCCGCACGTTTCATCGCAACGCCCGTCTTCGACGGTGCGCACTGGGATGAAACCGAGGCTGCCGGCAAGCACCCGACCATCCAGAACATCCTCACCAACCTCAACCCCGACGGTGTCGACGGCCAGCGCCTCATTCAGCCCACGGGCAAGGCATGGCTGCGCAACGGTCGCACGGGCGAGCGGTACGACAACCCGATCACGGTCGGTTACATGTACATCCTCAAGCTGTCGCACCTCGTCGACGACAAGATCCACGCGCGTTCGACGGGTCCATACTCGATGATCACCCAGCAGCCGCTCGGTGGCAAGGCGCAGTTCGGTGGTCAGCGCTTCGGTGAAATGGAAGTGTGGGCACTCGAGGCGTACGGCGCCGCGTACTGCCTGCAGGAGCTCCTCACCATCAAGTCCGACGACGTGCTCGGTCGCGTGAAGGTGTACGAGGCCATCGTGAAGGGCGAGAACATTCCCGAGCCGGGCATCCCCGAATCGTTCAAGGTTCTCATGAAGGAAATGCAGGCGCTCTGCCTCGACGTCGAAGTGCTGTCGTCCGACGGTTCCGAGATCGAGATGCAAGACATCGATGACGACGTCTTCCGCGCCACCGAAGCCCTCGGCATCGACATCAGCCGACCCGAACGCGGATCCGACGACGACGACCGCGAGCGTCGTCGCGAGCGCGCCTTCTGATAACCGGACCACGAGATCGAAAGAAACGGAACACACATGCTTGACGTCAACATGTTCGATCAACTGCGCATCGGTCTTGCGACCGCTGACCAGATCCGCCTGTGGTCCAAGGGCGAGGTGAAGAAGCCCGAGACCATCAACTACCGCACGCTGCGTCCCGAAAAGGACGGCCTCTTCTGCGAGAAGATCTTCGGACCGACACGCGACTGGGAGTGCTACTGCGGCAAGTACAAGCGCGTGCGCTTCAAGGGCATCATCTGCGAACGCTGCGGCGTCGAAGTCACCCGCTCGAAGGTTCGCCGCGAGCGCATGGGCCACATCGAACTCGCCGCGCCCGTCGTGCACATTTGGTATCTCCGCGGCACGCGTAGCTGGCTCGCCTACTTGCTCGGCGGTATCGAGCCGAAGGAAGAACTGAAGGCCAAGCAGCTCGAGAAGGTCATCTACTTCGCTGCCAGCCTCGTCACGAAGGTCGACGACGAGCGTCGTCACGCTGACATTCCCGAATTGGAAAAAGAACACCTCGACACGCTCGACAGCATCCGCAAAGACATGGAGTTGGCGCTCAACCGCCGGCTCAAGGACGGCGAGGCTGAGTTGAAGGCCCTTGAAAAGGAGGGCGCGAAGGACAGCGACGTGAAGGCGCGCCAGAAGGCGATCGACAAGGACGTTCAGTCCATGCGCGAGCGCTTCGAGGCCGACATCGACCTCGAAAAGCGTACGTGGGACGAGTTCAAGAGCCTTTATCCGCGCCTCATCATCGAAGACGAAGTTCTGTGGCGCAACCTGCGCGACCCGTTTGGTCCGTACGCTGAGTACTTCGAAGGTGGCACCGGTGCCGATGCGATCAAGTCGCTCATCGATTCGATCGACTTCGACGTCGAAGAGCAGCGTCTGCGTGAGGCAATCGAAGCCGGCGGTGGACGCAAGCCGCTGTCGGCTCAGCGTCGTCAGAAGGCGATCAAGCGCCTGAAGATCGTCGCGTCGTTCAACCAACGCGACGAGTACGGCCGACGCCAGAACGACCCGAAGGCCATGATCCTCGACGTCGTCCCGGTGATTCCGCCGGAACTGCGTCCGATGGTGCAGCTCGACGGTGGTCGTTTCGCGACCTCCGACCTGAACGATCTGTATCGCCGCGTGATCAACCGCAACAACCGTCTGCGCCGTCTGCTCGACCTCGGCGCGCCCGAGATCATCGTCAACAACGAAAAGCGCATGCTCCAGGAAGCCGTCGACGCGCTGTTCGACAACGGCCGCCGCGGCCGCCCGGTCACCGGTCCGGGTAACCGCCCGCTCAAGTCGCTGTCCGACATGTTGAAGGGCAAGCAGGGCCGTTTCCGTCAGAACCTCCTCGGCAAGCGCGTCGACTACTCGGGTCGTTCGGTCATCGTCGCAGGCCCGACGCTTCGTCTGCACCAGTGCGGTCTGCCGAAGCTGATGGCGCTTGAACTGTTCAAGCCTTTCGTGATGAAGCGTCTGGTCGATCTCGAACTTGCGCAGAACATCAAGTCGGCCAAGCGCATGGTCGAGCGTCGTCGCCCGCAAGTGTGGGACGTCCTCGAAGACGTCATCAAAGAGCACCCCGTGCTTTTGAACCGCGCTCCGACCCTGCACCGTCTCGGCATCCAGGCTTTCGAGCCGGTGCTCGTCGAGGGCAAGGCCATTCAGATCCACCCGCTCGTTTGCACGGCGTTCAATGCCGACTTCGACGGTGACCAGATGGCCGTTCACCTGCCGTTGTCGGCCGAGGCCCAGGCCGAAGCGCGCGTGCTCATGCTGTCGGCGAACAACATCTTGTCGCCGGCTTCGGGTCGTCCGATCGTGACGCCGTCGCAGGACATGATCATCGGTGGCTTCTACCTCACCGAACTGGTCGCCGAGTCGGCGGGTGCGGGTCGCAAGTTCCAGCACCGCTGGGAAGTGTTCCGCGCGCTCGACGAGAAGTCGATCGCTCTTCACACACCGATCAAGTTCCGCGAAACGCTCTCGACCGGCGACCGTCGCACGATCGACACCACCGCCGGACGTCTGCTGTTCGAAGAGGCTTTGCCCGCCGACTACACCGAGCGATTCGGTCACATCAACGAGCCACTGAAGAAGAAGGAAATGGGTCTGATCGTCGAGCGTCTCGCCGACAACTACCCGAAAGCCGTCATCGCCCAGTCGCTCGACAACATCAAGAACGTCTGCTACCGCTACGCGGCACAGTCCGGTCTCACCATTTCCATCGAAGACGTGAAGACGCCCGCCACCAAGCGAGCCATCCTCGACGAATTCGAAAAGCAGGCCGACAAGGTCGAGAACCAGTTCCGTCGCGGCATCATCACCGACGGCGAGCGTCGCCAGCAGGAAGTGCGCATCTGGACCGACGCCACCGCCGAAGTGCAGAACGCGATGGAAAAGGAATTCAAGGCCCAGCGCTTCAACCCGATCGAAATGATGGTCGGCTCTGGCGCCCGCGGAAACATGACGCAGATGAAGCAGATCGCGGGTATGCGCGGCCTCGTGGCCAACCCCCGTGGTGACATGATTCCGCGTCCGATCAAGAGCAACTTCCGTGAAGGTCTCGAAACTCTCGAGTACTTCATCGCGACGCCGGGCGCCCGCAAGGGTCTCGTCGACACCGCTCTGCGTACCGCCGACTCGGGCTACCTGACCCGTCGTCTCGTCGACGTGGCACAGGAGCTCATTATTCGCGAAAACGACTGCGGGACGACGCTCGGTGTCTGGGTGGAGAACGTGCAGCGCGACACCGCGAACATGCGCGCCTATCTCGAGACCAAACTGTTTGGTCGAGCACTGTTGAACGACGTCACGCTTGCCGACGGCACCGTGCTTGAGAAGAACCGCATCCTGTCCGACGACGACGTCGTTGCCCTGCGCGACGACGACACCGTGAACCGCGTTCGCGTGCGTTCGGTCCTCACGTGCGACGCCGAACTCGGTGTGTGCGCGTTGTGCTACGGCCGTTCACTCGCCACCGGCAAGTCGATCGAGCTGGGCGAGGCAGTCGGTGTCATCGCGGCGCAATCGATCGGTGAACCGGGAACCCAGCTGACCATGCGTACGTTCCACACCGGTGGTGTCGCAGGCAAGGACATCGCGGGTGGTCTGCCGCGCGTCGTCGAACTCTTCGAGGCGCGCACGCCCCGTGGTTCTGCCCGACTGTCCCGCGCCAGTGGTGTCATCCGTATTGGTGAAGATGAAGGCAAGGGCATCCCGGTCACGGTCGTCGATGACAAGGGTGAAGAACACCTCACTTTGTTGCCGACCGGCAGCCGTCTCATGCCGAACATCCGCGATGGCGCAGAAGGACAGGCCGGCGAGCCGTTGACCGATGGTCCGTTCGACCCGAAGGAACTGCTCGAGATCAAGGGCATCCGCGAAACGCAGGTGTACCTCGTCGAGGAAGTCCAGAAGGTCTACCGCGACCAGGGTGTGTCGATTCACGACAAGCACATCGAACTCATCGTTCGCCAGATGACCCGTCGCGTCGGTGTCCAAGAGCCGGGCGACACGGGCTTCCTGCCGGGCGAGCGCAGCGACGCCAAGACCTTCCGCGACACGAACCGTCGCATGGTCGAGGAAGGCAAGCGCCCCGCCGAGGGTCGCCCCGAACTGATGGGTATCACCAAGGCATCGCTCGCCACCGAGTCGTGGCTCTCGGCCGCGTCCTTCCAGGAGACGACCCGCGTCCTCACCGAAGCCGCGATCGACGGCCGTTCCGACAGCCTCGTCGGCTTGAAGGAAAACATCATCATTGGCAAGCTGATCCCGGCCGGAACCGGCATGCAGATCTACCGCAACTTTGGCATCGAGGCCCCGGACTACGAACCGATGGCCTTCTATTCGAGCGACGACGAAGACCCAGCAGCCTTCCTGGCGGGTATCCAGGGCTCCTACGTCCACCCCGAAAGCGACGCCGAAAACGCCTGATTGAACGTTTCGACCCGGCGGGCGGCAGGTTGTGGCCGACGCCGGGTCGCTTATAGCGTTTCACGAGTCCCCGAGGGCGGTTTTTCCGTCCTCAGTTAGTTCTCTGTAGCGACGGTCCCGAGTGTCGGGGCCCCGCGAAATTCCATCAACAAAGAGGTTCACGCGTGCCCACAATTCAGCAGTTGATCCGCCAGGGTCGCAGCGTCAAGACAACCAAGACGAAGACCCCCGCCCTGAAGGGATCACCGCAACGTCGCGGCGTGTGCACGCGCGTGTTCACCACGACGCCGAAGAAGCCGAACTCGGCTCTGCGCAAGGTTGCACGCGTACGTCTCACAAGTGGTGTCGAAGTCACCGCCTACATCCCGGGCGAGGGCCACAACCTCCAAGAGCACTCGATCGTGCTCGTGCGCGGCGGTCGTGTTCGCGACCTTCCGGGCGTTCGTTACAAGATCATCCGCGGCGCACTCGACGCAGCCGGCGTGAAGAACCGCAAGCAGGCGCGCAGCCGTTATGGCGCGAAGCGCGACAAGTAAGCCACTCGAGAAAAACAAAGACAGGTAGCACATGCCCCGCAAAGGACCCGCTCAGCGCCGCGAGATGACCCCTGATCCGGTTTATCGCTCATTGCTCGTCACACAGCTCGTCAACAAGATCATGTTGCACGGCAAGAAGAGCATTGCCGAGAACATCGTTTACGACGCGATGAAGATGATCGAAACCAAGACCGGCTCCGAGCCGCTGTCGACCGTCAAGCGCGCCATCGACAACGTGAAGCCGCCGCTGGAAGTGCGCAGCCGCCGCGTCGGTGGTGCCACGTACCAGGTTCCCGTCGAAGTGCGCCCGCGTCGCGCCAGCACGCTCGCCATCCGATGGGTCGTTGACAATTCGCGCAGCCGCCGCGAAAAGACAATGGCTGAGTGCCTTGCGAACGAACTCCTCGACGCCGCCAACGGCCTTGGTGCGTCAATCAAGAAGCGTGACGACATGCAGAAGATGGCTGAGTCCAACAAGGCATTCGCCCACTACCGCTGGTAATCGGCGCCGTTCCATTCCCCCGAGGCGCGAACTCAACGACGCGCAATAGACAAGGCAGAGACTGACATGGCAAAGCGTGAGTACCCCCTCGAGCGCACCCGCAACATCGGCATCATGGCGCACATCGACGCCGGCAAGACGACGACGACCGAGCGCATCCTCTACTACACCGGCAAGTCGTACAAGATCGGCGAGGTGCACGAAGGCGCAGCGACCATGGACCACATGGCGCAGGAACAAGAGCGCGGTATCACCATCACGTCGGCTGCCACCACGTGTATCTGGAACAACCATCGAATCAACATCATTGACACCCCTGGCCACGTCGACTTCACCATCGAAGTCGAGCGCTCGCTGCGCGTCCTCGACGGCGCGGTGACGGTGTTTGACTCGGTTGCCGGCGTCGAGCCGCAGACCGAAACCGTGTGGCGTCAGGCCAACAAGTACCGCGTACCGCGCATGTGCTTCGTCAACAAGATGGACCGCATCGGCGCCAACTTCTACCGCACCGTCGACATGGTGAAAGAGCGCCTTCAGGCCGTTCCCGCGCTCATCCAGCTTCCCATCGGAGCCGGTGGTCCCGAGTCCAACAAGCCGTTCGTGGGTCTCATCGACTTGGTGAAGATGAAGGCCCTCATTTGGCGCGACGAGGAACTCGGCGCCAAGTGGGACGAAGTCGACATTCCCGCCGACCAGATTGATGAGGCAAATTCGTACCGCGAGCAGTTGCTCGAAACCATTGCGACGTCCGACGACGCGTTCATGGAGAAGTACCTCGGTGGCGAAGAAGTCACCGAAGCCGAAATCAAAGCAGCAATCCGCAAGGGAACTCTCGCGTTCGACTTCGTGCCGATCCTCTGTGGTTCGGCATTCAAGAACAAGGGCGTTCAGCCGATGCTCGACGCGGTCGTCGACTTCTTGCCTAGCCCGCTCGACATTCCCGCTGCACAGGGAACCAACCTGAAAGGTGACCAGACCCTCGAGCGCGCGGCCGACGAAAACGGTCCGTTCGCTGCACTTGCCTTCAAGATCGTCGCCGACCCGTTCGGCAAACTGACCTACTTCCGCGTGTACTCGGGCACTATCAACAAGGGCGACGAGGTCTACAACAGCACGAAGGAACGCAAAGAGCGTCTCGGCCGCATTCTTCTCATGCACGCCAACCAGCGTGAAGACCTTGATGTCGCCATGGCCGGCGACATCGTTGCGGGTTTGGGTTTCAAGGAAACCACCACCGGTGACACGCTCTGCGACCGCGACAACGCGGTGATCCTCGAGCGCATGGAATTCCCCGAGCCGGTCATCCACGTTGCCATCGAGCCGAAGACCAAGGACGATCAGGACAAGTTGGGCAAGGCTCTCAAGTCGTTGTCCGATGAAGACCCCACCTTCCGCGTACGCACCGACGAAGAAACGGGCCAGACCGTCATCTCCGGAATGGGCGAGCTGCACCTCGAAATTCTCGTTGACCGTATGCAGCGCGAGTTCAATGTCGAGGCAACCGTCGGCAAGCCGCAGGTCGCTTACCGCGAGACGATCACGAAGAAGGTCGAGTCGGTCGAGTACCGCCACATCAAGCAGTCGGGTGGTTCGGGTCAGTTCGCGGTCGTGAAGCTCACCCTCGAGCCAACCGGCCCCGGTGGCGGCTACGTTTTCGCCGACGAGATCACCGGTGGTCGCGTGCCACGCGAATACATCCAGCCGACGAACCAAGGCATCCAGGCCGCTCTCGAATCGGGCGTTCTCGCTGGCTACCCGACGGTCGACGTCAAGGTCAGCCTCGTCGACGGCCAGTACCACGACGTCGACTCCTCGGAAATGGCGTTCAAGATCGCCGGTCAAATGGGCTTCAAAAAGGCCGCCGAGATGGCCAAGCCTGTTCTGCTCGAGCCAATCATGGGCGTCGAAGTCGTCACCCCAGACGAATACATGGGCGACGTGATGGGTGACCTGTCCAGCCGTCGCGGCCGCATCGAAGGTATGGAGGCCCGCGGTAACACGCAGGTCGTGCGTGCCCAAGTGCCGCTCTCCGAGATGTTCGGATACAGTACCGACCTCCGGTCACGCACCCAGGGGCGCGCGACCTACACGATGCAGTTCCACTCGTACCAAGAGGTGCCTGGGGCAATTGCAACCGAAATTGTCAAGCGCGTCCGCGGCGAATAGCCAACGATTCGCGAAGCAGCCACAGATCCTTGAAAACCCACCAGCAACTAAAACGGAGATAAGAAATGTCGAAGGCAAAGTTTGAGCGTACGAAGCCTCACGTGAACATCGGAACGATGGGTCACATTGACCATGGTAAGACGACGTTGACGGCGGCGATCTCCAAGACGTTGGCTGATCG
>JBEAPO010000121.1:0-22941 GCA_041164425.1 Actinomycetota bacterium
ACGCATCGACGTGTGGCATGGCAGATGCTGCTGCAGGCAGAAAGATGGCGGACGACACGATTTTTCGTATCTATTCGATGACGAAGCCGCTCACGTCGGTCGCGGCGATGATGTTGTGGGAAGACGGCAAGTTGCAGTTGACCGACCCGGTTGCCAAATACATCCCGTCTTTCGCGAACCTCAAGGTTTTCCAAAGGGGATCTTCGACCGCGCCGATCTTCGAGGGACTGACCGAGCCGATGCGTCTGTGGCACTTGCTCACACACACATCGGGTCTGACGTACGGGTTCCTCATGTCGCATGTGGTCGACGAGATGTACAGAAAGGCCGGTTTCGAGTGGGGCATGCCCGCAGGCAAGAATCTCGAAGAGGTGTGCGACCTTCTCGCCGAATTGCCCCTGCTGTTCCAACCGGGTACCGAGTGGAACTACGGCGTGTCGACCGACGTGTTGGGGCGCGTGGTCGAGGTGGCATCTGGAATGCCGCTTGATCAATTCATCGAATCTCGCATCTGTCGGCCGCTCGGTATGGACGACACCTCTTTCCATGTGCCCGAGGAGAAGTTGGATCGGCTGGCCGAGTTGTACGGCCGGCACCCGGGAACAAAGAAGGCGACTCCCCTCACAATGGCGGGCTCGGCGGCCAAGGCACGACCCCATTGTTTGATGGGTGGCGGGGGCATGGTGTCGACCATGGGCGATTACATGCGCTTTGCCGACATGCTGCGTCGCGGTGGAGTCGCAGACCCGACGATTGGTGGGGCACGCCTGTTGTCCCCGAGGACTGTCGCCTACATGGCGACGAATCACCTGCCGGGCAACGGGGATTTGTCCGAGGTTGGACGTCCGATCTTTTCGGAAACAACGCAAGAGGGTTTCGGCTTCGGTCTGGGCTTTTCTGTTTTGATGGATGTCGCGCGTGCGAAAACCGCCGGTTCTGTCGGCGATTTCGGGTGGGGTGGTGCGGCCAGCACGACGTTCCACGTCGACCCGGTCGAGGACATGGTCGTTTTGTTCATGACCCAGTTGATGCCATCGTCGACGTATCCGCTGCGCCCGTACATCAGGCAGTTGGTGCGTCAGGCAATCGTCGACTAATCCACCGCAATCATCACGTCGGTCGCTTTGCACAGGGCGACGACGCGTGTGCCGGGTGCAAGGCGTAACGAGTCGACTGCCTCACGGGTGATCGTCGACGTCATGGCCTGGTCACGATCGATGTCGAGGCGCACTGATGACAGGATGTCACCGTGCTTTACGCTCACGACGGTCGCGTGGAGTTGGTTCCGCGCGCTGAGGTTCATGGGCGACGGCGAGACGTCGTCGTGCGGCGTCACGATTCCCTCGAATTCGTCGAGAAACCGCAGCACTGCCCGGGTCTGTTCACGACGCCACAGCGACACCGGGTCGCGGCTTGGGTTGGCGAGCAGACTCGTAGTTCGAGGTTCGAGCGCGATGCGCTGTGCGCTCACGAAGTCGCGCGTATCTTCTCCTGCGCGCTGCATGAGAAGTAGCCGCACGAAGAATTCGCTGCGCATGTCACGCAAATGTGTGACCGGAGATGTGAGCCATTCGCGCGCGGTACGTCGACCTGTTGCGGTGCACGCGAGTGTCCACTTCAGCTGACCGCGGACTCCGACGGCTTCGCTCGAAGTGATCAAACCCATCACTTCGAGTTGTTTGATGGCCCGGTAGACGACTGGTCGGCTGTGCGTCAATACGGCACCGAGGGAACCATCGGACGCGAAGTGGCGGGCGACGTCGTAACCGTGGCCGACTCCCTGGGATATGAGGACAAGCGATGCACCCCCTACCGGATCTAGCGTTTGGGAGGGGGCTGCAGGCCGGCGACGAGGCATGTAACAACTGTAGTCCGTCACAAACTATTGGATAGTTGTGATGTAACCAATAGGTTGCGGCCTCGTGCGCCGGCGCTTGCGTTTCTTGGGTCTTGTAGCGGTCGGCTGCGTTGCCGCGTCATGCTCGTCGGCGCCAAGCGGGCCCACCTCCGGTGCAGGCGAGTCGGAACTGAACGTTCACGTGGCGGCATCGCTGAGCGCTGTGTTCGAGAAGCTGGGAGATGAGTTCGCGTCCCAGTTCCCCGATGTGACCATTCGATTCAACTTCGCCGGAAGTTCGACACTCGTCACACAGATCCGGGAGGGTGCCCCCGCCGACGTGGTGGTGATGGCCGACTCGGCGAACATGGACAAGCTGGTGTCGAACGGCGACGTGAACGCCGGCGATGTCGACGAACTTGCCCGCAACGAACTCGCGATTCTCGTCGAGAAGGGAAACCCGTCGGCAATCACATCGCTCGACGATCTCACTCGACCCGACGTGCGGGTGGTGTTGTGCGACGAGGCCCAGCCCTGTGGCAGATACGCGTCGCAGATGTTGGAAGCGGAAAGGATCGACCTCACGCCCGCGAGCCGCGAGCTCAGTGCTGCGGCAGTGCTTTCGAGAGTCGCGAATGGCGAGGCCGATGCCGGCATCGCCTATGTGACGGATGGAATGCTTCCGAATGACAACGTCGAAGCGGTGAGAATTCCATCTCAGGTGAACGTCACAACCAACTATCCGATCGCGAAGATGGCAAAGCCCAACTCCGGTGACGCCAACGCAGTCGAGGCGTTCATTGCGCTTGTGCGCGGACCATCGGGCGACGAAGCATTGACCAACGCGGGCTTCACGTTGCCATGACACGTCGCCTCTCCCACCCGCGGGGCCTTGCCTTGATCGGCCTACCCGCTGCGGCGCTCGTGATCCTTCCCATCGCAGCGGTGGTGTGGCGCACACCGTGGTCGAACTTCTGGTCGGCGATCTCGAACGAAACAGCGCGAAACGCGCTCACATTGTCACTGCGGACGTCGGTAATCGCCACTCTGCTGGCGTTGATCTTCGGAACCCCGTTGGCATGGTTCCTCGCGAATTCCAATCTTCGTGGCCGTAGCATCGTGCGCTCCCTCGTCGTGTTGCCGATGGTCCTACCACCGGTCGTCGGTGGCGTTGCGTTGCTGTTCGCGTTCGGCCGACGCGGACTCGTGGGTGGGTTGCTCGACGACTGGTTCGGGATTCGACTCGCTTTCACCGAGACGGCAACGGTGATGGCCGAATTCTTCGTAGCTGCACCGTTCTTCATCGTGGTCATGGAAGCTGCGTTCGAACAGGTCGACCGACGCGTGATGGGTGCGGCACGCGCGTTCGGTGCCGGGCCGTGGCGAACGTTCCTCACCGTGACGATCCCACTCGTTCGGCCGTCATTGATTGCAGCGACCGTGTTGACGTGGGCACGGGCATTGGGCGAATTCGGTGCGACCATCGCGTTCGCCGGCAACACTCCGGGCCGCACCCAGACCGTTCCGCTTGCCGTGTACAGCGAACTCGAGTCGGGGAACGATTCGGCGCTCGCGCTCTCGATGCTGATGGTCGTCATTTCGGTCGTCGTGCTGGTCGCGTTGCGCAGCCGATGGTTTGGCGCACTGCGTAGGGGCGGCGAATGAGCCTCGTGATGCGATGCCGATTCGTTCGGGAGGCGTTCTCGATCGACGTCGATCTGTCCGTTGCGTCGGGCCGCGTACTCGGTATCACGGGTGAGAACGGATCGGGCAAGACGACGACTCTCGACATGATCGCCGGTTTGCTGCCGTGCACATCGGGCTCGATTCGCATCGACAATGTGATCGTCGACGATGAACCGACGGGGCAGTTCGTTCAAGCTGAACATCGCGGTGTTGCAACGGTTTTCCAGGGTGGCGGGTTGTTGCCACACCTCTCGATCGACCGCAATCTCGTCTTCGGCCGCGGACGAACGCTTCGGGCAAGCACACGGTTCGACGATGTCGTCGAGGCGTTCGACCTGCGCACTTTGTTGGCCCGCAAACCACATGAACTCAGCGGTGGCCAGCGCCAGAGAGCGTCGTTGGCGCGAGCCTTTCTCTCGCCGTCGCGAATTCTGTTGCTCGACGAACCGACGACTTTCCTCGACGTCGCTTCCCGCGGGGTGGTTCGACGGCTGATGAAGCAGTGGTTCGCAATCTACGAGGGAACCGTCGTTCTCGTGTCGCACGATCCCGATGAGATCGATGACGTAGCTGACGGTTCCGCGCGAGTGAGGGTGAGCCGCGGTGCGATGACCGAGGCTGTTCTCTCAGTCGCCTGAATTCGTCAAGTGATTAGAGGTGCGAGATGATCGCGTCGCACGACGACACGGTGATGCCAGCACCCTCTTCGACGTCGAGGCGCTCGATGATGCCGTTGTTGATGATCGCCGCATAGCGCTGTGAACGCGCGCCGAGGCCGAAGCCCGAGCCGTCGAGTTCGAGACCCATCGCCTTGGTGAAGTTCCCCGCACCGTCGGCGAGCATGACGATCTCCGACGCACCCTGTGACTGCTTCCAGGCCTCCATCACCCATGGGTCGTTGACGCTGATGCAGGCGACCGAGGTCACGCCCTTCGACTTCAACTCGTTGAAGCGCTGGACGAAGCCAGGCAGGTGGACCTTCGAACAACCGGGAGTGAAGGCTCCCGGTACGGCAAAGAGCACGACCTTGCCCTTGCCGAGAACCTCGGCCGAGCTGACGGGCTGGGGCATTCCGTCCTCGCCAAGGACGTGAATCTGGACATCGGGGATCTTGGTTCCGGCTGACGCTGTCATGGACAAATGGTGGCACAATCAGACCAGAAAGCACAATCGCACGAAGCAGAAGCACGGGAATTTTCGGACACGAGTTTGGAACGCGTAAGAGAGGTGACGTGGAGCAGTTGACGGGTGTTGATGCAAGTTTCCTCAACATGGAGACGAACTCGGTCTTCGGCCACGTGAGCGCGATGTACACCTACGACGTGACCTCGGCTCCTGGCGGGGCCAGTTACGAAGCAGTCCGTGCCGCAATCCTCGAACGCTTGGACGATCTGCCGGTCTTTCGACGTCGCCTCGTCACCGTGCCACTCGGTCTCGACCTTCCGTATTGGATCGAGGATCCCGACTTCGACATCGACTTCCACCTGCGTCACCACGCCGTGCCACCGCCCGGCACGCCCGAACAAGTGGGCGAGGTCGTGAGCCGGATCATTTCACGGCCGCTCGACAGATCGCGACCGCTGTGGGAGTTCTACGTCATTGAAGGTCTCGACAACGGCACACGCGTCGCGCACCTCAACAAGATCCATCACTCGACGATCGACGGCAAGTCAGGTGCAACACTGCTCGAGACCCTTCTCAGCACCGACCCGAATGCACGCCCGACACACCACCGGGCCGTGTGGCACCCCGACCGCGTACCCACCGATCAGGAACTTTTGTTGCGCACCGCAGCCGAATACATCCGTCGGCCCGAGAAGTTCGTGCGTTTGACTGTACGTACGTTGCGCGAAATTGCCGCACAAACGCATGTCGGCAGTGTCCAGATGCTGGCCGACATCATTGCCCAGCCGTTGCCGGGCCCCGTCGGCACCGTGATGCGCAAGCGTCTCCGCCGGTCGCACGGAGAAGTCGTTGACCGCGCGCCGGCACTGCCACCCACGGCTGCACCTCGCACCCCGTGGAACACGAACATCACTCCCCACCGTCGCTTTGCTTACACAACGATCAACATCGACGATGCAAAGACAATTCGCCGTGCAACCGGAGCAACGTTCAACGACGTCGTCATGGCACTTTGCGGTTTGACACTTCGCAAGTACCTCATCAAGAAAAACGCCTTGCCGAACGAGCCGCTCGTTGCTCTCGTGCCGGTCAGCACGCGCGCATCGGACGAAAGTGCGAAGTACCAAAACCGCGTCACCGGCCTGCTCGCCGAACTCGGGACCGACGAAGACGACCCGCTGGCGTTGTTGGGCCGTGTGCAAACGTCAATGTCGCGAGCGAAGACGAACCTGCAGGCGATTCCGGCCGCTACGTTGCAGGACTTCACCCAGTTCGCACCACCCCTCATCGCTGCACGCGCCATGCGCATGTACAGCCGGCTACGCATCGCCGACCGCCTGAATCCACCTTTCAACCTGATCATCTCGAACGTTCCGGGTCCGTCCGTACCGCTTTATTCGGCGGGGGCGGAGATGAAGCACTTCTTCCCCGTCTCCACGATTGCCGACGGGCAAGGACTCAACATCACCGTCCAGAGTTACCTCGGCAACCTCGACTTCGGATTCGTGTCTTGTCGCGAACTGATTCCCGACCTGTGGGACCTCGTCGAACTGCTGCACGAGTCGCTCGACGAAATGCTGACGGCGGCGAAGTCGCTAGCCGCCAAGTAAGGCGTCGAGTTCGCCCAGGGCCTCGCGCGGGTTCTTCACGTGGATCGTGCGCAGCCCGACCGCCGTCGCGCCGGCGAGGTTGCCCGCGAAGTCGTCGAGAAACACCGCATTCGACGCATTGTCGAGACCGAGTGCGGCCAACGTGTGGTGGAAGATCTCGGGCTCGGGCTTGCGCATGCCTACGTGGCTCGAGTCGACGTACGCATCGAATAATTGCGGCGGGACGTCTTCTTCCAACTTCGGCCGGAACTCACGGATGCTGTTCGACAAGAGCGCCGTCTTGTAGCCGCGCCCGCGCAGTTCGGAGATCTTGTCGAGAACGAAATCGTTCACTTCGTACATTCCGGGCGCGAGGATTTTTTCGACCTCGTCGCCACGAAACGACATTCCGGCAGCCGCGGCGATGGGCTCGAGCATTTCCTGCAGAACCTCCATCGGAATCTCACCGCGCTCGAGACGGTGCCACGGATGATCACCCGACTCGAATTGCGGGCCCATCATCACGTGGTGCAGTTCGGACGTAGTGACACCAAGGCCCTCGGCGATCATGCCGATCTGGCGCGTGATCGGCGTGATGATTACACCACCGAAATCGAAAATGACTGCGGAGATGTCGGTCGAAGGTGTGGCCACGGGGAAACTCTACGGAAGGTGAAGTCCGGATTCGGAGTCAGATCGCCTGGGACAACATGACGCCTGCGACAACCGCACGCACCGACCATGCAATGGTCCGTGGCCAGTTGGTGACGACGAGGCGCCTGCCGACGGTGGGATCGGGCGAATTCGCCATGCGTTCGTGGAGGGGCACCGACAAGAACATCGTGCTGGCGAGAGCAGCCGCCAGCAGAGCCGCACCGAACCAGGCCATCCATGTGGCAACACCGTCGGGTCGGGAAAACAAGAGGACCAACGTCGTCACGCCCTCGGTTGCCATCGGCATACCGACGACCCACGCGGTACGACGCTGGTGCTCGACCGCGATCGAAGGCGCTCGGTCGACCCCGATGAGCGCCAGCAGCGGATAGTGCACCAACTGCACGAACCAAATGACGCCGACCATGACACACGTTGCGACGAGGTTGAGAACCAACTGCAGCACATCGGCGACCTTACGGGAACGTCACAGGCTGTGGTTGACTGAGCCCATGAGCGATGCCGAATCCCACGCGCACAACCACTCGTACGGCCACGACGTTCAGGCCGAACTCGCACCGATCAGCCGCGAACTGCGCGAACTGATCCCCGACGTCTACAAGGGTTTTGGCGGTCTGCACGCCGCCGCGTTCCGTGCGGGGGCGCTGGATGCGAAGACCAAGGAGCTCGTCGCTTTGGCCATTGCCATCACCACTCACTGCGACGGTTGCATTGCCGCACACGCCAGGGGTGCCGCCCGGAACGGCGCGAGCGAGGCTGAGGTTGCCGAACTCATCGGCGTGACGATCTCGATGAACGGTGGGCCGGGGACGGTCTACGGCCCACGGGCATTCGCCGCGTTCCGTGAATTCAAGAGCGCCTGACAAACGGGTGAAAGTTCGGTGAACGCAGCGGAAAGTGTCGCTATTTCCCCTTCCCGCTCTGGTCCCCCGTCGCTACTTTCGCTTCATGTTCGGCCGCCAGAGGAACAAGACCCGCAAACAAGTCGTTCACTCTCCCGAGTGTGAAGCGATCCATCAGGCGATGTTGATGTCGCTGTATCTCGGCTACGGGGCACCCTCCGCACCACTTTTCATTCCCACGGGCAGCCTCGTCTGCACGTGCGCTGACGAACATCGGGGCGGCACCACCGCGGTTTCGTCGCCGGCCGAACCGACCAACCAACCGATGCAGCGCGTTCTCGTGACAGCGTGATCTGACAGACTCGTCCCCGAAAGAGGGGCAGATGAAAATCACCTTGCTGGGAACGGGAAGTCCGTTACCCGATCCGAACCGCGCGGGGCCATCGACTCTCGTGTCGAGCGGTCCGCACAATGTCGTCGTCGACTGTGGTCGCGCCTGCGTGATGCGCCTCACCGCGGCGGGGGTGTTCCCGCCGTTCGTGAACCTCGTGCTGCTGACCCACCTCCACAGCGATCACATCTGCGACCTGAACGACCTCGTCACCACGCGTTGGATCACGACGCCATCCGCAATGGCTTCGCCTCTGAAGATCATCGGACCCGTTGGCACGCGCCGTGTTGTGACGGGAATGCTCGAGATGCTCGCGCTCGACGAGCAATATCGGTTAGCCCACCACGAGGATCTGCGCACCGCGGGTGGAATGAAGCTCGATGTCGTCGAATTGAACGCGGGTGACGTGCACGAGCACGGCGACATGATCATCGGCGCATTCCGCACCGATCACCGGCCCGTCGAACCAACGCTTGGTTACCGCATCCAACACGACGACAAGATCGCCGCTCTTGCGGGAGACACGATTCCTTGCGATGAGTTGTACGAACTCTGTCGCGATGCTGACGTCTACGTACAAACGGTGCTGCGCGACGATCTCGTCAAGGCGCTCGCATCGGCGCTGCCGGCGAACGCAGGTCGTCTCACCGACATTCTCGACTACCACTCGACGGTCGAACAGGCCGGTCAAACTGCCTCACGCAGCAGGGTGAAACACTTGGTGCTCACTCATTACGTCCCGGCGATGCAGCCCGGAACCGAAGACGAATGGCGGGCTCTCGCCGCGCAACACTTTGCAGGGCCTATCACGCTCGGGCCGGACCTCACGTCGGTCGACGTCTGAAGCGCGTCACGATTTTTGTGTCATCCACACACCCGCCAATGCGACGGCGAGACCGACCACGGCAAGTGCACCGAGGCGTTCATTGAACAGCACCGCACCTTCGATCGTGCTGAGAGCTGGCGTGAGGAAGAAGAGGCTGCTCACCTTGGCCGCCGCCTGACGAGCCAACAACACCATCATCAACAGTACGGCTGCGATTGACAGCACCCCCACGGCCCACCCCAACGAAGCGGCGTTCCGCCACGTCATGTGCATCTTCCATCCCTCGTCAATGACCGCAACGGGTATGAGAACCAGACCGGCCGCAACGTACTGAAGTGCGGTCCCACGCAACAGCGGCATCTCCCGCCCACGCGAGCGCTGCACGACCGTACCCGTCGACATTCCAACCACTGCAACAACCATCGCGATGACCGTGACCGTCGTGATGCTGGCCGACTTCACGCTGCTGCGTTCGACCAACACCGCGACCACGCCGACCACACCGCACGTGATTCCCGCCCACTGGACGGTGCGCAGACGCTCTTTCAAAAGCCAATGTCCTGCGAACGACGTCACCACTGGATGCAGACCCGCGATGAGGGCGCTGACACCTGACGGCAGCCCCCGCGAGATCGCGAAGAACGTGCCACCCAGATAGGTGGCATGCATGAACACGCCGACGACCGACGACGACGACACGTGTCGACGCTCGATGCGCGGGGCCCGCATGACCTCAGCGATCATCCACAGAACTGCGGCAGAGATGATCATCCGAACCGCAAGAAAAGTGAAAGGTCCCGCGTCGCGTGTCCCATAGCGCGCAACGACAAAGCCGGTACTCCACAGCAGGACGAATAGCCCCGGCGCGATCTTTTCAAGTCTCATGGTCGTTTCCATCGGCCGAAAATGACGCTAGAAATTTGGTCTATGTTCGGGCGTCGACAAAGCACTCGGGCGAGGCTAGGCGTGCTCGCCGTCGTTGCGACGTCTTTGCTCGTGTCGACAACCGACTCGCTCGATGCAAGCGAAGCCGGCCCGAACGGCGTGAACGTCGGCTTCGACTTCTCGTGGGAACGGGCCAAGGCGCCCGGCGGCTACACCGCCTCGTTCCTGAATACAGACAGCGTCAGTCTGAACAACTGCGGTGGTGCGAACTTCACGCACACCAGCACCGGGTGCAACTTCGTCTTCAAGTACAGGGTCGCTGGCATCTCCCAGCCCAGCGTCTCGCATTCTGCGAACTGGATCACGTGGTCAAGGCCAACCAGTTACACACTCGGGTCGCCATCGACGACCGGTTGCAATTCGGGCGCCGCAACAACGACAGCCGGCGGCAAGGCACCCGTCACACTGTTCGACTGCTTTAACGTCCACAGCTTCGGTCAGGTGTTCTCACCCACTTCGACAGGTCGCCTCGCCGACATGCAGTTCCGCATGACGTGTCTCGTCCCGTGGGGCGCCAACTCACTCAACCTCTACGCGGTGCTGTACCGCCTCACCGACGACGCTTCCTCGCTGTCGGGAAGCGGCCCGATCGCCGTTGCGAAACTCGATCTTTCATCGTGCCCGTCTGCCCTTTCGTGGGATGGGAAGACTTTCAGCGACGCCGACTTCGGCTGGGTCACCATGCCCTTCAAAAACGTCCGCGTCACTTCGAACACGTTTTACGGCGTGTATTTCGCCGGCAATGGTGTGCCCGGCACGCCGCCGATTGGTGCGGAGGCGGCCATTGCGGCATCGAAGGCGCCCACAACGACAACCACGGTCACAAAATCGCGGAAAACCACGACAACGTCAACCACGGTCCCGGCGACAACAACAACGGTGAAGAAAAAGAAGACCCCCAAGACGACAACCAGCACGGTTCCCGCAACAACAACCACCGTGAAAAAGAAGACGCCACGAACCACGACAACGTCAACCACGGTCCCGGCGACAACAACAACGGTGAAGAAAAAGAAGACCCCCAAATCAACCACGACGGTTGCCGCAACAACGACAACCGTTGCGGTGCAAGGCGAGACCTATACCGCGTTGCCCGCAACCGTGAAGGCAGCGAACGCGTTGCGTGTCGTCACACCCGCCGAAGTCAACAAGACGGTACTGGTGTCGGGCGCCGGTGGTGTGTGTCTGCCCGCAGGGCCCTACCTCGTTTTCTTGCGACCCGGTACATGCAAGGCATACGTGGTGAGCCGAAATACGAAGGGAAACCTGCGGGTCATCACCACCCGCGTACTGAAGTCGACTGCAATGCGCGGCACGGAAGGGATAGCGATCGAGATTCTCGACCCGCTCTACTTCGAGGGTGGCACGGCGAAGTTGAAGCCGACTTCGGAAAAACTCGTCACCCAACACGCCAAGGTCGCCAAAAACGCACGTGCGGTACTGATCGTCGGGTACACCGGCAACCTCACCTTCGACAAAGTGACACAAACTGAACTCGCGCGACGCCGCGCGGCAGTGACGATGGTGCAATTGCAGGCTGCGGGCGTGAAGGGACCTTTCTCGCTGCACATGGGTGGAGCCGACAACTCAGTCTCTCGTGGCACCTCGGTCGCCGAACAAGACAAGAACCGACGAACCATCATCATCCTCGTGCCCTGAGTCGTTTACCGTTCAGTACATGGACGCAATACTTCTCATCGCAAGAATTCTCTTCTCGATCATGTTCGTCATGTCGGGACTCAACCACCTCACCAAGGCCGACCACATGGTCCCCTACGCCCAGATGAAGGGTGTGCCGATGCCGAAACTATCGGTGCAGTTGTCGGGTCTGCTGCTTCTTCTCGGCGGACTCTCCGTCATCCTCGGTGTATGGACCGATCTCGGCGCACTCGTTCTGGCCGTCCTCCTCGTCGTCATGGCCGTGAAGATGCATGACTTCTGGAAGCACTCCGATCCGCAGGCGAAGCAGGCCGAGATGATCGGTTTCATGAAGAACATCGGCCTTGCTGGCGGCGCACTCTTCATCTTTGCGATCGCCGCGATGGAGGGCTCGAACTACGGCCCGGCCATCACGGAGAGTCTGTTCTCGATCACTCCCTGACGAATCGGTCGGCCGCGGTCAGCGTTGGCTGCGGTCGACGATTTTCGGCGTAGGCGCCGACTCCCACACGCGCAATTTCTGCAACATCGCTGCACCGTCGGACTCGACGACCACGGTGTCACGGTGCACCTGCTTGATGAAACCCGCCGCGACGGTGTTGTCGATGAACGTCACGAGATCGTCGAAGAAGCCCTCATGATTGAGGATGCCGCAGGGTTTTTCGTGAATGCCCAGCTGCGTCCACGTGACGACTTCGAAGAGTTCGTCGAACGTTCCGAACCCACCGGGCAAGGCGACGAATGCGTCAGCACGGTCGGCCATCGCCGCCTTTCGTTCGTGCATCGTGTCGACGACGGCCAGCGACGTCAGCTCGAGATGCGCAAGTTCCTTCACACGCAGTGCCTCGGTGATGACACCGTGCACCTCGCCGCCGGCACACAGCGCACCGTCGGCAACCGCACCCATCAGACCGACGTTTCCACCGCCGTAGACAACTGCGATACCCTCGCGCGCCAACAAAGCTCCGAAGTCGCGTGCGCAACGAAGATGGGCGGGATCCGTTCCGTCGCTCGAACCGCAGTACACAGCGATCGCTGACAGTTCCTTCACAGGCGTTGCCTCACACGAACTTGGCCCACATCTCGAGCGGCATCCGGTCCGACACCAATGTGTTGATTGCAGCCGACTCGTCGACGCGGCCGATCGCCATGCCACAGAACAACATCTCGTTCTCGGGTGCGCCGACGAACGAGCGCACCGCACCATGGCGCACCGCCCAGTACTCCTGGGCACAGGTGCCGAGACCTCGTTCGACTGCGAGCAGCATGAAGGTCTGCAGGAACATCCCGAGATCCGACCACTGCGGTTCACCCATGCCGCGGTCGACGAAACAAAATATTGCGGCGGGTGCACCAAAAAAGTCGTTGTTGTGCGCGAACTGTCGGCGACGGCCGTCTTTGTCCTCGCGCGCGATGCCGAGTGTCGCGTACATCGCTTCGCCAACGGCAAACCGATTCGTGCGGTAAGGCTCGCCCAACTCGGCTGGGTAGATGTCGTATTCGGGCTTTTCCAGCGGGGGCTGGCCGGCAAGATGCTCGCGCAACTTCACCATCGACTCGCCGTTGACCACGTAGATTCGCCACGGCTGCAGGTTCCCACCGCTCGGTGCCCGCGCCGCGTCTTCGAGGATTCCACGAATGACGTCGTCGAGAACCGGCTCATTCGTGAACTGGCGAACCGATTTTCTCTTGTGCACTGCCGCGCTCACATCCACGCCAGAACCGTACCGCCCCGACGCCACGGGGCCGTAGCCTCGGCGCATGGTCGGAGACGAAAACGGTGACGTCGCGGTGCGGCTCGACCCTCTCGTCGACACGGACATCGACTGGATCACCGCCGCCTGCCAGGATCCCGAGATCCAACGCTGGACCGTCGTGCCACGTCCGTATCACAGACACCACGCCGTCGAGTTTGTCGCCACAGGTGCAGGCGAATTCCGCACTCGCGCGGTGCGAACGGTTGCCGACCTCCGGCCTGTGGGCATGATCTCAATCCACTCGTTCGATCCAAAGTCGGGCACTTCTGACATCGGCTATTGGGTCGCGCCGTGGGCTCGCCGTCGCGGGGTCGCGCGCGCTGCAGTGAAAATGCTCTGCGCCGAGATACGTGCCATACCGGCAGCAAGGCTCGTGCAGGCCCGAACCGCGGAAACAAACGTTGCGTCGCGTCGCACCGTCGAATCATGCGGCTTCGAACTGAAAGGCATTTCGGCGACCGAGACCTGCCCCGACGGTACGAACACCGTTGCAGCCGCGGTGTACTTCCTCGGCCTCTAAGGCTTTTTCGAACGGGTCAACAACAAGGCCGCCGGACCCGTCGCACGGCGACTCGTCAGACCCAATCGTTCCGTCATGAAGTGCGCGACGATCGCTGTAGCCACTCCCGCAACCGCCGCCGCACGCGTGTTCGACACCTCGACAGCGACGTACACACCCGATGACAATGTGGAAACGAGTGCATTCGGTGCACTCGCCAGAAGTATCTGCGGAACCTCGTCCTTCATAACCGACACCAAAACGCCACCACCGACGGCCGACACCGTGCCAACGAAGATCGCCGCGACAACCGGAAGTTCCGCCCGCAACGCATAAGCCGCACCGATTACGGAAAACAATCCGAGAGCAAGTGCGTTCAGCGTCGATACGAGCACAGACACTTTCGACAGAACTTCACCCAAGACAAGCGTGGCGATGATCGCGCCGAGGACCGTCAACAGATACCACGGTGTGCGCAGGCTTTCGACGGGAAGATTTCCGATCAACCCGTCGCGTATGAATCCGCCGCCCAGACCCATCAATACCGCGAATGTCGCCATGCCGACGATGTCCCAGTGGTGGTCGTCGTCGATCGACGCTCTCAGGGCACCCACCAACGCGTTCACTCCAACGGTCAACAACGCCAACCAGAGTGGTGTTTTCGTGGCGAGATCGGGAAGGAAGTCCACGCTCATACTTTGGCGCACGAGCGTTAGTGTTTCCACGATGGTGACACCGCGGGTGAAGGCAGCCGGTGGATTTGCGGCGATGAAGTACGTGCTCGCAAAGGGACGCTCGGTCGGCACCGTCGCGCTGTACAGACGTCTGCGCAGCAACAACGCCTGCAAGACGTGTGCGCTGGGTATGGGCGGCCAACAAGGCGGAATGGTGAACGAGGCCGGCCACTTCCCCGAAGTCTGCAAGAAGTCGGTCCAGGCACAGGCCGCCGACATGGGCAAGACCATCACCGAGGCCGACCTGCGCCGACTGAGCATCGGCGAACTCAGCGGTTTCACCAGCGCGCAGGCCGAGGCGATGGGACGTCTCACCTTTCCCATCGTCTGCGGACCGAACGACACGCACTTCCGTCGTGTGCCGTGGGACGAAGCAATGTGCACCGCGGCCGACGCGTTCACTTCCACCGAGCCCGACCGCTCCTTTTTTTACGCCAGTGGACGATCCAGTAACGAGGCAGCGTTCCTGATGCAGGTCGTTGCGCGTGCGTACGGCACGAACAACGTGAACAACTGCTCGTACTACTGCCACCAGGCATCGGGTGTAGCACTGACGTCCATCTACGGCAGCGGCACAGCATCCGTGTCGCTCGACGATCTCGGCACCACCGAGCTCGCTCTCGTGATCGGCGCCAACCCCGCAAGCAACCATCCACGCCTCATCACACAACTCATCAACCTGCGTCGGCGTGGCGGCAAGGTGATCGTCATCAACCCGCTCTCGGAGCTGGGCCTCAAGCGTTTTCGTCTTCCCTCGCAGGCGAAGAGCCTGGTGATCGGGTCGCAGGTCAGCGACCTCTACATCCAGCCGCACATCGGAGGCGACATCGCCCTGATGGTCGCTCTTTTGAAGGGCATCATCGAATCGGGCACGGTGAACGAGTCGTACATCGCACAGCACACCGAATCATGGGAAGCGGTACGCGATGCCGCGATCGCCACGTCGTGGGGCGACCTCGTCGAACGCAGTGGTGTTGCACGATCCGACATCGACGCCTGCGTGGAACTGCTCGGAACAGCGAAGTCGGCAGTGTTCATGTGGGCGATGGGCCTCACCCACCACGCCCACGGCGTCGACAACGTGCGCGCGCTCGCGAACGTTGCGATGGCCCGTGGCTTCCTCGGTTCGCCGGGCAGTGGTCTCATGCCGATTCGCGGGCACTCGAACGTTCAAGGAATCGGCTCCGTCGGGGTATCACCTCAACTGAAGGAGTCGTTCGCAAAGAGCCTGCGCGAAAAGTACGGGGTCATCGCGTCGACGACACCGGGCATGGACACGTACGCCTGCATGAACGCGGCCCACGAAGGGCGCATCGATGCCGCGCTGATGTTGGGTGGCAACCTGTGGGGCAGCAACCCCGATTCGCGATGGTCGACCGAAGCGCTGTCCCGTATCGGCACTTCAGTCTCACTGACTACCAAACTGAACCAGGGGCACTTCAACGGTCGCGCACGCACAACCGTCGTTCTGCCGGTTCTCGCGCGCGATGAAGAGCCTGAGTCGACAACTCAAGAGTCGATGTTCAATTTCGTCCGACTTTCCGACGGTGGTACCCCGGCTGTCGACGGCGAGATGCGATCCGAGGTGGCCATCCTCTCCGACCTTGCTCAACGCATTCTCCCCCGCGATCGCTTCGACTGGTCGATGATCACCTCGCACGACTCGCTGCGTCGTGCGATCGCCGACACCGTGCCCGGTTACGGTGCCGTCGGCGGCATCGGAAATACGAAGAAAGAGTTCGAGATTCCGAACCGCGTCTTCCACGATGGAGTTTTCCCCACTGCCTCCGGTCGCGCGACATTTCGCCGGGTCGCAATACCCGAGATGACCCGTCCATTCGATGGATTCATGCTGATGACCATCCGTTCGGAGGGTCAGTTCAACTCCGTTGTTTACGACGAAGAAGATCTCTACCGCGGAACCACCCGTCGCGACGTCATCATGATGGCCGCCAAAGACATCGCGCTGCTGGGGTTGAACGAAGGTGAGACGGTCACGGTCACCAGCGCGACGGGCAGCCTCGATGTTGTCGTTGCCGAGGTCGACATTCGCGCCGGGAATGTGGCGATGTACTACCCCGAAGCCAACGTACTCGTCGATCGCACCCTCGACCCCGAGTCGCTGACGCCCGCATTTAAGTCGGTTGCCGTCAGAGTCGAACGTCGTGCCGCCTGAGCGTGGCTACGCGAGACCCGACTGCCGACCGACCGCGCGAATGAATGCGCGGAAATCTGCGACGGGCCCGATCTTTTTCTCGAGCGGACCCTCGATGTAGAGCGTCGCAAAACCGTGGGCTATCGACCACATCGCGGTGGCCCGCGTGCGAATGTCTTCGATTGACGCAGCATCGTCCAGCCGCGTGCGCACGTGGTCGACGAGCAGATCGAATGCCGCGTCCGCGCACGCCTGCAGCTCGGGTGCGTTCTCCATGTCGCACAAATCGCTGCGGAACATCACGCGGAAGTGTCCGGGATTCACCAATGCGAACTCGACATAGGCCTCGAGCAACGATTGCGCTTGCTCGTCGGCGGGAACCAACAGGGCCTGCGACAACGACTCGCCCAGCCGCGTGAAGCCGTCGAGTGCGATCGCGCGGAAGACGCCGCGGCGGTCGACGAAGTGGTGGTACGGCGCCTGATGGCTGACCCCCGCGTCGGCTGCCAATTTGCGGAACGACAAGCTGTCGGGGCCGTGTTCGGCGACATGGGCGACCGCAGCACGAAAAATGGTCTCACGAAGCGTCGAACTCACCACATCGGCACCCTACCGACGCAACATGACATCGTCTAGTTTTTCTTTGAAGTCGTCGGGCGTCATGCGTGCAGTAACCGGACGACCTCCCGCAGACCCGTCCGCTGGGACATCAGTGCCGCTTGAAGAAGTTGCGTTGCGTGGCTGTTCGACGCGCGTGAGACTCGACTCAGAGGATCGGAGACCAATGTCGACCACCACAGAGCCTATGCAGCCGGCGAGAGCCGACGGAGATGTTCGACTCGCTTGGATGTTTTTTGGTGGGACGTTCGTTGCAGTCATTCTCAACGGGATCTGGTCGCTCGTCGTCGGTACCGCGTCAATGGGTGGCGATGACGACGACCTTGTCCAAGGTTGGGAGGGTGTCCTCAGGAATCTCCCCGCCTACCTCTTGTTGGTTGTCGTCGCTTCACTCGGCGTCTGGTTCGCGACGCGCGCGGGCATTCGCAGGTCGCGTGGAGCAAGGTCTGCATTGACAGCAACGTCACTCGTTCTGCTTTTCGCACTGAGTTCGGTCACCCGTGATGCATCAGAAGTCGTGATGACGACACGGGCTGCGACCATGGCTTGGGTCACCTTCGCAGTTGATGCAGCCGTCGTCGGTGCTGTCTTTCTGCTCGCTTCACAAGCGATTCGTCGCGCCCGACACGCTGCCTGAACCACCGCGCCTGGCGCAGGCAAGCAACTAAGGTCGCCCCATGGCTGCAACCGGCATGACTACCTATCTCTGGTTCGACAACCAAGCACTCGAGGCCGCGCAGTTCTACGTCGGGTTGTTTCCCAACTCGTACCTCGGCGACATCAGCTATTACCAGGCCGACGCGCAACAGCCCGAAGGTTCCGTGCTCACCGTCGAGTTCGAGATTTTCGGCCAACCCTTTGCCGCACTCAACGGCGGACCTCAGTTCCCGCACAGCGAGGCAGTGAGTTTCCAGGTGTCCTGCGAGACTCAAGACGACGTCAATCGACTCTGGAACGCGCTCATCAGTGACGGTGGTGCCGAGAGCCAATGTGGTTGGTGCAAAGACAAATGGGGCATCAGTTGGCAGATCGTTCCCGTCGCACTCGGACGAGCGTTGAAGGGCCTCGACGGTTACGACAGCAAATACGCATTCAAGGCAATGATGCAGATGTCGAAGATCGTCATCGCAAAACTTCGGCCCTAGGAGTCACCAGAGCGCAGCGCTGAACCTTGTGATCGACCAGCGGGCTACCGTTTGGTGATGATCTCTCGGCGCGCGGCGGTCAACTGGCTCCAGTGCGTCCTTGTCATCGTTTTTGCCTACGCACTCAGCCTCGTGGTCGCGGGCAGCACGGCCCACTCGATGTTCTCATGGTTCGGATTCGGGCCCGAAGCAGCGATCGACACTCAGCCGTTTCGCGACTACCTCCGTCTGCCCTACATGGTTCTCGGTGCAGTTATGGCCGGTTGGACCCTTCTCTTGATCCAGTTGGTACGCGGCCCGCTTCGCGAAGGGTTCCGCTGGGCGTGGCTCTTCAGCGCCGAATCGCTGCTCCTTTGGTTCACCCTCGACACGGGAATGTCGATCGTGCTCGGTTATCCCACCCATGCGTTGTTCAACGTTGCGTTTGCGATCGCACTCGGTATCCCTTTGTTGGTTCTTCGCGGAAACACGACCCACGACGGAAAGACAAACCCGGTTGCTCAGCTATTCGAGCCCGTCGAGTTGCCGAGAATGCGCACCGCGCGGCCAACTGTCGACATCAATCGTGCAATCACATTCTGGACGAAGGTCGTCGGTCTCGAACGTCTCTCACAATTCGAGGATCATGCGGGTTACGACGGTGCGATCTTCGGCCATCCGCGCGGGTCGTGGGAACTGGAGGTTACACGGCACTCCTCGGGGGCGCCTCTTCCCTCGCCCACCGACGAAGACATCGTCGCGTTGTATGTTCGCCGCACGACCGCCGACGCCCTGATGACGCGACTCCTGCGTGCGGGGCACCCGCCGGTCGAACACCCAAACCCCTATTGGAACGCAATGGGGGCATCAGCGCACTGTGATCCTGACGGGTACACGCTCATCGTCTTCCCCACTGACTGACCATTCACAAAACGGTCAATATTCGTTACACCGTGGAAAGCTCGAACTAGACGTCACGACTGGTTGATCATCCAGCGTATGCCGAATTGATCTTCGAAGCTTCCCCAATACGCGCCCCACGGCATGTCCGCCATGCCGGTTGCGTTGGATGAACCGGCCGAGAGTTTGGCGTACAGGTCGTCGGCCTCAGCGCGAGTGTCCGGGTGCAGATTGATCGAGAAGTTGTTGCCGACACTGATCGAGTGACCAAACGAGGCCATGGCGTCGGTTCCTTCGAGAACGTGTCCACCAAGAATCGGGAGAGCGATGTGAAGAATGCAGTTCAGTTCGTCCGCCGAGAGATTCTCGCCGGCAGGACCCATGTCCATGTCGCGAAACCGAACCAAATCAGTGAACTCGCCGCCGAAGACCGAGCGATAGAAGGCGAATGCTTCTTCGGTTCGGCCGAGCGTGTTGATATACGTGCTGACTGAAGCCACAACGTATCCTACCCAGTCAGCGTGCGCGTCGAACGGGGTCGAAGAACGAATGCAACCGAGTTTGTGACTAAGCGGCGACACGCCAGCGATCGTTTTTCATAGCTCATCGCGCGTGCAAGATCTCGCGCAAAATTGTTGCCAACCCCACCAGCGACCCCGTCATTGGCAGACGAATGGAGCGTTGACTTCAATGGTTCGCTTGAACTCGACGTTGATGTCCCGTCCGCTGTTGTAAACCGCCGTGAAATGGTCGATCACGACTAGCTCACCTGTGTCGTAGGGGTTGTCCCAACCTAAAGGCGGATTGGAGTTCCCGTCATTGATTGGCGTGGTGTGCCACCAGAAGCCGTCGATGCGAGCCCACTCGATCCCACAGTGGGTATAGAGCATGTAGTCGTACGACTTCCCGATCTCAACTCCAGGCCCGTATGGAGGCTTGTTGTCCATGTTGGCCGTCGGGGGATCCGTCGCCCCGTCGTCACCAGCGCACGCTGCAAGCATCAGCGCAAGAGAGCAAAAAAGAACCGCTCCTGAACGACTTCTCATCACTCGTTGAAACTAGCCCCGCAACCTCTGAGGGCTCACCCGCGCTTGAGGTCGGTGATCAAGTCGCCGGCTACGCGCACAACTTCTTCGTGTGTCCGAACGGCAGAACGCCCTTGTTGGATGAGACAACCCATTGATGCCACCGACTGTGAATTGTCCTTCATCAGCTCAATCGAACCGATACCAATGCCCTTCCGAGACAACCTCGACAACACCATCGACCACAGAAAGAGCAGTCTCATCGTCGATTGCATATGCAGCACAATCAAGTCCGGCAGCCCATTTTCTGGCGGCAGCCATCGTATTGTCAGGTAGTGACGCATTGTCCAGATGAGGGAAAATCGCGAAATCGACGAGACTGAGTGTGCGGTCGTTGCCGGAGGGTGGTTTCCATCCGACAAACTCTTCACCGATACGCGGAGTCAACACCATGCTCCCCGCACTCAAGCCAACCCATACTGTGTTCTTGAGTTCGATAAGCAAGTCGGTGAGTCCGCACTCTCGCATCCAGTGACACAAGTAGAGAGCATCTCCCCCCGATACGAGCAGTACATCAGCGTTGCGCACACGGGGAACCCATCGCTCCTTGTCAATGCTCGGCAACGCGGTTAACTCGATCAATCCAACCGACTTCCAACCAAGTTCGATCATCGGCTGTTCCGAACGCCCAGCGACGAACTCCCACGCATTCTCACCCGGACCCGCATAGGGATGGCCGTACATCGCGGTTGGAATACACAGCGCTGTGCATTCCTCAATCGGACGACCAAGAAGTTTTATCAATGCATTTCTAATGGTTGCGTTTCTCACTCCTGCTGAGGTGAGTAGAAATCGATGCATGTAAACATTTTGCCTTATGCATACTTTTGAACGCGGGTCTTGCCCTGTGACTGCACGCGGAACTGGCTTTAGCCACGTTTGAGATCGGTGACCACGCCACCTGCTACACGCACGATGTTGTTCGGATTCGCACCAAAGTTGTCGTTCCACGTTCCCGCAGCAGCCCACACCTCGTCGTACTGCAACAGATCCGGATCAACGAACACGCGCAGTTGAGTGCTGTGACCAAACGGAGGAACGCCACCGTTGGTTTGTGAAACCCATCGTCAAATGCACCATCTACATGGCACTATTGACGTATGAGTGAAAGCCCCGACGATGACCCAGTCATCATTTCTGTTGCGGCATACAGTGCGAACCCGATTGCCTATGTAGAGAAGTACGCAACCCATCTACTTGATCGACCCACTCGTTTCGCTTCACTCCTCTCCCCTGGTTCTCATATCCTCGACCTTGGCTGTGGACCTGGACGTGATATTCGGATATTCAGCGAAGGAGGGCACAAACCCATAGGTATTGATCTGAATCCTGCGTTCGTCGAAATGGCTAGCCGACAGGGTGACGTCATACAAGGCGATATTCGAAACAGCAGTTCCATCTTCACACCAACGTCATTCGACGGTGTTTGGGCGCAAGCTTCTCTAGTTCACCTGCAGAAATCAGAGGTAGAGAAACTTCTCCATGATTTGAGAGATTTACTGAAACCAGATGGTCTCATTTATGCATGTGTACCAGCAACAGGTGAATCAGGATGGCTTGACGAGAGCGACGGTCGGCGTTGGTACACAACGTGGCCAGAAGATTCATTCGAAACTGCAGTGAGAACTACTGGTTTTCACATCACCGACGTCACGCGTGGCCCATATGTAGAAGTGTGGGCCACCAAAGTCTGATGATTAGGCGCGCTTGAGGTCGGTGACCACGCCACCAGCAACGCGAACGATGTCTGCTGGGGCTGCGCCAAAGTTGTCGTTCCATGTTCCCGCCGCCGCCCACACCTCGTCGTACTGCAACAAGTCCGGATCAACAAACACTCGCAGTTGAGTGCTGTGGCCAAAGGGAGGCACGCCACCGTTTGTCTTAGAAACCCAAGTGGATGATGTTGCATTAATGCTATGTAGTAATTATGCTACATAGCATGAGTCGCAAACCAAAGAACGAAACGCCGGTGTACAACCGGCTTGAAGAGATACGAGAAAGGTACGGACTCACTCGGGCCGAACTCGCGTATGCGGCAGATGTGCATTACCAAACGATCGGATACATCGAGCGCGGTGAGTACAGCCCCAGCCTGTCGCTCGCTCTGACTATTGCCCAAGTCCTTCAGACAGATGTGCACCAGATCTTCGCACTTAATCCATTCACAAATAGAAAAGCAACAACACGATGAATTGGCTACCGAGTGTTGAGGGATTCTTTGTTTCTCTGGCTGTCATGACGGCGGTGAGAGCACTCTGGATCTGGCGTAAATACAAAGATCACCGTTTCCTACGTTTCGTCGGATGGCCAGAACCCTATGGAAAGTCAGGACACAAGGAATACTTCTGGACATCTGGAACGTCTGGCACCAGTCGCGCCGAAGTAGAGCGTGCACTGTCGCGGGAGTACACGGCGAAGTTCGGATGGTTGATGACCACCCGTGCTCGTCGCACCATCATCGTGTTGAACATTGCCTCCTGGGGGCTCGTCGTCT
>JBEAPO010000122.1:0-5036 GCA_041164425.1 Actinomycetota bacterium
GTCCCGCTACCGTGATGGGGCAGATGTCAAACACGTTTTCCAGCGCCCGGTCGGTTGACGTCGTCGTTCCCGGCGCACACTTGATGGCCGAGCTGCTTGGCCAGCGCGACAAGAACCTGCGGATGGTCGAGCAAGCATTCCCCGCGACCGACATGTCGGTGAGGGGAAACGTGATCCATCTCGAGGGCGGAAGCACCGAAATAGTCGGAAAACTCTTCGAAGAATTGGTGCGATTGCTGCAACGGGGTGAAACCCTCGACGAATTGGTCGTCGGTCGTTCGATCGACATGGTGCGCAGTGACCAAAGCCCCAGCGTCGTCCTGTCCGATGAGATCGTACGGGTCGCCAAGGGTCGGACGGTCAAACCCAAGACCGCCGGTCAGAAACGCTATGTCGACGCGATCCGCGAGAACGTCATCACATTCGGCATTGGCCCCGCTGGAACGGGCAAGAGTTGGCTCGCCGTGGCGATGGCTGTGCAGGCGTTGCAGGCCAAGCAGGTGCAACGGATCATCCTCACGCGACCCGCAGTCGAAGCGGGCGAGCGACTCGGGTTCCTTCCGGGTGACCTGATGGCGAAGATCGACCCTTATCTCAGGCCGCTTTACGACGCCTTGTACGACATGCTCGAACCCGAGGCGGCGGCCCGCCTCGTCGAGCGCCAAGCGATCGAGGTTGCGCCGCTCGCCTTCATGCGAGGGCGAACACTGAACAACTCGTTCATCATTCTCGACGAGGCGCAGAACACCACGCCCGAACAGATGAAGATGTTTCTCACACGAATCGGTTTCAATTCACGCGTCGTCGTCACGGGTGACATGACGCAGGTCGACGTGGCCCAGGGAAAGAGCGGTCTCACCGATCTCGAGCGAATCCTCACGGGCATCGATGGCCTCGTATTCGTACATCTCGGCAAAGGTGACGTGGTGCGGCACCGCATCGTTGCCGACATCGTCGCGGCGTACGAAGACGCCGGTCGGAACTGATCGGGTGATGGTCGGGTTTTTCGCACGTCGGGCTCGTGCGCGCCGTGTCGGTGGTGACGGTTCGGTGCAAATTTTCTGCGCGGATGAACAAAACGATTTCTCCGTCGACGTCGACAGATGGAGGCGCCTCGCGGCTCACGTCCTCGTGGCCGAGGGGGTTCGCGGGGCCGCCGAGCTCAGCGTCCTCTTCGTCGATGAAACGACGATCGCCGAGATGAACAAAGTCCACATGGGCAAGGATGGGCCCACCGACGTCCTCGCTTTTCCCCTCGACTCGGTCGTCGCCGATGAGTCGCCTGGGCCGGGTCGTGTCTCGCGCGGGCCGGACAGGCCCGAGATTGACGCCGACGACTATCCACTGCTCTTGGGTGACATCGTCGTGTGTCCGGCAGTTGCAAATCGACAGGCTCCGACCCACGCAGGAAACATCGACGACGAGCTCGCATTGCTCGTGACACATGGTGTTCTCCACGTATTGGGCTACGATCACGCCGATGACGACCAGCGGATCGCCATGCAGCGGCGCGAGACGGCGCTGCTCGAAGAATTCCATTGGGGACGACCCGCTCCGACTGGTTTTCGGATCGACCACCCCGAAGACGGTGCGGTGAAGTGAAGTGTTGACCTCCCGCGTCGCCCTCGTGGCGGCGGCTCCAACCGGTGGTGATTGGGGAATGCTCATCGCAATCCTCGTGCTTCTCGTCGCTCTGATCTTCTTGGCAGCGGCCGAGATGGGTCTATCGAAAATGACCAAACCAAAGGCGGCGGCGATGGCCGACCAGGGTTTGAAATCCGGCAAGGCTCTGTCGCGCTTGGTCGAAGACCCTGCGCGTTGGGTGAACCCGATCCTGCTTACGGTCAACGTGTGTCAAACAGTTCAGGCGACGCTCACCGGCGTCGTCGCGGGCAGGCTCTTCGGGGCCGCTGGCGTTGTTATCGGCATTGGCGTGAATGTCGTGGTGTTCTACGTCCTCGCCGAAGCAGTGCCGAAAACCTATGCGGTCATCTACCCCGAAAAGGCGGCGCTGTTAGCAGCGAGACCGGTGTGGACTCTGGCGAACTTTTGGCCCTTGCAGTTCGTCTCGCGGGGCCTCATTTCCCTGACAAATGTCATCGTGAAGGGAAAGGGACTTCAACAGGGACCTTTCGTATCGGAACAAGAGCTGCTTGGCATCGTCGAGGCGGCTGCTCAAGATGAGGTCATCGAGCACGAGGAGCGTGAACTCATCGAGTCGATCATCGAGTTCGGCGACACGGTGGTACGCGAAGTCATGGTGCCGCGACCTGACATCGTCACGATCGATCACAATTTGACGGTGACCGAAGCGCTCGACGTGGCGATCACCGAGGGTTACAGCCGACTGCCTGTCATCCGTGAACTCGACGACGATGTCGATGTCGTAGGTCTTGCGTTTACGAAAGACTTGATGCGCGCTGAACGTGAAGGTCATGGGACAGAGCCGATCACTGCCCTCGTGCGTGACGTCCAGATAGTGCCGGAGAACAAGCCCGTGAGTCGTTTGATGCGCGAGATGCAGACCGACAAGTTTCACATGGCTGTGGTCGCTGACGAACACGGTTCGATTGCTGGCATCGTGTCGCTCGAGGACTGCCTCGAAGAATTGGTGGGCGAGATCGTCGACGAGTTCGACCAAGAAGAGCAAGAGATCAAACGACTCGCCAACGGGGACTACCTGGTCATGGGTAAAGCATCCGTGGGCGACGTCAATGACCTGCTCGACATCCGCATTCCCGACGACGACTGGGACACGATTGCGGGTTTTGTCTTCAACATGCTCGAGCACGTGCCAATCCCCGGTGAGTACGTTGATCACGACGGTTGGCGGTTCGCCGCAGAAGCAGTCGAGGGTCGCCGCATTGCAGTCGTGCGGATCTCGGCGCGTCCGCCTGCCGACTAGGTTTGCTGGATGGAAATTTCTTTGGAGGGGCGGGTTGCCCTCGTCACTGGCGCCTCAAAGGGCATCGGTCTTGCGATCGCCAAGTCGATGGCAGAGAGCGGGGCGAAAGTCATGCTCTCGTCACGCAAGGAAGACCAGCTGCGGACGGCTGCATCCGGAATCAACGGAGACACCGAAGTGTTCGCGGCGAATGCCGGCGACCTTTCCGCGGCCTCTGCCTGCATCGACGCAACACTGCGTCGATTCGGCTCACTCGACATCCTGGTGAACAACGCCGCCACGAATCCCTACTTCGGTAAGACATTGGGTGTCGACGAGGGCCGGTTCTCCAAGACCTTCGATGTGAATTTGAAGGGTCCACTCTTCTGGTCGCAGATGGTGTTCGAACGCTGGATGAAGAACCATCCCGGGGTGATCGTGAACATTGCGTCGGTGGGCGGAATGAGGGCAGAGGTCGGTCTCGGTGTGTACAACCTCACAAAGGCAGCCCTCATCCACATGACACGGCAGTTGGCTAGCGAGATTGGTCCGTCGCGCGTCGTGGGAATTGCGCCGGGTCTCGTGAAAACCGACTTTGCAGCAGTGCTTGTCGACAACTACGGCGACGCGTTGGCTGGCAGGCTTCCGATGAAGCGTCTCGGGGAGCCCGAGGACATCGCGAACCTTGCCGTGTTTCTTGCCTCCGATGCCGCGAGTTGGATCACGGGCGAGACGTACGTGATCGACGGTGGCGCCGGCGTCGCCGGCTCGGCCTGACGTTCACACGCCGACTGCGGCCGCGTGGCGTGCAATGCCACGTGCGCCCACGACAATTGCCACGGTCATGATGATGCCGCCGACCAAAAAAGGTGCCGCATAGTCGTAAACCTTCGCGATGAAGCCGCCGATACCTGATCCGACCGCGATGAACCCGGTGCCGATGAACCGATAGGCGGAGTTCACGCGACCAAAGAGTTCGGCGGGAATGATTCGCTGCCGAAGCGAGACGGTGGCAACGTTCCACACTGTTCCGGCGATCGACGTCGATGCAGAAGCGATGATGGCGACGGGAATGTTGCGCCACAGTCCCATCGCGAGGCCTGCAATCGCGAACGTTGCGTACGAGACGATGATCGTCGACGATGTCCCGAATTTCGATGCGACCCGATCACCGGCGAGACCACCGAGTATCGAGCCGGCGCTCATCACGGCGAGCAGAAGGCCGTATCCGCTTCCGGTTACGCCCAGTTCGTCGCTCGCGTACTTTACGAAGAGTGCCTGACCCATCATCGTTGCCATGTTGCAGATGCCCAACATGATGGCCATGGTGCGCAGGAGTCGGTGAGCAAAGAGCCATCGGAGACCATCGGCCAACTGGGTTCTGAACGACGGGCATTCGTTCGCCATCGAAGAACCCGCTTCATGAGGTATCGAGGCGCGAATCGACGACACGAGATACGCGGCTACGCCAAAAGAGGCCGCGTTGACGGCGAACGGCGTGCCGATTGCTGCGACGAAGGCCCAGGCGCCGAGAGGCAGGCCAAGGAACGTGTTGCAGATCACCTCGGTGGCGAAGAGTCGTCCGTTGGCGCGCTCCAGCATTTCACTGGGCACGATCGCGGGAAGAAAAGCCTGTGCTGACATGTCGAAGATGACTTCGCAGACGCCGACCATCGTGATGATCGCGATGAGCAAACCGATGTTCATGCCACCGGTCGATGCGAGTACCGCGATGGCGGCAAAGAGAGCGCACCGAGCGATGTTGGCCCGAACCATCAGAATCTTGCGGTCGAGGCGATCGATGACGACCCCGAGCGGCAACGAGAGGACCAGCCACGGCAAGGTCAGGCCGACACCAACGAGCGCGATCAAACGCGGGTCATTTGTCAAGGAAGCAGCCAGCAAGGGGCCCGCGGCCGCGTCCATCCCGTCACCGATGTTCGAAATTCCGGACGCGAGCCACTGGCGTCGGAAAGAGGACGGGAAAGTCACCGTTGCGACGCTAGTGCGTCGGCGAGCGAGCGACGCATGACCTTGCCGAGAGATGTGCGGGGGAGTGATTCGACGATGATCAACTGTCGTGGCGCGCAGTGGCGCGGAAGAGTTTGTGCGACGAAGTCTCGAATACTTTCCAGCGAGAGCGCTTCGCCGT
>JBEAPO010000123.1:0-30047 GCA_041164425.1 Actinomycetota bacterium
CGATTGGCGCATCGTTGGTACGAGATCGACTACGGCTGGTGGGTCATCAAGGCACTCACCTGGATGAAACTCGCCCGCGTGCGACTCGGCGAGGTCAAGCTCGTCACTCCGTCACGCCGCGCAGCCGCTTGATCTTTCGTCCTCTTCGTAAAATTTGTCGCACGGACGTGAATTTGTAGATTCGTGGGGTGCATCTCGTCTCCACTCTCTTCGTCGAGAATTTCGAAATGCGCCAGGCGGAGGGTCCGAGTACTCGAATCGACCTGACGGGCGCGTTCTTCTCGACGGTGGCCCCATCGGAGCCTCCATTCACGTTCTCTCCGCATCTCGTCGCACTCATCTATTGCGAGGCCGACGAATCGGGTGAAGGTGTGTTCGAGGTTGTCTTCAGGCGTGGCTCCGGCGAGGAAGACGAGCAGGTTGCTCGCAACGTCAGCCCGTTTCGCGTCGACCCGGGGAAGTTCACGTACCGCCTCGTGAAGGCCGAACTCGAATTCGTTGATTACGGGCAGGTCTTCGCGCACTGCCGTGTCAACCGCAATCCGTGGAGCATTCTTCCGTTGACCCTGCTCCCCCGACCCAACAGTTAGTGTTCCGACGTGGCAACCCAGCACGCAGGCACCAGCTCGACGAACTCCGACTTCGATTCACGCGCGATTGCCGTCATCCGTGGGATGGCGATGGATGCACCTTTTCACGCCAAGAGTGGGCATCAAGGTACGGCGATGGCGTTGGCGCCCCTCGCCCACACGCTTTATTCGCGCGTCATGTGCCACGACCCGGCCGACCCTCGTTGGCCGAATCGTGACAGGTTCATACTCTCCGCCGGCCACGCCTCGATTCTGCAGTACACGCTTCTTTGGCTGAACGGTTACGGTCTCGAAGTCGATGATCTGCGGGCCTTCCGCCAGCTCGGCTCGGCGACCCCAGGCCATCCCGAGGTTGGCCACACCGCCGGCGTCGAAGTGACGACGGGGCCACTCGGGCAAGGTTTCGCGAATGCGGTGGGGATGGCCATCGCTGAAGAACATCTGCGTTCGACTCTCGGTGCCGATGTGATCGACCATCACATTTTCGTGATCGCGGGCGACGGCTGTCTGATGGAGGGCGTCAGCCACGAAGCCGCATCACTTGCGGGCCATCTCGGACTCGAGCGCTTGATCTGCATCTTCGACGACAACAAGATCACGATCGACGGTGCGACGGACCTCACGTGCACGGACGACGTCGTCGGCCGGTTCCGCTCGTACGGATGGAACGTCATCGAGGCCGGGGCGATCTCCGAGGACTGCGATGCACTCGAGGCGGTGATCAACCGCGCCAAAGATTCGAAGGGCGCCCCGACTCTGATCGTGCTTCCGACGCGCATCGGTTTCCCTTCACCCGACTTCACCGACAAGCACGCCGCGCACGGAAATCCGTTCGTCGCCGAGCACATTTCCCGCACCAAGGAAGTGCTCGGAATTCCCGATGAGCCTTTCCATGCCCCAGCCGATCTGGTGGCCGCGTATCGTGCCCACGCTGCGAGCCGTTGTCGTGACGCGCGGCGGGCATGGGCATCGTCCGGGGCTCCGGCGGCCCTGGCGAGCCACGACGTCTCTGGTCTTGGAAGGCGTTTCGCCCCGCACGTGCCGCGCTTCGAGTCAACCGAGTCACCCGCGACGCGCGTTGCGATTCAGAAAGTACTCGCAGCGGCAACGGAAGTATTGCCGAGCATCGTCGCTGGCGCGGCGGACCTGACGGGCAACACTGGTGCAAAGCTCTCCCCTGACAAAGCGTTCTCCCGCATCGATCGCACCGGTCGTCAGATCTATTTCGGAGTGCGTGAACACGCAATGGGTGCGGTTGCGAACGGGATCGCCCTGCACGGAAACCTGTTGCCGGTCGTCGGGACTTTCTTCGTCTTCGTCGATTACATGCGACCAGCGGTGAGGCTTGCCGCGCTGTCGCGCGCCAAGGTCGTCTTCGTGTTCAGCCACGATTCGGTTGGTGTGGGGGAAGATGGTCCCACCCATCAGCCCGTCGAGCATCTCGCTTCACTTCGCGTGATCCCGGGATTGCAGGTGATCCGTCCCGCGGATGCGAACGAAACCGCTGCAGCATTCGTGGCGGCGCTCGACTTCGACGGGCCGACCGCACTGATCCTGAGCCGACAGAATCTTCCGATCGTCACGGATGGCACCGGCGTTGCACGCGGCGCTGGGGTCGTGGTCGACGTGCCGAAGCCCGGACTCGTGCTCGTCGGTACGGGCAGTGAGGTTTCTCTCTGCGTCGCAGCGAGCAAGGAACTGGCAGTGCCGACACGTGTGGTGTCGATGTCCTGTCAGGCAACGTTCCTTGCACAAGATCGTGCATTCCGTGACACCGTGTTGCCACCGGGCGTACCGGTGATCTCGGTCGAGGCCGGCAGCACCTTCGGCTGGTCGGCACTGGCCGACCGCGCTATCGGTATCGATAATTTCGGAACCAGTGCGCCCGGTGCGGTGGCACTCGAGCACTTGGGTATGTCGGTCGCGAACATTGTTGGAGTGGCGAACGAACTATCGTCGCAACGATGACCTCGACGAACTTGCTTCGGCGGTTGTACGCCGAACAGCGCCAGAGCCCGTGGATCGACAACCTCCGTCGCGACTATCTCACGAGTGGACAGTTGCAGAGTCTCGTCGACCGTGGCGTGCGCGGACTCACGTCCAATCCGACGATCTTCCAAAAGGCGATTCAGGGCTCTTCTGATTACGACGCCCAATTCAGCGCACTCGCATTGCGAGGACTCGACGTCGACGAGATCTACTGGGAACTGGTTCTCGACGATATTGCGGGTGCTCTCGCGATCTTTCGCGGACTGTACGAGTCATCGAACGGTTCCGACGGCTTCGTGAGCGTCGAGGTCGACCCGCGTCTCGCGCTCGATGGGGACGGTACCCTTCTCGCCGCGCGTGCTCTCCACGAGAGAATCGCCGCGCCGAACGTGATGATCAAGATTCCCGCGACGCGCGAGGGTCTGCCCGCCATTCGTCGGATGATCGCCGAAGGGCGAAACGTCAATGTGACACTGATCTTCTCGCTCGACCGCTACGCCGAAGTGATCGAGGAGTACATCGCCGGCCTTGAGGATCGTCTCACTGCGGGTATCAACGACCTGTCGGACGTGAACTCCGTTGCGAGCTTCTTCATCAGCCGAGTTGACTCCGAGGTGGACGAACGTCTCGGGCGTGCGGGTGGTGCATCGGCCACCGCACTTCTCGGTCGTGCGGCCGTGGCTCAGGGCCAACTCGCCTATGCACTCTTTCTCGAGCGATTTTCCGGAAGTCGCTGGCAACGGCTGGCAGACCACGGCGCCAAAGTGCAGAGGCCACTGTGGGCCAGTACGTCGACGAAGAATCCCGCATATCCCGACACCCTGTACGTTGATGAGCTGATCGGACCCGACACGGTGAATACGCTCCCCGACGCGACACTCGAGGCCTTCGACGACCATGGAACCGTCGCCCGCACCATCGACAATGCAATCGGTGACGCCCGGTCGACCTGGAGCGCCCTCGCCGACGCCGGAATCGACATGGGCGAGGTGGCAGCGAAGCTCGAGGCCGAGGGTGTTGCGTCCTTCCAGAAGAGTTTCGTGGAACTGCTCGAGGCACTTCGGGCCAAGCAAGACGCCGGGCCGTAGGCGGGTCGTCGCAATGAACGCACGCGACAACGACAAAGAACGAGTACCGAGCCCTTTCGAGCGTGACCTTCGCGAAGAAGTCGAATCGTTCCTCGCCGCGCAGCCTTCCCTGCTTGACCAGAAGATCATGGCGAACACGGTTCGCGATCTCCGCAAGGCCTTTGCGCTTCTCACCCAGGTGGAAGGCCGACCCAAGGTGACGATCTTCGGAAGCGCCCGTACGGCAGCGCACGACCCCCTCTACGAACAGACCGTGCGTGTTGCTCGCGAACTGGCCTCGCGCGGGTGGATGGTGATCACTGGTGCCGGCCCGGGAATCATGGAAGCCGGCATGGTCGGGGCCGGCCGCGACAGCAGCATCGGTGTGTCGATCCAATTGCCGTTCGAAAACGAGGCGAACGAAATCATCGCAGGCGACGAGAAGCACATCGCCCTCAAGTACTTCTTCACGCGGAAGTTCGCGCTCACGAAGGCGTCGCAGGCCTTCATCTGCATGCCCGGCGGTTTCGGCACGCTCGACGAACTCTTCGAGTTGCTCACGCTGACCCAAACGGGCAAGGGGTCGCCGGTTCCCATCGTCCTTCTCGACGTGCCCGGCGATGCGTACTGGAGCCAAGTTGACGAATTCGTTCGCACGCAGATGGCGAGTCGCGGCCTGATTTCACAGCAGGATCGTGCGCTCTACTTCACGACCAACGACGCCGTCGCAGCGGCGAACGAAATTACGGAGTTCTATTCGACCTTTCACTCCCTGCGATTCGTCGGGCCTCGTCTCGTGGTGCGTCTACGACAAAAACCGTCCGCAGACGACGTCGCCCAGATCAACGGGCGTTTTGCACATCTCTGCCTTGAGGGCGGAATAGAGCCCACTTCACCACTCGCCGCAGAGGTGCGCGACGATGACAACCTCTCACTTCATCGGCTCGTCTTGCGGTTCGACAAACGCTCGTTCGGTGAGCTTCGCCTCTTGATCGACGAAATCAATCGTCTCGGAGCGAAGTGAGCGCGCGCAAGATCGCCTCCGCCTTTGCGACCGCGCGCCGGGCCTTTTGAACTTCGCGCTCGATGCGCACCGCTTCCTCGGCGGCAGGTCCGGCCTCGGAGCCCAGTGCAGCCGACAACAAGTCGAGAGCCACGTCCGCCAGGCGTTCGGTGGCGGCTGCGAGGTTCTCTGCCTCTCGTTCCAATTGACCCAGCGGTGACGTCACGGGATTTCTCGCTTTCTATCACCCACCAAACGAGCGATCAGATGGACGGGGTGAACAACGTGAATGTGATCCATCGAGCGCGGCTTGTGTGCGGTCATGTGGCCGAGACAACCAGGGTTTCCCGAAGAGATGAACTTGGTGCGGTCATCGACTGCGGATTCCAATGCGGTGAACTTACGGTCGACGATCATGCGGGCGAGGCCGGGTTGCTCGATGGCAAACGCACCGCCCGCCCCGCAGCACAAGCCCTCGTCGGGCATCGGAAGCGCGTCGTAAAAGTGCCCGAGTACGCGGTGGGTCGCGAGATACGACCCCTGGAGGTTGCGCAGATGGCACGCATCGTGGATCACCACGCGGTCGCGGGGATGATCCGACGAGGCGATGGAACCTGTCGTCAGCCTTTCGATGTTCTCGTCGATGAACTCCATCACATCGACGATCCTCGTCGCTTCGTGGCCGGAATCGGAGAACGTCTCGCGCAGGTGGGCACCGCACCCGGCTGAATTCACGACGATCGTCGCGCCCGCCAGCGTTGATCTGACGCGCTTCTCGAGCGTTTCCGCCCTGGTGTAGAGGCCGGCGTGCGCGTGAAGTGCGCCGCAACACACTCCGGGGTCGCTGAAGCTCACGTTGTAACCCATCGCCGCAAGAACTGCGTGGGTGTCGCGATGCACGTCGGAGTACCAGGCGTCCATGACGCAACCGGAAAAGACCACGACGTGACCAGTACCTGAAGAAGTCGATTTCTCGTGACGCGCCGTGCGCAACGGCAGATTCCGAAGTCCGAAACGCCGTGGCATCAGCCGCAGTCGTTGTACGACCGCGGCGAGGATCGTCATCAATCGCAGGACTTTCGGTCGGCCGAGCGGAGCCAGGGTCATCGCTCGGCGTAGCTTTTTTCGGGGCCTTCTCGACGTGAGCTCCTCGACAACAGGCCCAATGATGCGGTCGTAGCGCACGCCCGAGGGGCAAGCAGGGAGGCATCCCATGCATTGGACACAAGTGTCGAGTGACTCGATCACGTTGCCGTCGAGTTCGATGACCCCTTCGCGCACGCCGGCCACGAGCGCGATTCGCCCTCGTGGGCTGTGCGAGTCGAGCCCTGTGACGCGGTACGTCGGGCAGTGCGGCAAGCACAACCCGCAGGCGACACAGGAAGCGATGTCATCGGCATCGACCGAAAGGAAAGGACGTGTGTTCATGCCAGGCCCATCGCTATCGAACGCGCCGCGCCGAGGCGATTCTCGGGATCGAACGACTCCTTCAATCTTCGACAGACCGCGAGCGTCGCTGTTCCGTCGAGCCTATGGTTCGTCGCCATCACGATCGGCTCGAAGCAGTGGATCTGCTCAGGTGTGGGGCGATGTGTTTCCACGAAACCGTCGAGCAGCGCCGACTGCTCGATGACGTCGTCAGGGTGGCCTTCGAGGTTCACGATCGTCCGCCCTTCGTGGCGTGCAACGAGCGTCGGACGATAGAGCCCGTCGACGGATCCAGAGCCGGTGAACCATCGGCTCGCGCGCGGAATCGGCTCGGTGCGGAACGTCACCTCGAGGATGGTTGCGAGCATCCCCTGCGACCCGATGAGAACCTTGACGAGGTCGAATCCCGAGACGTTCTTGACCGTTCCTCCACCCGCGGTGAATTCCCGGCCCTCGCCGTCGACTGCGCGCAACTTCAAGACGATGTTCGGCAGCGCGGCGTTGTCGGGCGGGTACGGGCCGTTGCGGCGAGCGGCGACTGCTCCCCCGACGGTGCCAACGGCAGGGATACGCAACCTCTGGCCGTTCGCGGAGAGGACGGTAGCGAGGTCGCTCATCGTCGTTCCCGCGAGAACGCGAACGATCAACTCGTCGGGTTCGAAACCTACGACCCCCGATGGCAGTGACGCCGAGCGGCTCATCGTGCGTCCCCGCATCCTGCGGGAGTCGGCAGCACCTTGCCGGGGTTGGCGAGCCCGTGGGGGTCGAATGCCCGTCGTAACATCGACTGTGCGTCGAGGCTTGCTTCGTCGAACATGAGACTCATGAAGTCACGCTTTTCGAGGCCGATCCCGTGCTCACCCGAGAGAACCCCACCGGCCTCGACGGAAACGCGGACGATTTCGGCACCCGCACGGTGCACGCGGTCCATCACACCGGCCTCGCGGCGGTCGAAGAGCAAGAGTGGATGCAGATTTCCGTCGCCGGCGTGGAAGACGTTCATCACCGCGAGGTCTTCGTCGTGGGCAATCGCTCCAACGCGGTCGAGAACTTCGGCAAGCTTGCGGCGAGGCACCACCGTGTCGTGCAGGTAGTAGTTGGGCTTGATGCGCGCAATGGCCCCGAAGGCGGTTTTGCGCCCTTTCCAGATAAGTGCACGCTCCGACTCGTCAGAGGCCCGCCGGACTGATGTTGCGCCGAAGTCACGACACACTCGGAGGCAAGTAGAAATGTCGGATTCGACCCCGTTGCGAAGGCCCTCCACCTCGATGATGAGCAGTGCGCCCGCGTCGAGCGGGAACCCTGCGTGCACGTAATCCTCGACGGCGCGCGTGATCGGTGCATCCATCATCTCGAGGGCCGACGGAACGGTTCCGCCAGCAATGATCGCGCTCACCGCGCGGGCGCCGGCGTCGATGGTTGGAAACCCGACCACCACAGTGGCGTGGTGGGGTGCGTTCTGTGTCAGGCGAACCTTGATCGCCGTGGCGATTCCGAACATGCCCTCGCTTCCCACGAAGGCCCCTCGGAGGTCGAACGGCGCGCCATCCGTGTCGAGAACAACGACCGATCCGTCACTCAGTACCGCTTCGACGGCAACTACGTGCGCTGAGGTCACCCCTGCGGAGAGACAGTGCGGACCCCCCGAGTTGTTGCCGACGTTGCCCCCGATCGAGCAACTCTGCTGGCTCGATGGATCCGGAGCGAAGTGCAATCCGAACCGTGCTGTCGCGCGACTGAGGTCGGCGTTCAACACCCCGGGCTCGACCCACGCGGTTTGGGTCGTCGGATCGATCGTCCGTATGCGATTCATGGCCATCATCGACATCACGACCGCACCGTCGGGTGGTACCGCGCCGCCGGCAAGACCGGTACCCGCGCCACGTGCAACGAACGCAACGTTGCGACGACGGCAATCCTTGACGACCGCGACGACTTCGTCGAGATCCCTCGGCATGGTGAAAGCGACCGCAGCGCCGACGATGTTCGACGCATCGCGTGACACGAGATGCAGCGCATGAGGGCTCGTCATGAACTCTGGCTTCCTCCGCACCGAAGGAACATTACCGATGCCCGCACGGTCGTACTTTGGTTCCGTGGTCGGGCGAGGGGTAGCGTCGTCTCGTGTCGAAATCATCTGAAATACATGATTGGGTGAGTTTCGAAGATCCAGAAGGTGGTCGCATGTGGATCTTCGACGCGTCCTACTTCCTCAGCAACTGGAAGTGCATCTACGGAGAAGGCTGCAAGGGCATCCACGAAACTGACACGACCGACCTCATGCAGGGATGTTGCAGCTTCGGTGCTCACTTCATCGACAAAGACGACGAAAAGACCGTTGTTCGCAGTTCACGGCGCCTCACCGCCAAGAACTGGCAGAACAAGGCGCGTGCGGCGAAATTGGGTTGGCTCACCCAAGAGCGCGATGGAACTCCGAAGACTCGGGTCGTCGATGGCGCGTGCGTGTTCCTGAACAAGCCCGGTTTCGAAGGCGGAACCGGTTGTGCTCTCCACATCGGTGCGACGGAAGCCGGCGAGCGTCCGATGGATTGGAAGCCCGATGTGTGCTGGCAGGTTCCGGTGCGTCTACAAGAAACCACAGACGAAGACGGGCACATCGTCACCTTTGTGCGCGAGTGGAAACGTCGCGACTGGGGTGACGGCGGCCACGAATTCCATTGGTGGTGCACCGCCGACAAGGGCGCCTTCGTCGGAAAGGATCCAACCTACAAGTACCTGAAGGACGAGCTGACAGAACTCGTCGGGGCGAAGGTCTACGGCATGCTCGTGAAGGAACTCGAAAAGCGCGTGACCACGGTGGCCGCACATCCCGTCACCTTGACGAGCAAACCCCGCAAGAAGTGATTCCCCGCGGAGCAGATCTCACTGCGAGCGTTTGAACGCCCGTCGGCGGTCTTCGAGACCTAGCAAGCGCTTGCGAATGCGAAGTGCTGCGGGAGTCACCTCGACGAGTTCGTCGTCGGCGATCCACTCGAGTGCACTCTCGAGCGTGTGAATCACGGGTGCAGCGAGCTTGACGCCTTCGTCGTGGCTGTGGGTGCGGATGTTCGTCTTTTCTTTCGCGCGCACGGCATTCACGACCATTTCATCGCTGCGTGAATTCTCGCCGACGACCATGCCCTCGTAGACCTCTTCGCCGGGCGAGACGAAGAGGGTGCCGCGAAGCTGAAGGTTGTCGAGCGCGTACGCCGTCACCTTTCCCGTTCGGTCGGAGATCATCGCGGCTCCGGTTCGGTGCGGAAGTTCGCCGACCCACGGCGTCCACCCGACGAGACGCATGTGGATGAGGGCCGTACCTCGGGTCTCGGTGATCACCTGTGAGCGGAAGCCGATGAGGCCGCGGGACGGAGCCTCGAATCCGACGAGCGTGCGTCCGACATCGCCGGGCCTGATGTCGGTTACACGACCCTTTCGCGGTGCGAGGGCCTGAGTAACCGCCCCGACGTGCTCGTCGGGAACGTCGACTGTTCCCTCTTCGAGGGGTTCATGACGGCGACCATCGATTTCCTTGGTCACCACCTCCGGGCGGCTGACCTGCATCTCGTAGCCCTCGCGACGCATATTCTCGATGAGAACCGCCAACTGCAATTCACCGCGACCGGACACCTCGATGACTTCGGGCGAGTCGGTGGGGGCGATACGAATCGAAACGTTGCCGAGAATCTCGCGTTCGAGACGGTCGCGCAAGTGGCGACTTGTGAGGAATTTGCCCTCGCGTCCCGCCATCGGAGAAGTGTTGACGCCGAAGCTCATGCGGATCACCGGATCATCGACCACCAGTCTCGGCAGAGGCGACGGGGTTTCGACGCTCGTGAGCGTGTCCCCCACCTCGATTTCGGGGATCCCGGAGACAACGAACAAGTCACCCGCTTCGACACTTTCGACCTCGACACGGCCGATTCCGCGGAACACCTGCAAGGTGGTGATCCGCCTGCGCAACATCGGTGTCAGGTCTGTGTCGGTCGGGCGCTGGCACACGGCAACCGTTTCACCCTTCCGCAACGTTCCCGAATAGACGCGTCCGATACCGAGACGACCGAGGTAATCCGAGGCATCGAGGTTGGTGACCAATGCCCGCAGGACGCCGTCGGAGTCACTCTTCGGCTCGGGAAGGGCGAGCATGCAATCGAGCAAGGGCTCGAGGGTCGCATCTGCGTTGGGCATCCCGACGCCGAGCACCGAGCGCCCCTCGCGTGCCACGGCACTGACGACCTGGAATGACAGTTGATCGTCGTTGCGCGCAAGATCGAGGAACAACTGCTCGACCTCGCCCAAGACTTCTTCCGCGCGTGCATCTTGTCGGTCGACCTTGTTCAGCACGACAACGGCCGGAAGATTCGCCTCCATTGCCTTGGAGAGCACGTACCTCGTCTGGGGCAGCGGACCCTCTGCTGCATCGACCAAGAGCACGATGCCATCGACGATGTGCAGCGCGCGCTCCACTTCGCCGCCGAAGTCGGCGTGGCCGGGCGTGTCGACGAGATTGATGCTCACGCCCTTGTAGGTGATCTGTGCAGCCTTGGCCAGGATCGTGATGCCGCGTTCGCGTTCTTGGTCATTCGAGTCCATGACTCGGTCAACGACATGCTGGTGCGCGGCGAAGGTGCCAGTACCGCGCAAAAGTGAGTCGACAAGGGTGGTCTTGCCATGGTCGACGTGCGCGACGAGAGCGATGTTACGACGGGGGGTCATGTTGGTGGAGTGGGACGGCCGAAAGGGCTGATCGTCAGGACTCGTCCTCTTCGTCTTCCTCTTCGTCATCGTCGAAGGTCACGCCGTACTTCTCCGCGATCGCGGCGTATTCATCGTCCTCGGAACGCTGGCGCGACTGCGAGCCACCGAAACCGAGATCTGCGGCACTGGGGCCGGCCTGCTTCAACTTGCGCGCTTCTTCGAAGCGACGATGACGACCCTTTTTCACGTGAGGGCTCCGAACTTCTTCGCAATGGGCCCGGACGCTGCCCGTCCGGGGTAACAACGGAGGTCAAGCCTACAGCGAAGGTGCGCCAAAAAGCGGGTTTTCAGCCCCGCAGAAGGCGCAGACCACCCGCACCGTCGAAGGCGATGCCGGCAGTGCCGGCCACGAGAGCGGCGAGATCGCGACCGACGAGGTCGTTGCGCCAGCCCTCCCGAAGACGGGCAGCGGGGGTCCCGCGGAGGAAGTCGATGATGTCGGCGCGCGTGCCGAGAATCGCGGTTTCAATCCGCTCACGCGCTGCGACTTCACTGATCCACGCGGATATCAATGTCGCTGCCGGTCGCAGATCGCGGTCGAATTCCTCGACGTCACTCTTCGGAAATGGAACGTCGAGATCGCGACCACGATCGACGGCATCAAGAATTTCACGAGCGATCGAGCCCTTGGTGTAGCGACCGTCGACCCCACGTGACTGGGCCAATTCGTCGATGGTTCGCGGTGCACGTTGGGCGATCCCAAGCAGCGCCAGGTCGGCGAGAACGTGGCGCACGGGAATGTTCTGCCGCTGTGCGCGTTCTTCGCGCCACTGCGCCACCGACTGGGCCACTCCCCTCGCTCGAGGTTTCAGCGTCTTCACGTCCTTGACCCTGAGCCAAGCGACGGTCGGGTCGACGAGCGATGACGGCCGCTCGACCAGCTCTCGACAGGCTTCTGCGGCCCACGCCGCACGTCCACTTTCGTCCAATTGTCGCGTGATCGACTCGTGAAGCGCCGGCAGAAACTTCACGTCGGCCGCGGCGTACGTTTTCTGGTCGTCGGAGAGTGGTCGGCGCAGCCAGTCCGTCAGGCGATCGCCCTTGGGCAGCGCGAATCCCATCTCGCGTTGAACGAGTGCCGACAACGACGGTGTGCTGTAGCCGATGAAGCCCGCGGCGATCTGAGTGTCGAAGATCGTCCGAAAGCGAGTTCCGCACGTCAGCTGGAGAACATCGAGGTCTTGCTGGGCGGCGTGAAGAATCACCAGAGCGTCGTTGTCGAAGAGCGTTGCAACAATGGCGAGGTCGACCGTGGTGGGGTCGATGAGAAAGATCTCCCCTTCGACATTGATCTGAATGAGCGCCAACTGGGGAAAGTACGTGCGCTCACGATGAAACTCGGTGTCGAGGCAGTACGACTCGACTGCACTGAGGCGCCGCGCGAGGTCTTCGACACCCTTGCGGTTGTCGACCCAAGCACCGGCCTCTTCGCTCAACTCGGTGACTCGCCCGCGACGACGTCGAAACCCGAGGCAATCCAAGCGCCGGTTCCACCTGCGATGTTGACGACGGTCTTGCCGAAGCCCTCGAGGTACTCGCAAGCGCGCATACTGCGTCCACCCGCCTGGCAAATGACGTAGACGGTCGCCGAATCGGGGAAGGCGTCGACGTTGTTGGTAAGGACAGACAAAGGTACGGAGACGGCTCCGGGTACGTGACCCGAGACGTATTCATCGGTCTCGCGGACGTCGACGATGACGCAACCCTTCGAAAGTTCTGATTTCAGTTCGGCAACGGAGACTTCGGGAATCGACATCGGACACGAGACTATCGGCAGCGATCAATCGGGTCTGAGGTCGGGGGTGTTCACATCGATGAGTTCGTTGTGCGGTACTTCGACAGCCTCGACCGGACACAGCTGCAGGAGAACCTGAACGGCGGTCACCGACTCGGCATTTGCGGCAACGGCCGGTACCAAGGGGGCCGGTACGGCGGCAAACACCCAGTGCAATCTGTCGGCTGCGGCGACGGCGACGGTCGGCCTCTCCGAGACCACTGAGCGGCGGGCGCAATCTCGCACGGCGCGAAGTGAACGAGCAGTGACACCCAGCATGTCGACGGCGATGAACACCAGGTCCTCGTCGTGCGCCGCGGCGAAACGGGCGAGGCATCCGATCGAATGTGCGGGCCCCGGGTCTGCCACCGTGTCGGGGACGACTTCACAATGCGCCGGAACGTCAGGGCGCCAGTCGTTGGCGACGGATACCGCGACGGTGTCCCCCGATTCCAAAACGTCCTCGAGAAGGGCGAGACAGTGACCAAGAAAAGTTGTCTCGCCGAAAGGTGCGGTCGCTTTTGGCTGGCCGTAACGGGTGCCCCTGCCCCCGGCAAGTACCGCCCACACGGTCATCGCATCATCCGAGGAGAGCTGCGATGGATCGCGCCTCGTCCGAAGGTACGCCCGCTGGGTCGAGTTGGAGCAGGAAGAGCCGGCATCGCTCGTCCTCGTCGGCTTCACCGAAGGCCGCGGCGCTCATTTGAAGCCCGAGCAAGCAGCGCAGGAAGCCGAGATTGCCCGGATGTGACCAGCGTACGAATCCGGAACCGCGCCATCCGTTGGCCCGCAAAGCGTCGAGTCCACGGTGGTACCCCACACGAAAGGTCGCGTATCGCTCGACGTCGGAGCCGGCGCTCATCCCACACGCCCACCAGACGAGTGAGCTGCGCGGGGCCAGGCGCACCGCGCTCCGACGTGCGTCCTCGTTCGGTGAGCCGAGCAATTGGGAGACGAGATGTTGCACCTCGGGCGACTCGGCGGGAAGCCGGGTTTCGGGTGGTCCCGACTGTGAGAGCGAGATGTTGGATGACACGCCAAGACCCTAGTTGCCCGTGGTGCGGAGAGGTCTTGGCATCCCCGGGACGGCTTCAGACGGCGAATAACGTTGAAGCGTGCCCACCCAGTCGCTCGTACAGGCGCTAGACCTCAACCAAGCAAAAAACGGTTCGCTGGTTGCGATCATCGTGTGCGTCGCGGTGATCCTGCTCGTGTTGAAGTTCATTTCGTCGCTTGTCGTGCGATTGGTTCTCTCGGTTGTTTTCGCCGTGCTCGGGGTGGTCGTCTACTCGCAGAGGGCATCGTTGGTCGATTGCGCAGAAAAGATCACGGCGTCGGTTTCAGGCGAGACAGTGGCTCCTGCCGCGAATGCCGTGTCCTGCACCTTCTTTGGCCGTGACGTGACGATCTCGCTCGACAATCCGCTTCCGACCGGCTGAGCCGTACCTTGCTCATCGCTCTGGGGCGGGCGGGATACGCGTTGTTCGCTTAGAGTCGGGTCGCCATGGAACTCTTGATCATCCGACATGCCCTACCCGTTCGCCGTGAGCTCGACTCAGGCGTCGCCGATCCCCAGTTGTCGGACGACGGCCTTGCGCAGGCCGAACGACTCGCCGAGTACCTCTCGTCCGAAAAGATCCATGCGGTGTACGCCAGCCCGCTGCGCCGGGCGCAACAGACGGCCGCGCCGTTGGCGCGAAGCCAGGGTGTCGAGATTGTCACCGTCGACGACGTGGCCGAATGGGATCGCAATTCGAGTGAATACGTTCCGGTCGAAGAGCTGAAAGCCGCCAACGATCCGCGCTGGCAGGCGATGCTGCGAGGCGAATGGAATGTTCACGAGGAGAGTCCCGACGAATTCAACAAACGTTGTGTCATGGCAATCGAACAGATGATTGCCGCTCATTCGGGCGAAACCATTGCCGTGGTGTGTCACGGCGGGGTCATCAACGCTTATCTCGTCCACGTTCTTGGCCTGACGGTGAACGTGCAGGGATTCTTCTACCCGAACTACACGTCCATTCACCGTGTGGCTGCGGCACGTAGCGGCGAGCGGTCGATCGTGACCATCAACGAGACGTCTCATCTGCGCAACTCGGGTCTGCCGATGGGGCTCTTCCAGAAGTAGCGATGGCCGACACCGACGACCTCCTCGCGTTTCTCGACGAATCACCTTCGCCATACCACGCAGTCGCTGCGTCGGTTTCCCGGCTCGAGGCGGCAGGGTTCGGTCACGCGTCCTTTCTGGGGGCCGTGAACGAACATTTTCTCCGGGCGAAGGGCGTGGTGACCCTCGGCGGCGCACTCATCGCGTGGTCGTGGCCAACCGACTCCGAACTTCTCGGTGCCCTGATCGTCGGTGCGCACACGGATTCGCCCTGCCTGCGCCTGAAGCCGCGGCCCGATTCGACATCGGCGGGTATGTCGATGATGGAAGTCGAGGTTTACGGCGGGGCGCTGTTGAACTCCTGGCTCGACCGCGACTTGGGTTTGGCGGGCGTCGTGCATTCCGCTGAAGGAGTCGCTCGACTGGTCGAAGTGCGTCGCCCGGTGGCCCGAATCCCCCAGTTGGCGATTCATCTCGACCGGGACGTCAACGACAAAGGGTTGCTCCTCAACCGCCAGACGCATCTTCGTCCGCTGTGGGGCACCGAGGGCGGCGATGTGCTCGCAATGCTCGACGTTGACGTCGACGAGACCTTCGACGTCGTGTTGTTCGATACGACGCCCGCGCGATATGTCGGATTTGACGGCGATTTCATCGCCTCCGGCCGGATCGACAACCTCGTCTCGTGCTGGGCGGGTGTCGATGCGCTTCGTCGCCACGTCGCGCCACGCCCGATGATCCTGTGTCTGTTCGATCATGAAGAAGTGGGCTCAGAAAGCACGACCGGAGCCGCCGGGCCGATGCTCGAGAATATCCTCGCGGAGTTGCTGCGTGTTCGTGGTCTCGCCGACGAACGATTCGCTTTCCTGCGACACTCGCTCTGCATCTCCGCCGACAACGCCCACGGTCTCCACCCGAACTATCCCGAGCGACACGACCCGAACCACGCCCCGCTCGTCAACCGGGGGCCGGCGTTGAAGCGGAACGCGAACCAACGCTACGCAACTTCCGCCAACGGGGCGTCGATCATGCGTCGGGTCGCCCGCGAGGCCGGCGTGCACCTTCAGGACTTCGTCTCGAACAATTCGATGCCCTGCGGAAGCACGATCGGGCCGATCACGGCAACACGCTTGGGTATCGAGACCGTCGACATCGGTGTTCCGCAGTTGGCCATGCATTCGGCACGTGAAACCTGTGGCGCGCGGGATCCCGCCGCGCTTCGCGACCTGATAGTTGCGGCTTCGACGGCGAACTACTGAGACCGTGCGCCTGCGCGCGTCTGGGCTTCGTCGAAGAGCCGCTGCAATTCTCCGTGCAGTTGGTCGGAGAAATCCTTCACGGCGGAGCGAGATGCCCGGCCGTCTGTGGCGGGCGGAGTGATCGCTTCGCCGACGAGGACGACGCATTTACTCGGACGCAGGTACTTCTTGCCCTTCGGCATCGCGCGCTCGGATCCACCGATGCCGACGGGGACAACGCGTACCCCCGCCTTCATGGCGATGTAGGTCACGCCATCGAACAGGGGCTGCACGACTTCACCCGATTTGCGTTCCCCCTCGGGGAACAAGACCAGCGGTTCGCCCGCTTCGAGGACTTCGATGCACCGCCGAAGGGCCTCGCGGTCAGCGGTACCGCGTGACACGGGAAATCCGCCGAGCGCGGACAGCACCCATCCGACGGGTTTCTTCTTCCACAACGAATCCTTGCCCATATAGCGCATGCGTCGAGTGGTCACCGTGCACGCGAGCGGTGTGTCGATGTTCGAGCGATGCACCGGGGCCAGAATGAACGGACCGCTGCGAGGAACGTTTTTGCGGCCGATCACGGAGGTACGCCAGAAGGTGCGACAGAAAAACGCAAGGATGTTTCGGACGACTCTGTAGAAGATTCTCGAGCCGATTCCGTTTCCAGCGAGAAAGCTTTCGACGTCAGCCACGCGTTGCCTCACGTTGCGTGACGAGAGAGTGGAGCTTTTCGACCACTTCTTCGATCGACAGGTTCGAGGTATCGATTGTGATTGAACCGTCAGCGGTCATCAGCGGACTGTCGATGCGCGTCGAATCGAGGCGATCCCGTTCGGCAATGGATCGAGCGATGGCGTCGACGTCGCCTCCGGATTCGGCGACACGTCGTTGCGCCCGTACGTGGGGGGAAGCGGTGAGGAACACCTTCAGCGTCGCGTCGGGAAAGACGACCGTCCCGATGTCGCGTCCCTCGACCACTCCCCCGCCGTGCGCTGCGACCCACGCACGTTGCTGGTCGCGCAGTACCGTTCGTACTCCACTGATGGCGGCGACGTGGCTGACGGCATGGTTGATGTGATCGGCGCGGATTTCTCTCGTCACGTCGACGCCGTCGACCTTCACATCACCGTCTCCGACCTCGATACTCGACACTACGGCGAGCCGCGTCACCGCTTCGGCGTTCGCTGGGTCGACGCCATCGCGTATGGCTGCATGAGTGACGGCGCGATACATCGCACCGGTGTCGAGATATGGCACGCCGAGGCGTCGTGCGAGGGCACGCGCGATGGTCGACTTCCCCGCTCCCGCGGGGCCATCGATTGCGACGACACGCATCCCGGTAGCTACCAGCTCGTACCCTGCGGACGACCCTCGTCGTAACCTGCTGCGCTTTGAATGCCGACCACCGCGCGCTCGCGGAACTCGGGAATGCTCGCCGCCCCCGCGTAGGTGCACGCGGAACGGACGCCGGCAACGATCTGGTCGACGATGTCCTCGACACCGGGTCGCTCATGATCGAGGTACATGCGAGACGTGCTGATTCCCTCTTCGAAGAGTTCCTTGCGGGCGCGCTCGAATGCTGTTTCCTTGCTGGTGCGGTTGCGAACCGCACGGTTCGAAGCCATACCGAAACTCTCCTTGTACAAGCGCCCCTCGGTGTCGCGCAGCGTGTCGGCTGCGGACTCGTAAGTACCCGCCAACCACGAGCCGAACATCACGTTCGATGCACCGGCCGCAAGAGCCAGCGCGACGTCGCGCGGATATCGCACGCCGCCGTCGGCCCAGACGTGTTTTCCCAATCGCTGTGCTTCTTCGGAGCACTCGAGAACGGCGCTGAATTGCGGTCGTCCGACGCCAGTCATCATGCGCGTGGTGCACATGGCTCCGGGTCCGACACCAACCTTCACGATGTCAACCCCTGCTTCGATGAGGTCGCGGGTTGCTGGCGCGGTGACGACGTTTCCCGCGACGAGGTGAACGTCAGGCGCAGCCGAACGCACGGCCTCGACGGCCCGCAGCATGCGGCCCTGGTGACCGTGCGCGGTGTCGATCACCAAAACGTCGACACCCATCTTCGCGAGAGCCTTCGCTCGTTCAGCCGGCTCGCCGTTTATTCCGACGGCGACGGAGACGAGGAATCGACCGTCGCGACCCAGCGCCGGTGAATAGAGCGTGCTGCGCAGCGCCCCTTTTCGCGTGACGCATCCGAGCAGGGCGCCGTCGGGTCCGACGACGGGGGCAAAAGTGAGGCGACGCTCGTGCAGGAAGTCGAAAATCCTCTGCGGATCGAGACCGGCATCGACGCAGATGAGGTCGCGGTTCATCACGTGCTGAACCTGGGTGAAGCGGTCGAAGCCGGCGGCGTCGTGCTCGGTGAAAATTCCGACCGGTCGATGGCCTGCGTCGACGACGATGATCGCGCCGTGCGCACGCTTGTGGATCAGGCTGAGAGCATTTCCCACTGTGTCGGTCGGGGCCAAAGTGATCGGGGTTTCGAAAACGTCGTGTCGGGATTTCACGAAATCGGCCACCGACTCGATGATGTCGAGTGGGATGTCCTGTGGCAGCACCGCGAGTCCGCCCCGCCGGGCGATGGTTTCCGCCATGCGACGACCCGCGACCGCAGTCATGTTGGCCACCACCACGGGAACCGTCGTGCCGATGCCGTCGGGTGTAGCCAGATCGACATCGAAGCGACTCGGCACTTGGCTGAGGCTGGGAACCATGAACACGTCGTTGTACGTGAGGTCATGGGGAGGGTGCGCAGTGAGGAAACGCATGACCGTCTTAGGCTAGGCGACCATGGCATCGAAAGCGTCGGTATCCAATTCGGTCGGTTCCCGTCAGGTGGTGCTCGTGCACGGCTGGGGCGGCTCGTTCCGTGAGACCTGGCAGGCACCGGGTATCGACCAGATATTTGCCGACACGGGCCACATCGTGTCGGGTGTCGATTTGCTGGGCCATGGCAGCGCTCCTAAGCCCCACGACCCCGAGGCCTACTCGGATCTCGCTGGTTATCTGCTCGACGAACTGCCAGCCGAGCCGTGTGTGGTCGTTGCGTTCTCCCTTGGTGCACTCACGACACTCCGCGCCGCCTTGCGTGACCCGCTCCGCTTCACGGGGATCGTGCTTGCGGGGATCGGCAACGGAGTTTTCGAGCAACACAAGCCCGAGGAAACAGCGCGCATCCTTGCCGGCATAGACGGTTCAGCTCCCGCCGACGACAACATCGCCCGTCTCTTCGGTCAGTACGCCCAACAGGGAGACAACGACGTCGCGGCCTTGACTGCAGTCCTGAAGCGTCCGCCATCCGAACCACTGCGGCCCGAGCAACTCTCCACGGTGGCCTGCCCGGTGCTGGTGTGCATCGGCGAGCGTGATTTCGCCGCGCCATCGGATCGACTCGCCGACGCGTTCCCCGACGGTGAATTTCGATTGCTTCCACGAACCGACCACTTCGCCACACCCGGTTCGTTCCCTTTCATCGACGCCGTCGTCGATTTCCTCGAAACCAGAGTGCCCGCGCGTTGACGGCGAAGCAGACACTCCTGCTCGCATCCGATGCGGCGGCGGATCTCGAGTCCGCCGTGAAGCTCCTCGTGTCGGGGTCGCTCGTCGCCATTCCAACTGAGACCGTTTATGGCCTCGCAGCCGACGCCTCGAATGAGGTCGCGGTTCGTGCGATATTCGAGGCAAAGGGCCGTCCGACGACACACCCTCTGATCGTGCATGTCGCGGATGTGGCCCACGCTCGCCCTCTCTCGCGCGACTGGTCGCCCGCGGCGGAAATTCTCGCCCGATCGTTCTGGCCGGGACCGCTGTCAATTCTCACTCCGCGCTCTGATGATGTGTCCCCCATCGTGACCGGTGGTCGCGAAAACGTCGTGATTCGTGTTCCGGCACATTCCGCGACGCTGCAAATATTGAGGGCGCTGCACGCCGTGGCCAGCATCGGAGTTGCTGCACCGTCGGCGAATCGCTTCGGATCCATCAGCCCGACCAACGCGTCGCACGTCCTCGCCGAACTGGATGGGCGCATCGATGCGGTGCTCGACGGTGGCCCGTGTTCCGTCGGTGTCGAATCAACGATCGTCGATTGCACCCACGAGCCCGCGATCATCCTGCGTCCCGGCGGTGTAACAGTCGAAGAGATCGCAACGTGTCTCGCCGAGCATGGCCTGACAGTGACGGTGTCGCCCGACGTTTCGGGAGCTGTCGATGCTTCGCGCGCAATCGCGCCGGGAATGCTGCGATCGCACTACGCGCCACGAACACATCTCGAAGTGTTCGAGACAACCGACGAAGCGGAGAGGGCTCGACACGCGGCTGAGGCTCGCGGTGATCGTGTCGTCTTGCTGCCAAATCCCGCGGACGTGTACCAGTATTCGCGTGATCTCTACGCGCTTTTGCGTGCGTGTGACGAATCGGGTGCAAACCTCATCATCGGATGTCTGCCGCCGCCGATCGGCCTCGGAGCTGCGGTGCGTGATCGTCTTCTCAAGGCAGCTGCAGGGCATTGATCGTGTCAACCCAGACGTCGCGAACTCGTTCGATGTCGAGGGCGACTCGGCTCTCGACGACCAGTGAGACGGTCGATGCACCTGCGTCGGGCACGAGCTCGAGGCTGACCCATGTTTCGGGCGGCTCGTTCATGCGAACCTCGAGCCTGTACGGCGGGTCGTCGTCGGCGACGTCCCCCAATTCGGTCGCGGCGATCAGCAGCAATTCGTAGGCATCGACGGGGAGCGCCTCGATCGTGAAGGACGGATGATCGGAGCGCCGGCGGAGTCGGACGACGTCTTCGACGCGAAATCGCGGCGCGCCGTTGAAAAGAACAGCTTTTGCACTTGACAAGACCGTGTAAGCGCGCTCGACGGCATCCAATTTCTCCCGTGATCCGCCGTGATCCGGATGGTTCGCGATCAGCGCCAGACGACGCGCCCGTCGGAGCGCGACGTCATCGAAATCGTCTCCGAGGCCGAGCAGGGCAAGCGCCTCGCTTCGTTCCACGAGGGTGCGACTCAGCGTCCCTTGAATTCGGGAGTGCGCTTTTCCATGAACGCCGAAACACCCTCGCGGAAATCGGCGGTTTTGAAGAGCGGCAAGAGTTGGAGGAACACGTGGTGGATGTTCTGCTCGAATGTTTCGGTTTCGGCGGCCCTCATCATGCGCTTGATCGCGCGCACTGCGAGCGGGGCATTCGCAGTGATCTCCGCCGCCAGGACACGGGCCGCTCCCTGCAGATCGGCCGCCGCATACACATGGTTGACGAGACCGAGTTCGAGTGCCTCGGTGGCTGTCAGCGTGCGTCCGGTGAAGGAGATTTCGGCTGCCTTTGCATACCCGACCATGCGCGGCAACAACCAAGTACCGCCCGACTCGGGCAGGATTCCCCTCTTTGCAAATCCCGGATTCAACTTCGCCGTGTCCGCGGCCAGGCGAATGTCGCATCCGAATGCCAGATCGAGCCCGTAACCCGCTGCCCCGCCGTTCAATGCGCAGACAACCGGGGTGTCGAGGTTGTGGAGTACCACGGGCGGCGCTGTACGGAGGTCGAACTCTCCCGTCGACGCGCCGAGGTCGCCCATGTTGCCGAGCGCATCCTTGGGGCCCGACATCTGCGCCGCGAGGTCGAGGCCGGCGCAAAAGGCGCGCCCCGCACCCGTGAGGATCACGCAACGCACGTTGCGGTCGCGATCGGCACGCAGAAGCGCGTCGGACAACTCGTCGAGCATGGCGCTCGAGATCGTGTTCATGCGTTCGGGCGCATTCAACGTGATCGTTGCGATATGGGTGTCAACTTCGTAGAGAACTTCGGTCGAAGACATGGCGAGAAACTAGCCGTTCGTTCGATCGGACTTGGTGTGCGAGCATTGTCCCATGCCCGAAAATCCGCGTCCCATCTCGAACCGTGTCAGCCGCCTCCTCGGGGTCGACTACCCCATCGTCCAGGCGCCGATGGGCTGGATCGCCCGTTCACAACTCGCGTCGGCCGTTTCGAATGCGGGGGCCCTCGGCATCATCGAGACCTCTTCGGGGGATCTGCAGGCGATAAAGACGGAGATTGTCGCCATGCGTCAACTCACGTCGCGACCGTTTGGCGTGAATATCGCCCAACTCTTCGTACGCGACGAGGGCATCGCGGACTTCGTGGTTGAACAGGGTGTCCGTTTCGTGACGACGTCCGCCGGTGACCCGACGAAGTACACCGCACGTCTGAAGGCTGCAGGCCTGACGGTTTTCCACGTCGTTCCCACGCTCGCGGCCGCACTCAAGGCGGTCGATGCGGGAGTTGACGGCTTGGTCGTCGAGGGCGGAGAGGGCGGAGGATTCAAGAATCCGAAAGAGGTCTCCACGATGGTGTTGCTGCCTCTCGTTGCAGAGAATGTCGACGTGCCGATCATCGCGGCGGGTGGCATCACCGACGGTGCGAGCATGGCGGCGGCGTTTGCGCTCGGCGCCGAGGGAGTCCAGATGGGAACACGAATGGTGTCCGCGCTCGAATCGCCCGTGCACGAGAACTGGAAGCAGTCGATCGTCGACGCGAGAGAGACCGATACGGTGTTCTTGAACCGCTTCTCGCGTCCCGGATTGCGCGCTTTGCGCACCGCACGCACGACGGAATTGGAACGTGCCGACCACGTCGGAATGGAGCAGTTCGCGAACACGACCGCGTTGTACTTCGGCGGCGACATGGAGGCGTCGATCGCCCTGACAGGTCAGGTGGCTGGACGTATCTCCTCAGTCGAGCCGGTGGCCGACATCATCACGGGAACGGTACGCGGTTTTTACCGCTGCCTCGACTCGCTGCGCGAATACGCATAGTCCACGCGCAATAGACGACGTCGACAAGCGCCAGCCACACGCCCGCGGCGAGCGCAATGTGGACAGCGACCAACAAAGCGGGCACGTCGGCCAAGTATTGGACATATCCAACGACAGCCTGCATCGACGCGATTCCGAGCAGTCGCGACACCCGCAGCTCAAACGCACGACTCTTACCTTTCGTCTTCCACAAGAGCAGCGCGACGGCGGCGAGGGTTGCAATCACGGTGCTGCCGTGGATGCGAGCCACGTTGTGGATCGAGAAGCCGAAACGCACAGCATCCTCGTCGCCGGCATGCGGACCGGTTGCGGTGACGACCGTGCCGGTCACGACCGCAGTCAAGCCGAGAATCGCGGTTCCGATCACCATTTTGATGGATCCAGACTTGTTGGAGGCAGGGTCCCCGGGCACGGCTCCCGTGGCGCTGAACGTGTGGGGTCGATCATCGGCCAACCGGTGCAGCACGAGTGCATTTGCGAGAAGGATCATCGACACCAAGAAATGAGCCATGTTCGCCCAGGGATTGAGGCCCGTGAGGACGACGATGCCACCAATGACGACCTGCGCCAACACTCCGACGACCAGACCGACGGCAAGATTGGTGAGCGAGCGACGACGTTCATTGAGACGGACACTTGCAAGCACGGCGAGGATCACGCTCGCAGCGACAACACCGGTGAAGAGACGATTCACCTGCTCGATGGCGCCATGGCCGGTCGAGACGTCGATGAAGCGCTCCTCGGAACATCTCGGCCAGTCGGCACACCCGAGGCCGGACCCGGTGAGACGCACGAGCGCGCCGGTGATGACGATCGTGTACAGGGCAAGAAGAGCGATGAGTGTGACGCGTCGGTATGCCCGGAGACTGACGGAGCGACGTGCTTTCATCGTCTCCAGGATTCGCGACCTTTCAGGCCGTAGTTGCGAAGGATGACGGCGCGGGTCGGTTCCACGACAAGAAAGACGTGGCTTGGCGCGGAAGGTCCGTCTGGTTCGAACGCGCTGCAGTCGTAGCCCATCTTGTCCCAAAGCGATTCCCGACCGGCAGTGTCATCCACGATTCGGCCCGTTCCCCAGACAAGGCAGCTGTCCCAGTCGGTATCCGCGGATACCGCGAAATGAACGCTGACGCGCGGGTTTGAACGGACGTTGGCGACCTTCGCTTCCGGTGTCGCGAGAAACGCGAGGATCGTGTCCCCGTTCCACGCCACAGCAACGGGCGACGCATACGGAGTACCCGAAGGTGACACCGTCGCCACCCAAGCGAGTGGACCGTATCGCCGCGAATCCTGACGGACGTCATCGAGCGTGAGTGCCATGCCGCCCGAGACTATGTTCTGCAGTGTGAAGCGACAAACCGTCGAAGAGCGGCGGCAGGAAATCCTTGAGACGACGTGCAGGGTGGTAATCGAGCGCGGCTTTGCAGGAACCCGTGTGTCCGATGTCGCGCAGCGCTTGGGCATTTCGACGAGCCTCGTTCACTATCACTTCGATTCGAAAGAGTCCTTGCTCGCGGAGGCCTTCGCGCACTACGCGCGGACGGCGCTGCAAGAACTCGAGGAGTACGTCTTCGAGGTTCCCGGACCGAACGAACAGCTCGCGCGCGCAATTCAAGACTTCGTGCCCGAAGGAAGTGACGATCTCGAGTGGATGCTCTGGATCGATGCGTGGGGTGAAGCCCTGAGGAATCCCTCGATGCGTCGCATCAGCCAGGAACTCGACGAACGGGGCGTCGCGCTCATCGAGTCGATCGTCGAACGTGGCAACGCAACCGCAGATTTCGACTGCCCCGACCCCCGTCGTGCCGCAATGCGTTTGATGGGTCTGATCGACGGCCTCGCCGTGCAGTTCGCCGCCCACACGGGAGTCCTTGCCCGTGTGGACCTCCTGGAGGCCGTGACCAGCATGGCGACATGGGAAGTCCGCCCAGCGCGTCCACTCCTCACCTCCTGAGCCCGGGGCTCTCCGACCGCTCACAGCCCTCCTTGGTTTGACAAAGGGTGGTCCTTTGCCCCCGTCAACCACTCTGCGTGGTCATCCTCACATTTTCCGTGAGATTTTTCTCAAGTCCTGCGGCCGACGGCCGATGCCCCTTGTGCAACTCGCAAGGAGCACGACATGCAGGCACAACTCACGAAGACCCTCCGGAAGTTCACGATGGCAACAGCCGTTGGTGTCGTTGCCGGTCTTGTCGCTTTCGGAACCCCGGCCGCCTCTGCCTCGACCGCTTCTTCCGCTCCGAAACCCGCCGCAGCGTCGGCACGCGCTCGTCTTCCCCGTTTTGGCCAGTCGGGTGACGCCGTGCGGGCCTTGCAGCAAGCACTCGTTGCGAAGGGCTTCACGTTGGTCGGCGGCATCGACGGAGTCTTCAGCCCGCGCACGCGCGCGACCTTGCGCAACTTCCAGAGAGTCGTCGGCTTCCGCCCGACGGGCCGCCTCGACATCCGCACGGCACGTCTCCTCGGCCTCGTTCCCGCGCGCGTTGCTGCGACGAGCGCAACGGTACCCGCGCCCTCGACGACGATTGCCCCGGCGCCGACAACCACGGTGCCCGCACCGACGACAACCGTTCCCGCGCCCTCGACGACGGTTGCGGCGCCCGTTGCCACACCCATCACATGGAGCATCGAGATGCTTCCCGTCCTTGGTGCTCGCGGTGAAGTCGTTGCCGCCTTGCAGAACGCCCTCATCGGCGCCGGTGTCGAGGTCTTCGGCGGAGCCGACGGCATCTTCGGCAATGCGACGAAGACCGCGATCGCCAAGTTCCAGTCGTCACGCAATCTCGCCGCCAACGGGACGCTCGACGCGTCAACGGCGATCGAACTCGGACTCCTACCGCGCCCTGTCCTTGAGGTCAACATTGCGGTCTTTCCCGTCCGCCCGGCGTGCTACTTCATCGACACGTGGATGGAGCCGCGTGGCACCGATCGCAAGCATGAGGGTGTCGACATCATCGCCAACCGCGGCCAGGAAGTACTCGCAGTCGCTGATGGCACCATCACCAAGGTCTACACAGCCGACGCAGCGAAGCTTTCGGGCAACGCGGTCCGCCTGACAATGGCGGACGGCACATACTTCTTCTACGCGCACCTCGACACCTTCGCCCCCGGCGTCGCCGTCGGTGCGAAGGTCGCTGCCGGCCAGGTCATCGGCACCGTCGGCTCCACCGGAACAACGACGCCCCACCTCCATTTCGAGGTGCACCCTCAGGGTGGTGCTGCCGTCAACCCGTACCCGATCGTGAAAGCCGTCGACGCCTGCAAGAAGTGATCCGGCGCCTTTAGGGCCTGATCTCGTAAAAAGCATTGACGGAGTGCTCGATGGCGAGCGTTTGGAAGGACGTGAACCCCGCATCGCGCGCGTAGCTCTCCGCGGTCGATGCGGGAAAGCCCAACGTGCCCAGGCCCTCGCCGCCGTCCTCGGACATCGCGGACGCCATGCACGACATGACGCTGATCCCGTACATCAATGCGGCCATCGGATTCTTTGCCACGTTCTGTTCGAGCGTCTCGAGTGCCTTGATGTCGACGAGCAGCCACACGCCGTCGTCTCCCAGTGATCTACGGATGACCGACACCATCTCGCGCGGACGCGTCATGTCGTGGATGCAATCGAAGGTCGTCACGAAGCCGAAGCGTCCATCACCCGGAATCGGCTCTTCCCGAACATCGACGAAGCGGACGTTTCTCAAAGCGCGCGAAGACGCCTTGTCGCGCGCAATCGCGAGTGCATGATGCGAAATGTCGAATCCGGTGAACCTGCTCGCAGGAAACGCCGCTGCCATGGTGCACACGGCAGATCCGGCTCCGCACCCTATGTCGGCAACCTCGATGCCCCGTTCGAGTGCGGCAACGACGCCATCGATGGCAGGAAGAACGGTCGGAACAAGGTTTGCATTGCTCCACGGTTCGAACGATCGCTCGATGCCAACTGCTCCGTCGTGACCGTGTGCGTCGTAGTCGAATCCAAGACCGCTCTCGAAGCATGACGGCAGCTCAGTCAGGCGCTCCATGGTGGCTGGGAGTCGATGAAACATACCCATACCGAATGCGGGATGATCGCCGTCAGCGAGAACCGCTCGCGCTTCGGGAGACAGTGCAAAAGTCGGCTGGCGAGGGTCGGCGTGGTCGGCGTCGACCAGGCGCGCGGCGACTTGGTTGCTCACCCACTCGCGCACCCATCTCTCGTGCAGACCGCACGATGCCGCAATTTGGGTGGAGGTCATCGCGGTCGGGGCCTGCGCCATCGCGCGATAGATACCGAGTCTGTCGCCGAGATGCACCATTCCCGCGGTCACCGCACCGGACAACTGGCTGTACAGGACAAACGAGAACATCTTGAGTTTGTCGGGGTCGATGCGATCATGGATCATGCACTCAGGGTAGATGAGAGTGCCCATCTACAATTCCGGTTCAGTCGAATCGAAAGCGGGGGCAGTGACCATGTCGACATCACCGTACGTGTCCGAAAGTTGGGCTTCGCTCTGGGAAGCGCTCGCTGACGCGCAACCCGACAACATTGCCGTCGTCTTGGGTGACCAGGAAATTCGCTGGCGCGAGCTCGACGACCGCGCCGCACGTCTCGCCACGGTCTTCGAGTCGAGTGGAGTCGGTGGGGGTTCACGTGTGGCCCAGTTGTTGTACAACGACGCCGCCTATCTCGAAAGCGTGTACGCGCTCTTCAAGCTCCGCGCCACGCCTGTCAACGTGAACTACCGCTACCTCGTCAACGAGGTCGCGTACATCCTGAACAACTCCGAGGCCGAGGTTCTCGTGTATCACGCATCCCTCGCTGACCGCGTCGATGGCTTGCAGTCGATGGTTCCGAGCCTGCGAACTTTGATTTGCGTCAACGACGTTGGCAGCGGACACACGCTGCCCGAAGGTCATCTCGATTACGATGCCGTCGTCTCATCGTCCCAGCGCGCCGCGCGGATCGAACGTTCCGGTGAAGATCTCTTGTTCCTCTACACGGGAGGCACAACGGGCATGCCGAAGGGCGTGATGTGGCGCCATGTCGATTTGTTCGGCGCGCTTGCATCGTCGGGTTACCAGGCCCTCGGCCTGCCTCTCCCCAAGACCACCGACGAAGTCGGCGCATATGCGCGACAACTCAACGCGGAAGGAAAGAGCCCGACAAATCTCTGCGCCCCACCACTGATGCACGGTGTGGCGCTGTTCCTGGCAATGTCGAGCTTCGTGCTCGGGGGCAAGGTGGTTCTGCTCAAGTCTCGTCGATTCGATCCCGCCGAGTTGGTCGCCCTCACGGCGAAGTACCGGGTGAACCAGATTTCGCTGGTTGGCGACGCTTTTGCAAAGCCCGTGAACCGTTATCTCGAAGGCCTCGAGTCCTCGGGTTCCGTGGTGCCCGACCTTTCGAGCGTCGTGCGCATCACATCTTCTGGTGCAACGTTGTCCGGTGACCAAAAGCTCGGCCTGCGCCGCTTCATGCCGAATGCCACGATGATCGACATGCTCGGTGCGAGCGAGGGCGGTCCATTCGGTATCGACATGACGACTCCCGACAAGGCCCCTCTCGATACCGCGGTGTTCGTGGCTCCCCCGAACGTCGTGACCTTCGACGACCAGACATGGGAGATCATTCCGCGCGGCTCGGGTCGTATCGGCGTTCTCGGCGCCTCGGGTCCGATTCCCCAGGGCTACTTCCGCGACGCTGAGAAGTCGGCGAGCACGTTCCGAACCGTCGATGGTGTCCGCTACAGCGTGCCCGGCGACTATGCGATCATCGATGCTGACGGAACGATGCATCTCCTCGGTCGCGGTTCGGTGTGCATCAACACCGGTGGCGAGAAGGTGTATCCCGAAGAGGTCGAGGTGGTTGCGCGCGCGGTACAGGGAATCGCGGATTGCACCGTCGTCGGGGTCCCGGACGATCGATTCGGCAACGCTGTGGTCGCCGTCGTCTCGCGTAACTCGGGCAGTGAAATCAGCGTCGAACAGTTGTCTGTCGAGATGCGAAAGAGTCTTGCCGCGTACAAGTGCCCGAAGCACATTGTTTTCGTGGACACCGTCTACCGGAGCCCCAGCGGCAAGGCCGACTACAAGATCACACGTGAAACGGCGATGGCTGCACTGGGCATCGCGTAGTCGACGCCCTTACAGCTTCTTCAGGACGCCAGCTTCGCGTGAGCGTGTCGTCGCGGCGGCCATCTTGGCGCCGTCGTAGCCGACGCGCAGACCCGGAGTCACCTCGATGATGATTCGGTCCGGCGAGTCGAGCATCTTCGCGAACTCGGCTGCGCGTTCCGGGCTGCTGCCATAGAGACGATCAGCCAGTGCGGGGTAGAACCAATCTTTGGTGGCACGATCGTCGAGAACTCGCGCAGTGCCCTTGTAGGTGACCGTGCGACCACCGCCCATGGGTTGACCGGTCGAGGTGATGACGAGTGCGACACGCGGGTCGCGGCGAATCGCCGGCACGCGCTTGCGGTGCGCAGCCGAGGTCATCCAGAAAATGCCGTCCTTGCGGAAATAGCTGAGGATCGACGCCATCGGAGATCCGTCCTTGGTGGTCCAACAAAACGTCAATTCTTTCTGCTGCTCGTGCATCAGATCCTCGGTCTCGGTGTCGAGACCGTAAACGGTGACGTCTTCGTAGTTGGTGATGAACTTGTCAGCCATGCGCGACACGCTAGCAATCGCCGTCGAGTCGAAGCCTCAACGGGAGCGTTCGGGAAGCGCGAAGTGGCCGGCGTTGGCCGAGATGCCTCCGTCGCAAAAGACCGTGTCGCCCGTGATGAAGGCCGCAGCGCGAGAAGCCAGGAACCAGAACACTTCGGCCAGATCCTCCGGCTTGCCCCATCGGCCGAGCGGAATGCGATTCACCATCGCTTGTTTCAGTTCCGGAAGCTCGTTCAGTCGAACGGTGAGTCCCGTCTCCGTCGGGCCGGGAGCCACACCGTTGACGCGGATGCCGAACGGTCCGAGGTCGAGTGCTGCCGCACGTACCAGGTTGATGACCGCCGCCTTCGAGGCGTTGTAAGCCCAATTTCCGGGGTCACCACGAAGGCCCGAAGTGGAACACGTTGGGAGTATGACGCCGTGACCCTGTCTCTTCATGACGGCCGCAGCCTCGTTGATTCCCATGGCGACACCCACGACGTTGACGTCGAGAATGTGTCGCAAGGCGTCGATGGCTCCCTGTTCGTTCCACGGCTTGGAACCGGTGATGCCCGCGTTCAGAATCGAGACGTCGAGTCGACCGAAGGTGTCGACGGCGGCTGCGACGGCTTCTCGGTTCAACG
>JBEAPO010000124.1:0-3605 GCA_041164425.1 Actinomycetota bacterium
TCGCGGTGTTCGCCGTCGGCGGCTGTGGCGGCACCGGCATTACGTCGAACCTGAGCGTCGCGCAGGTTCAAACCGACGAACAAGCCGGCGATCGTCACGGCGGCAAGGCCCGCGCCGGAAACGAGCATTACCAAAGCAGGCGCCGGGCACGTGCCCGACACGGCCCAGCCGATGCCGAACAATGCGCCGCCAAACACGTGCTCTCGTCGCGGCTTGGAGCGCGACAGGAACAACGGGCCGCCGAGAGCGGTGTTGGCACGTCGACGCTCGAGCCACCACAAGAGCGGCAGTGACGTGCCGATCGCGCCACCCATGAGCAGGAAGACGTCGATCTCCTCGAGGCGCAACATCTTGTGGATGGTGTCGTACTCGTGCAGGTTTGCCGCGGCGAGCACGAAACCGAAGCCCGCACCGAAGAGAAGACCGAGAACCTTGTGTGCGGTCGAAGTTTTCATGTTGCGCTTTGTCATATCGCACCTCCCGAAATGACGCGGATGATGGCCGTGGTGACCACCGCGGCCCCCATGAAGGTGCACGTCGCGACCCAGCTGGCGGGAGAACGTTGTGCCGTTCCGCAGATGCCATGTCCCGAGGTGCACCCTCCGGCCATCCGCGCGCCGTAACCCATCACGATCGCGCCGACGAGAACAACGAAAGCCGTCGTTCCGATCGAGAGCTCGTTGCGTAGGGCGTCGTAACCCGATCGGCGCACGAAGCCGTCTTCCTTCAGGAGAACTCCGATCAGTCCGCCGATCGGTATCCCGAGGAAGTAGAACATGCGCCACGTCACCGCCTCGGGCTTACGCGTCACGGTTTTGTAGGTCTCGACATATGCGCCGGTCGCGCCGAGTGGCTGGTTGGCCACCATGAAGAACCCGACGACGAGAAGACCCAGTGCCGGGCCCGCGATGTACCACGGCAGCCGGTCGGGGAGGAGTGCGGCGAATGTTGTACTCAGCATCGGAAGAACTGTAACAACCGTCCCGTTCCGAGGGGCGAGCATGCTCCAATCCTGCGAGACTGACTGCATGACGAAAAAGCAGAAGCAGATCATCGGTGCGGTCGCGGCCGCGGTCGTGATCTTGTTGATGTTCATCACCTCCTACAACGGACTGGTCAACAAAGAGACTCGCGTCGACCAGACCTCCGCCGACCTCGAGGTGCAACTGCAACGTCGCTTCGACCTGATTCCCAACCTCGTGTCGGCCGTCCAGGGCGCGATGGCACAGGAGAAGGACATCTTCACCCAACTTGCCGAGGCGCGTTCGAAGTACGCCGGCGCATCGTCGGGCGATGACCGCATCGCGGCAGCCGGACAACTGGAATCGGCTCTTGGTCGACTGCTCGTCATCGTCGAGAACTATCCCGAGCTCACCAGCCTCCAGAACGTTCGTGACCTGCAAGTGCAACTCGAGGGCACCGAGAACCGCGTGGCACAGGCCCGACGCGACTACAACGAAGCAACCACTTCGTACAACCGAGCCGTGCGTGCCTTCCCGCGGTCGATCGTGGCCGGCATGTTCGGTTTCGACAAACGTCAACTCTTCACCGCGGTCGAGGGTGCCGACACCGTGCCGACGGTCGACCTGACGCCGGGCTCGTGAAGCGAGGCGCGCTCGGCGCGACAACCCTCGCCATCTGTCTGGGCTTCGCAACCGCCGCATGCGGCGGTGCTGGTGGTTTGCCCGAGTTCAGTGCTCCCGTCGTCGACGATGCGGGTGTCATCGACGATACGACGGAGAACTCCCTCAACGCGAAGCTCGAACAGTTTCGCACCGGTGTCGGCCCGCAGATTGCGGTGCTCGTCGTCGGGTCGACGGGCAATCAGTCGATCGAGGACTACGGCATCGATGTGGCACGCGAATGGGGGATCGGCGACGAACAGCGTGACGACGGCGTTCTGCTGCTCATCGCCGTCGACGACCGCAAACTGCGTATCGAAACAGGAAGTGGTATCGAGGGTGACCTCACCGACGTCGAGGCCGGGCGCATCGTCGACCTGGTCGTCGTTCCCCAGCTTCGCAACGACAACCCCACGGCAGCAGTAGTCGCGGGCGTCGACGCGCTGACGACGGAACTCTCGGGTGGGTCGTACGAATTCGCCGAAACCGCACCGACTAGCGGAGCGTCGACCACCGCGACGCAGGAAGTCGGACTCGCGGGTGCGCTCTTCGGCTTCTTCGTCATATTGATGTTCGGCCTCGGCATCATCGGCACGATGGCGCGCGGTCGTCGGCGTGGTGTCGGTGCACTTGATATCGCGACCCTTCTCTACATCTTCTCGGGTTCGTCCCGCGGGGGCTTCGGCGGCGGTCGTGGCTTTGGCGGCGGATTCGGTGGTGGTTTCGGCGGAGGCTTCTCCGGCGGCGGAGCGTCCGGGTCGTGGTGAGGTAACACAATGAGCAAGCACGCAATGAAACGCAAAGACGCCGCCAACTGGTGGCTGTCGCAGAAGGCCACCGTCGCAAAAGCCGTTGACGACGCCGAACGCGCGACCGGTCACCAAATTGTCGTTGCAGTAGGCAAGCTCGGTCGCCGTCCGGACCTCACGGCGAATCGCGTTGCTCGCAAGCACAAGGGTGCGACGATCGTCTTCTGTGTCGACCCGCTCGACCGCCGATTCGAACTGCGTTGGTCGACGACGGTCCAACTGTCCGATGTCATCGTCGGCGAGACGTCGCAGTTGCTGGCGGCGCAACGCCTCGCCGACGCGATCGCTCTCGTTGCTACGGCCCTTCCGGTGCAGGCCGAAGGCGAGGAACTGCCCGACATAGTCGAGGATTAGTGGCCGGCCGCGGAGCTTCTCCGAATGAACTATCTTGATTTCTGGGCGAAGGGGTCGCCCGATCATCAATTGGGGGGACAATGAAGCTCGACGTGAATCTCGGATTCCAGCAAGTCCAGGCATTGCGTGACCGCACGACGAATCCGCTGCATCAGCGCAACCTCGACGTAGTCATCAAGCACATGAAGGCTGAGGCCCGCTGCGACGTGCAGGGCGTTCTCGACACGCTCGTGGACAAGCCCGAGTACAAGTGGCACAGTGATCGCGCGAACCCGGATCTCAATCCAAAGGGAACGAAGCAGGCCGTCGCCGATTTCTACGACATGTGGATTGTTCAGACCGGCGCGCACCGTCTCGAGTGGGACCTCACGCGCATCATGGTGACCGATGACGAAGTTCTGACCGAGGGCGTCATGAAAGTTGCTTTCCCGGGCAAGACTCTTCTCAGCATGGGTATTGCCGCCGATGATCCCGAGGCGTATTACCTTGCGCAAGGCATCACGACGGTTGTCTGGCCGGTTGATCGCGTCACGGGTCTTCTTGTCGGTGAAGAGGTCTACGACTACGACAAAATGGTCGGCATTCTCGATCGCAAGATCACTCTCGCCGACGTCACCGAGTTGGCGCCTGAAGCCTTCGTCTACTGACAACCACATCCCCGACCCATCCTCGGTCGACTGGGGCTAGGCTTTGTCGTCCCGTGACGGGCGTTTAGCTCAGTTGGTTAGAGCATCTCCCTTACAAGGAGAGGGTCGGGGGTTCGAGTCCCTCAACGCCCACTCGGTCACTCCTTGCGACAACTGAACGCGTTGCGCAGGAA
>JBEAPO010000125.1:0-9458 GCA_041164425.1 Actinomycetota bacterium
CGCGAGCTGGGTTCAGAACGTCGTGAGACAGTTCGGTCCCTATCCTCCGCAGCCGAAGGATTATTGACGAAAGCTGTCCCTAGTACGAGAGGACCGGGACGGACGCAGCTCTGGTGTGCCAGTTGTCCTGCCAAGGGCACGGCTGGTTAGCCACCTGCGGAAGGGATAACCGCTGAAAGCATCTAAGCGGGAAGCCCGTTCGAAGATAAGTAATCCCATGCGGTCAACGCAGTAAGGCCCGTGACTAGACCATCACGTTGATAGGCCGGAAGTGTAAGCGTGGTAACACGTTCAGCTGACCGGTACTAATCGGCCGAGGGCTTGGTTAGAAACACGCTCGTGCTTGCTCTGGAGTCTTCGAGGGACTTCACCCCGCTTTGAGGGGATCCCCTTTGACAACAATTTTCGGTGGCCATAGCGGTGGGGTCACACCCGTTCCCATCCCGAACACGGCAGTTAAGCCCGCCAGCGCCAATGGTACTTGGAGGTAGACCTCCTGGGAGAGTAGGACGCCGCCGAATTAATCGATTGAAAGGCCCCTCGCGAAAGCGGGGGGCCTTTCGCTTTTCCGGACGAGTGTCAGCGCTGTGCGAACTTCGGGTTCGGGGCTGTCGGTGTCTGTGTGTAACACACGGTGTCGTAGTACTCGCGCATCGCAGCCACACGCCCGTCGCGCATCTCCATGATTCCGCAGATGCGGGGCGTCATGAGATCGCGTCCGTCAACGTCCCAGAAATGGTCATACCGCTCGGTGAAGACCACGTTGCCACGGCTGGCGATGTGCAGCACATCAGCGGTGAATCGGCGCGTCTCACGAATGATCGGTATGTGCTTGGCAAAGCCCCCTTCGGCGTTGAACCGGGCGAGGTGCTCGAGACCGTGGATCGTCGGCAGGCCGGAGTTCTCGAAGGTGAAGTCGGGGGTGCACAGGTCGGCGACCGCCGTTCGAAAGGTGCCGTCCTCCATCGAAGCGAGAAGTCGCAGGCACAAAAGCTCGTTGTCGTTGGTTGCTAGCGAAAAATCGACCATGGGCACACTCTTGCACGGCCATGGCTAGCGTCGGCGCCATGAACGGGCGGTTGTTCGGTGAGGTCGCGGTCACGATGCTGGTTGTCCTCGACCCGCCGGGCAACATGCCCATCTTCCTCGCGGTCACGCGCCTGTTGAAGGAGCGCGAGCGGCATCGTGCGGCCTACATCGCCGTCGGAACTGCGTTTTTGATCATCGCGCTCTTCGCCGTGGGCGGGCGCACCGTTCTCGACTACCTCAACGTTTCGGTGCCGGCTTTACGCGGCTCGGGAGGACTTTTGCTTTTGCTCGTCGCGCTGCAACTTCTCTACGGCCAAGGCGGCGAGGGGCAGTACGGCGAAGCCACGCTCGAGCAGCGGACTTCGGTGGCCATGGTTCCACTTGGTACGCCACTTTTGGCTGGTCCGGGGACGATCGTTGCGACGATCGTGTTCTTCAGCGAGGCCAACGGCGCGGGCGAGTGGTTCAGCGTGGTCTTCGGTCTCGGAGTGGCTCTTGGGGGAACGCTTCTCGCGCTCCGCTTCGCAGGAATCTTGCAAAGGGTCGTGCGACCAATGGGTGTGATCCTGCTCGCACGCGTGGCGGGCATGTTGCTCGCCGCCATAGCGGTGCAGATGATCGCGGACTCGGTGATCGAGTTCGTGAAGTCGGCCTGACTCAGCGCTGCTGAGGCGCCTGCGCAATCGGTCCGTACGAGGCTTCGTAGCGATCCACGTTCTCGGCGATCGCGCGGGCGATTTCGAAGATGACCGATGTCGGAACCTTCACGCGCGCAACAACGGGTGTCGGAACAACCAGTTCACCGTTCTCGTCGTGTTCCGGCATTCCCGCAACACCGAAGTCGAGTGTGAACTCGTAAGGGCCATGCCAGATCGCTGCGACATTGGCGTACACACCTGCTTTCATGTCGTCAGGTATCTCCATGCGCACCTGCGCTTGTTGAGGTGTGTTCTCGTCGCTCATTCGGGCATCGTAACCTTTCGCGGCTTTGCGCCTTAGAGTGTTCGCCTATGCCAAACGATCGCCCACGTCGACCAAGCACGTCGCGGGGCGGTTCTTCACCCCGTTCGGGTGGTGCGCCGCGTTCAAGTTCTGCGCCGCGTTCGGGCGGCACGCGCAAGGGCCCGCCGCGTGACGGTGAGCGTCGCACAAGTTTCACCAAGTACGGCGATCGTCCAGCCGGCGCGCGTCCCGGTGGTCCGCGTCGTGAAGGTGACGCACCCCGTGGTCGATCAGCTGGTCCGCGTCGTGAAGGTGATGCGCCGCGCGGTCCCCGTGAGCGCAGCGAGCGCAAGCCATACGGTGAACGAAGTGAACGTAAGCCATACGGCGAGCGCAGCGAACGCAAGCCTTATGGTGAGCGTTCGGGTCGTCCAGCTGGTGCGCGTTCCGGTGGTTCGCGTCGTGATGGTGATGCACCGCGTGGTCGTTCTGGTCCTCGACGCGATGATCGTGGTCCCCGCCGTGAAGAGCGCGAAGAGCGCGTTGAGCGTCCGCTGACCGCGGCGGAGAAAAAGGCACGTGAAGTTCGTGCGCGCACGGGCGGCAGACGCACTGCGGGTCATGGTGAGCCAACGACGGCACCGAAGCGTGAGCGAGTCGAATGGGTCGATGAAGGCGCAGTTCGGAGTACCGCGCGTCGCGCCGTGAAGCGTGGCGGCGGTGAAACTGGCCCTGCGCGCATTCAGGGAATTCCGCGCTCTGATCGTCCGTTGCCGGGCACCGTTGCGCGTGAAGTCGAGCGGGGCGTGGGTGCGCGTCAGTCGAAGTCGACATCGGAGCGTCTGCAAAAGGCGATCGATGCTTTCGAAAGAGAGCGGTATGCCGAGGCATCGAAGTTGTTGGTTGCCCTCAGCCGCCAGTTGCCGGGAATGGCGTTGGTGCACGAACTCGCCGGATTGTGCGCGTATCGCCAATCGAAGTGGCGTACGGTGATCAACGAACTCGAAACGGTCCGCGTGCTTGACGTGTCGCGAACCTCCGTCTTGCCGGTGCTGGCCGATGCGTATCGAGCGGTGCGTCGCTGGGCGAAGGTGAACGACCTCTGGCAAGAACTGAAGGGTTTGTCGCCGCATCCGGCGGTGCTGGCCGAGGGGCGCATCGTCACCGCAGGTGCATTGGCGGACCAGGGCAAGATGGCCGAGGCGATCGAGCTGTTCAAATCGGTACTTGCGGTTCCGAAACGCGTGCAGGAGTACCACTTGCGCGAGTGGTACGTGGTTGCGGACCTGAACGACCGCGTTGGCAACGTTGCCGACGCGCGCCGCATGTTCGACCGCATTGCGAAGCACGATCGTGGGTTTGCCGACGTCGAAGATCGTCTGGCTCAACTCGGTTCGCCGCGCTAGCGAACATCCTTCACGTACTGTCGTCGCATCGGTTCTTGTGACCCGCGTCTCCGCAGGATGTGCCGTGCGGACACGGCTCAGCAATCCCGCGGGGGGTTTCCATGAACGTTGCAGTAGTTGTCGGCCACGTGTTGTCCAAGCCGAACGAACGCCGACTCGATTCGGGTGAGTACGCAACGGCGTTTGACGTCGTCACCGAAGGTATCGAAGGTCGTCTCACGGTGCCGGTGAATTGGATCACCACGGTGCGGACGCTCGTCGCCGAGGGCGACGAGGTGCTCGTCGTGGGCAAGGTTCGCCGTCGCTTCTTCCAGTCTTCGGGCCACGTCCAGAGCCGCACTGAAGTACTGGCCGATTCGGTCGTGGCCACCAGGCGAAAAGTCGCGGTTCGCAAGGCTCTAGAGGCTGCAGTCGATGCCATTTGTAAGCGCTGACGTTTTACCTCGAGGTTCAGTCTCGTCGGCAGAAAAGGACCGTGACTAAGGTTTGCGTCGCGGAACAGAAAGGTCGTCTAGACGTGAGCCCCTCCATCAGCAAAGATCAGTTGGCACGTATGCGCGAAGGAAAGGGTTTCATTGCGGCCCTCGACCAGAGCGGCGGCAGTACTCCGAAGGCGCTGCGCTTGTACGGGATCGAGGAGTCCGAGTACTCCGGTGACGCGCAGATGTTCGATCTGATCCATGGCATGCGTACGCGCATGGTCAAGAGCCCGGCATTCGACGGTCGCCGCGTGCTGGGTGCGATTCTCTTCGAGGGAACGATGGATCGCGACATCGACGGCATCGGCGCAGCCGAGTTCCTGTGGTCGAAGAAGCAGGTCATTCCGTTCCTGAAGGTCGACAAGGGCCTGGCAGACGAAGCGAACGGCGTGCAAATGATGAAGCCGATGCCTGACCTTGATGCGTTGCTCGCTCGAGGTGTCGCCAAGGGCATCTTCGGCACGAAGATGCGCTCGGTCATCAAAGAGGCCAATCCAGCCGGCATCAAGGCCGTCGTTGCGCAGCAATTCGAGGTGGGTCGTCAGATTCTCCGTGCGGGTCTCGTGCCGATTATCGAACCCGAAGTCGACATCAACAGCCCATCGAAGGCGGCCGCTGAGGCCTTGCTTAGGACGGAAATCCTCGCCGAGTTGAACTCGTTGGCCGAGGGTCAGGAAGTGATGTTGAAGCTCACGCTTCCCGACGCCGACAACTTCTACGCCGAACTTGTCTCCCATCCGCGCGTGGTGCGCGTGGTCGCCTTGTCGGGTGGCTACTCGCGGGATGAGTCGAACGCGAGGTTGTCGCGCAACAACGGCGTCGTTGCCAGTTTCTCACGCGCCCTCACCGAGGGTCTCTCGGCCAAGCAGAGCGAGGACGAATTCAACAAGATGCTCGACGACACAATCGAGGGCATCTATCGCGCGTCGATCACCTGATCTCAGCCGGCGAGTGGCCGCACCACCAGACCGGTGCGCAGTTTCGGCGTGAAGAACGTCGACTTCGGCGGCATCAATAGACCCTCGTCGGCCGTTCGTCGTATCTCGGCAAGCGATACCGGCCGAATGAGAACCGCACACTTGGCGTGGCCGTTCCTCAGGGCTTCGAGAACCTCTGTCACGCCGTGCTGGTAGGTGATCCCTGCCTCGTCGAGTGACGAGCCGGCGTGCGTGATGGTGTGCTCGAGGCGTGCCGAGTCGAGAGCGCGAACTGCGTCGAGGTCGGCCGGCCGTTCTTTCCACAGCGTGCCCGTCCCGTCGGGTCGAACAAGACAGATGCAACCCTCGGCGTCCATCTGGGCAAGGGTTGCGCCGGAAACCGTGACGTCGGCAACCCGGTCGTAACAGGTTGCGAGGATCGTTGCCATGCGCTCGGCGTCTGAGTCGGTGACAAGGCGGTGGATTGCGGCGATGCTCAGTTGTTCGGCCACCAGTTCGGCGACGTAGGTGAGCGTGGTGCCGGCCGCAGCTGCAACGGGTGATCCGGCTGCGCGCGTTTCGTCGCGGTAGGTGCGTGAGATCGCGTAACGGTGGTGGCCGTCGGCAATGACCACGGGTTGCGATCCGACCGCGTTTGCGATCGCGGCGATGCGTGCAGGATCGCTGACGCGTTCGACCGTGTGTTCGACGCCGTTTTCATCGGTGAAGGAGCCCACAGGTTCGCCCGCTTCGCGCAAGAGATCAGAGAGGCTCGCACACAGCGACAATCCCCAGACGGGGGAGAGGTTGGTGAGAGTTGCACGCGTCAGATCGAGACGGTCGGTCTTTGCCTTGGGGGTGGTGCGCTCGTGGGGCAGCACGCCGCCGGCACCTTCGTCGACAACTTCGAGTGCGCCGAGAACGCCGACCGTGCTGCGCCGCCGCCCTGCGTCGTCGGTGAAGGTCATGCGATACAGGGTGAAGGTGGGCGAATCGTCGACGACAAGCGATCCTTCGGCACGCCACGTGGCCAGGTCGCGGGCGGCTTTGTCGTAGCGACCCGGGCCATCTTCTTCCAGGGGAACATCGACGTGGACGATGTTGCGGGGATGCCGTGCGGCGTATTCGGCGCGATCGTCGGCGCTCAGCACGTCGTAGGGCGGGGCCGAGAGGGTGAAGAGGTCGTTGGCGGCATCGCGGTAGCGAAGCGCTGGAAAAGGTTCGAACCGAGGCACACTCTCAGGGTGGCAGATGTGCAGGGGCGGGGCAAAACGTCCGATCCGGTGGGGGTCGTCTTCAGTGACCTCGATGGTGTGATCTGGCGCACACATTCGGCGATCGAAGGCTCGGCCGGGGCTGTCGGGCGTCTTCAGGATGCGGGTTGGCGCGTTGTGTTCGTGACCAACAACGGGTCTGCGACGCCCGCGGAACAGGAAGCAAAACTTGCCGGCTTCGGGATCCGCGCGGAGGGTGACGTGATCACGAGCGCGATGGCCGCGACATTGTTGGTCCAGCCGGGAGAGCGGGCCCTCGTGTGTGCGGGACCGGGGGTTCTCGAGGCGATGCGACAGCACGGTGTCGACGTCGTTGATGTTCACGATGTTCTCGAAGACGATGTGCACAGTCGTGTGGGCTCTGCGCCCGAGGTCGACGTGGTGGTCGTCGCCTTTCATCGCTCGTTCGGATTCGACACGCTGCGGATCGGAACCGAGTGCCTCTTGAAGGGTGCGCGATTGGTGGGAACCAACGACGATGCCACGTACCCGACGGCCGACGGAGAATGGCCCGGCGGCGGGTCGATGCTTGCTGCGTTCTCCTACGCGGGTGGCCAGCGACCGATCATCGCGGGGAAACCCTTCGAACCGATGGCGCAGCTCGCCCGTCGCTTGGTGCCGCACGTCGACGGCCGAGTCGAGGTGATGGTCGGCGACCGGCCGAGCACCGATGGGGCGTTCGCAGCGGCGCTCGGTGTGCCGTATGCGCAGGTGTGGTCGGGCATCCTTGCGCCGTGCAGTGGTCCGGTCGATGGTGTGCGCTTCGACATGACCGGTGAGAACTTCGCTGAGATCGCCGACCGTCTGTTGGGTGGCTGATGGTTGCACGGCGTGCATTGCGCGACGAACTCGTGCGGCGGCAGCTGATTGATGCCGACGACGTCGACGCGGCGCTCGCGGGAAACCGCGTGCGCGTGAACGGTGCCGTCGTTGCGAACCCGGCGAGTCTCGTCGCCGCGTCGGATTCGTTGAATGTCATCGATGAGCCCGCGCGATGGGTGTCGCGAGGCGGCGCGAAGCTGGACGGCGCGATCGGCGACCTCGGTATCGACGTGGCGGGAAGATTCTGTGTCGATGCGGGATCCTCGACGGGGGGATTCACCGACTGTTTGTTGCAACACGGTGCCAGCCATGTCGTTGCGGTGGATGTGGGCCGCGCGCAGCTCCACCATCGTCTCCTCACCGACGCGCGGGTCACCAGCCGCGAGTCCTGCAACATCCTCGACGTGGGCCGTACCGAACTCTGCGCCATTGCCGCGGTCGACGGCTACGCCGACGGTGCTGGGTTGGTGGTCGCGGATCTCAGCTTCACGTCGTCGGCTCGTGTGGCAGGACACCTCGTCGAGCTGACCGCGTCCGGCGGCGATGTCGTCATCATGGTGAAACCACAGTTCGAGGCCGACCGTGCCGACGTACCCGAAGGGGGTGTGGTACGCGACCCCGCGGTCCAGGAAAAAGCGGTAGCGGCCGTGGCTGCAGCCCTCGAAGGTGCGGGGGCCGAGGTTCGCGGCATTGCCGAGTCGCGCGTGCCGGGGACCGACGGAAACCGTGAATTCTTCGTGTGGGCCACGCGGCGAACCCATGAGTCACGCACCCATCGGACACAATGAGGGGTATGGCCGTGCCCGGAGCGATCACTGCACTCGGTCTCATCGTCAACCCTGAACGTGACGATGCCGCGGCGGCGGCCGATGCTGTGCGGGCGTGGGCGGGGTCGCGCGGAGTCGTCGTGGTCGAACCACAGTCCACCGACGACGGTTCGTTCGCGGCGGTCGACCTCGTGGTGTCGCTTGGCGGCGACGGCACGGTTCTGCGAGCCGTTCAGATGATCGGTGACGGTGTCGCGCCCGTGCTCGGGGTCAATTGCGGCACGCTCGGCTATCTCACCACCATCGAACCCGACGAAGTCGTCGACGTCCTCGAAGAGGTGCACCGGGGGTCGATGCCCCGCGGCGGAACCGTCGACGACCGGATGCTCCTGCGTGTCGCGGTGGCGGCCTCTGACGGAGGCGTGCACACATTGCGTGGGTTGAACGAAATGGTCGTGGAAAAAGTGGAATCCGGGCACACGGTGCGTCTCGAGGTGGCAATCGACGACGACCACTTCGCGACTTACTCCGCCGACGGTCTCATCGTGGCCACTCCGACGGGCTCCACCGCGTACTCGTTGTCGGCGCGTGGTCCAGTGGTGTCGCCCGCCCATCGGGCGCTCGTGGTTACACCCGTGTCGCCGCACATGCTGTTCGATCGGGCGCTCGTCCTCGACCCACGACAGACGGTGCGTGTCACCGTGCGTGGCCACCGCGGGGTGAGTCTCGCCGTCGACGGACTCAAGTTCGTCGAGTTGAATCCCGGCGACGTCGTCGAGGTGACCGCCGACCCGCACGTTGCGCGATTCCTCCAGGTGGGAAAGCGCGGCTTCCACCAGATCCTGCGCGACAAGTTCGGCTTGGGAGACGACTAGTGCTTGCCGAGTTGCACATTCGCAATCTCGGTGTCATCGACTCGGTCACTCTTCAGTTCGGCAAGGGCTTCACGGCGTTCACCGGTGAAACCGGCGCCGGCAAGACGATGATCATCGAGGCGATCAATCTGCTGGTGGGCGGCCGCGCCGAGGCCGGCATGGTGCGCCATGGTTGCGACGAGGCGCGTGTCGACGGGCGGTTCATCGACCCCGACACCGACGACGAGGTCATCCTCTCGCGTGTCATTCCCGCCGACGGTCGCTCGCGGGCCTATGTCGACGGCGCTCCTGCCACGGTGGGCGCACTGGCTGAGACAGGAGCACGGCTTGTCGATCTCCACGGCCAGCATGCCCATCAGAGTCTTCTGGGTGAACGAGTGCAGCGCGCTGCATTGGATGCCTTCGGGAAGGTCGATCTCTCCGCGGTGCTCGGAGTCAAGGCCGAATTGTCCGACATCGACGCCGCGCTTGCCGCACTGGGTGGCGACGAGCAGTCACGCAACCGCGAGATCGACCTGCTGAAGTTCCAGGTGCGCGAGATCGACGATGCCCGCATCGAGTCGGCCGACGAGGACGATCGACTTCGTCGCGAGGAAGAGGCACTCGGTGACGTCACCGCGAACCGCGAAGCCTTGGCGGCCGTCCACGAACTCCTCGGCGATGACGGTGCCGCGGGCGACCTGGTGGGCAGGGCCCTCGCCGCGGTTGCCTCGCGCTCGGTCGCCCAACCGCTTTCCGACCGCCTCGTTGCGCTCGCAGCCGAGGTGCGCGATCTTGCCGCCGAGGCCCGGGGCCTGGCCGAGCGTCTCGAGGACAACCCCGAAAGGCTGGCCGAGATCGGCGAGAGGCGACGTCTCCTGCGCGACCTGTGCCGCAAGTACGGCCCGGCGTTGGGTGACGTGTTGCGGTTCGGGGTCGAGGCCACCGCGCGGCTGGCGGAACTCGAG
>JBEAPO010000126.1:0-4968 GCA_041164425.1 Actinomycetota bacterium
GGGTCTGCTCGACAACACCGTGGCGCGCATCGATGAGGATGATCGCAAGATCCGCAGTCGAGGTGCCGGTGACCATGTTGCGCGTGTACTGCACGTGACCAGGGCAGTCCATGATGACGAAGGAACGCTTTGGCGTGGCGAAGTAACGGTGGGCCACGTCGATGGTGATGCCCTGCTCGCGCTCGGCACGCAGACCGTCGGTGAGAAGCGACAGGTCGACGTAGTCATCGCCGCGGCGCTTGCTGACGGCTTCGACGTGTTCGAGCTGGTCTTCGAAGATGCTCTTCGAGTCGTAGAGCAAACGGCCAATGAGGGTCGACTTACCGTCGTCGACGGAACCAACGGTGGCAAAACGCAGCTGACGCATCAGAAGTACCCCTGCCGCTTGCGGTCTTCCATGCCGGCTTCGGAGATCTTGTCGTCGGCGCGGGTCGCACCACGTTCCGTCACTCGGGCGACGGCAGTTTCGGCGAGAACGTCGTCGATTCCTGCGGCCGTCGACGGAACCGCCGCGGTGCACGTGGCATCACCGACGGTTCGGAACCGCACCACTTCCTCGTACACCTCTTCGTTCGCCTCGGGACGCAGGAACTCGGTGTCGGCCATCAACATTCCGCCGCGCTTGAAGACGCGACGCTTGTGGGCGAAATAGATGCTGGGCAATTCGATGTCATGTTCCTTGATGAAGGTCCAGATGTCGAGCTCGGTCCAGTTCGACAGCGGGAACACGCGGAAATGCTCGCCCTGCTTGTGGCTCGTGTTGTAGATGTTCCAGAGTTCGGGACGCTGGTTCTTCGGGTCCCACTGTCCGAAGGTGTCGCGGTGTGAGAAGACTCGCTCCTTTGCCCGGGCCCGCTCTTCGTCGCGCCGGGCACCACCCAAAACTGCGTCGAACTTGTTCTCGGCGATGGCGTCGAGGAGCGCCACCGTCTGTAAGGGGTTGCGCGACGGGGCATCGGCGACTTTGCCGGCGTCGATGGCTGCCTGCACCGAGGCCACGGTCAGGCTGAGACCGAGGTCGGCCAGGCAACGGTCACGGAAGTCGATGACTTCGGGAAAGTTGTGACCCGTGTCGACGTGCATGACAGCGAAGGGCAGTCGGGCGGGGGCAAACGCTCGCACAGCAACGTGCAACATGACGACGGAGTCTTTGCCGCCCGAGAACAGAATCACCGGACGCTCGAAACATGCGGCGACCTCGCGGATGATCGTGATGGCCTCGTCTTCGAGACCGGTGATGCCGGGGCGCATGAGCCACAATCCTACCGTAATTGCTACCAAGTCGGTCGGGTTTGCCTCGGTAGAGTGACGAGATGGCCGACAACCGACACCTCGACACCACCGCGATTACCGCGGGTCGTCGTGGTGCGCGCGGTTTGTCGTCCGACATCGCCACCTCCACGGTGTGGTCGAGTGATGGACTGTTGGGTACCCACGACGAAATCGTGCGCGGCCGGCGTGGCAAGGCCTACAGCCGCTACACCAATCCCACTGTTCGCCAGTTCGAAGAGGCGGTTGCAGAACTCGAAGGTGCACAGGATGCCCTTGCGTTTGCATCGGGTATGGGCGCAATCGCAACGGTCGTCTTCGCGCTTTGTTCACCGGGCGATCACATCGTTGCGCAGCAGCAGTTGTACGGCGGCTCGCTGGCGCTTCTCGCCGGTCCGGTGCGACGCATGGGCATCGACGTCACATTCGTCGACGCAACGGTTCCCGGCGCGTTCACCGAAGCGGCACGCAAGCCACGCACGATGCTCGTGATCGCCGAGACGCCGGCGAATCCCGCGCTCGCCATCGCCGACCTAGATGAGGTTGGCGCAATCGGCGCCCCGTTCACCCTCGTCGACTCGACCTTTGCCACGCCGATGTGCCAGCAGCCGTTGCGTCACGGCGTGAACATCTCGCTGCACTCGGCGACCAAAGCAATCGGCGGCCACAACGACGCGCTGATCGGTGTCATCGCAGCCGAGACCGACGTCATCGATGCGGTTTGGGCGTACTCGGTGCTGCACGGAGCTGCTGCGTCGCCCTACGACGCTCACAATGCACTGCGCGGAATCCGCACGCTCGCTGTTCGCCAGGAACGCCAGTGTTCCACCGCGGCGAATCTGGCCGACTGGTTCGCAGCGCAGGAGGGTTGTGCGGTGGCTCACTACCCCGGTCTCGCTTCGCATCCGCAACACGCACTCGCGTCCCGTCAGATGACGGCTTTCGGTTCGATGTTGTCGGTCGAGATCGAGGGCGGACCCGACGCCTGCACCCGATTCCTGCAAGCAATCGAACTGACACGACCCGCGACGTCGCTCGGCGGACCCGAAACTCTTGTGTGTCACCCCGCCTCGAGCACCCACCACGGCCTGGATCCCGAATCACTCTCCGCTTCGGCCGCGGCCGACGGGCTGTTGCGCATCTCCGTCGGTCTCGAGAACCCGGCCGATCTCATCACCGACTTCGAACGCGCGCTCACGAAGTGTCGGTCGTGATCAAGAGGCGCGCATGAATATCGGCGTGCTCACCGGTGGCGGCGATTGCCCGGGACTCAACGCCGTCATTCGCGCCGTCGTGCGCAAGGCCGAGAAGAACGGCGACCGCGTGCTCGGCTTCCGCGATGCGTGGAAAGGATTCCTCGGCAACGACTACATGCAGTTGACGATCGACAACGTGCGTGGTCTCCTCCCAAAGGGTGGCACGATCCTCGGCACCACGCGTGGTAGCCCCTACGACTTCGGCGACGGCGTCGAGCGCACGCGCAAACAGTTCGCCAACCTCAACCTCGGTGCGCTCATCGTGATCGGCGGCAACGGATCATTGACCGTCGGATCGCGCCTGTACGCCGAGGCCGGATTGCCGATCATCGGGGTGCCGAAGACGATCGACAATGACATCGTCGGCACCGACGTCTCGTTCGGCTTCCACACCGCGGTGCAAGTGGCAACCGACGCGATCGATCGTCTGCACACGACGGCCGAGAGCCACGACCGCGTGATGGTCGTCGAAGTGATGGGTCGCGATGCCGGTTGGATAGCCCTGATTGCTGGCACTGCGGGCGGCGCGACGGCGATCCTCGTTCCGGAACGCCCCTTCGACCTGGCACAGGTGTGCGAGCACATCGAACGCCGCCACGGACGCGGGCGCTTTGCGTCGATCGTCGTCGTTGCCGAAGGTGCGCGTCCGCTTCCCGGCACGCCTCCCGACATGAACTACGCGAAGGACCAGTTCGGCCGCGACCGCCTCGGCGGCATTAGTGCCGCCATCGCCCCGCTGATCGAAGAGCGCACCGGCTACGAAGTGCGGGTCGTTCAGATCGGCCACATCCAACGTGGCGGAACACCCACGGCCTACGACCGAGTACTCGCCACGCGCTTCGGACTCGCCGCCGTCGATGCAGTCACTGCACACGACTTCGGGAAGATGGTGGTTCTGCGCGGCGACTCCATCGAGCGAGTTCCGATGGCCCTGACGCAGGACAACACACGCACGATCGACCTGTCGCTCTACGACGATGTCGAATCGGCGTTCTTCGGCTAGCCCGCCTTCGGTGATCGCGGCACGAAAGCACTGGTGCGTCGCACGTAGTCTTCGTACTCGGGTTTGCGCTTGCGAAGGCTCTTTTCCAACAACGCCACCCCTGACACGCGCACCAACAGGAACGTCATCACGGCCGCACCGATGAACCCGAACACACCGACACCCGACTCGGCCGCAACGATTGCAATTCCCCACCACACGACGGCATCGCCGAAGTAGTTCGGGTGCCGCGTGTAGCGCCACAATCCCGACGACATCACCTTTCCCTCGTTGGCGGGGTCAGCCTTGAAACGGCGCAGCTGTGCGTCGCCCACCGACTCGAAGAAGAGGCCAACGGCCCACACGAGAACACCCATCGTCCCGATCGGACCGAAGCCGGGCGACTCTTCCACTTGTCCGAGTTGCAGCGGAAGTGAAACCACCCACATGAGGACACCCTGCAACAGGAACACCGTGACGAGGCTGATGACCGGGAACCGGGGCCCCCAGTGCTTGCGCATCGCGCGATAGCGGTAGTCCTCGCCGTGGCCGATGTTGCGTCGCGCCAGGTAGCCCGCCAGCCGCAGACCCCACAACGACACGATCACCGCCAGCACCCAGCCACGCGATTCGTCACCGTCGCCGACGACGAACGACACCCAACCGGTGACGACGAAGCCGAGACCCCACACGATGTCGACGATCGACGCGTTCTTCACGGCGACGCTGACGACCCAGGTGGAGAACATCAGGATCGCGATCGCGATCGCACTCGCCAGCATCACATCGGCACCACTGCTCATCGTCACGCCCCTTTTTCCTTCCCACCAGCCTGACCCATGTGCTCGGTCACCGCGCGATCGAGCTCGAGCCAACGTGCATCCAACCATTCGACGACGCCGTCGCCGTCGGCGGGAACCTCGGCACGCGGCACGCGTACGAACCACATTCGTGCCACACCGGCGCCTGTCTCGAGCCGCCTCAGCATTCCCCCGAACGTGTCGAGGCCATCGAATCCGGTGTGGCCGGCAATCACGACATCTGCGTCGGGCGCCGCCTCCAAGAGGGCAATTGCACCGGCAGGCTTCGGCGGCAACAGATGCGTAAGACCAGCGAGACGCGCCGAGCGTTCCGGGCTGCGTTGCGCCATCGACTCGAGGATCTTTGCTCGTTTCTTCGGATTGGATCGCGTGCCCTCGGGGAAGATCACGGCGACGTCGCTCGACCCAAGCCCGTGACCGAGCTGTGCGATGCCACGCAACTCGTCACTCTGGTTGTTCGACCCGCGGTCGAGAAAGTAGTTCGGCAGTCGGTGGCCAACGATGTCAAGGCACGGATCGGCCATCAATTCGCGCTTCAGCACGTAACGCGGCTGCAGACCCGCGACATTGCCCACTGCATAGGCGGACACCAATGAGTCGGCGAGACTCGCGTGGCGGGAGAACACGAGAATTGGCCCCG
>JBEAPO010000127.1:0-116690 GCA_041164425.1 Actinomycetota bacterium
CTGCAACGGCGAGCCGGGACGCGTACCAGGTGATGCTGACCAAGGCCGGTTACGGCGAGATCACCACGGAAATCGCGCCGGCCGGCGACTACTTCTACGCCGAGCCGTACCACCAGCAGTACCTGGGCAAGAACCCCAACGGCTATTGCGGTTTGGGGGGCACGGGCGTGTCGTGTCCCGTGGGTGTCGCCGGGGTCTGAGGCGTCACGCGGCCGCGATGGCGACTTGTTCCGCGGTCGGTTTGCGGAACAGTGCGAGCATCACGATGCCCGCGAGGAAGATCGTGATCGACACGTAGGCCCAACCTTGCTGCACGCCGTGGGCGACGTCTTTTTCACGCGCGGCTGCGGTGAGGAGAGAACCGACGATTGCAAGACCGAGCGCGGCGCCGACCTGGCGCGAAGTGTTCGTCAGTGCGGAACCCATCGCGAACCGCGTGTGGGGCAGGTACGCAGTTGCCGCACTGGCGAACGTCGAGATGCTGAGCCCGATACCGATGCCACTGACCACGTTGTAGGGGAAGAAGTGCGTCCAGTACGACGGGTCCTTCACCATGAAGATGTTCATGAAAGTCATCGACGTGGCGAAGATGAAGCAGCCGAGCCCGATGACTTTTCCGTGGCCGAAGCGTTGGGCGGCACGTCCCGCGGGTGCGGCAAAGACCGCCGCCATGAACGGACCAGGCACCGTTGCCCAGCCCGACTTCAACACGCCGTAGCCCCACACGGCTTGCAGCCATTGGGTATTCACAAAGACCATCGCGAAGAAGCCCGCGGCAAAGACGAGCCCGGCAACCGTGGATGCGGTGACGAACGGCAACTTGAGAAGTCGCAGGTCGAGGACAGGAGTCGTGCTGCGTTTGCACGTGACGACGAACGCCATGCCGGCAACGATGGACACGACGAGAATTCCGATGGTTGTTGGGGTCGCCCATCCCCATTCGTCGCTCTGCACGATGGCAAGCGCGAGCAGACCCACGCTGACAACGGCGAGCAATGCGCCGGGTACGTCGACGTGTTTGCCTGCGGTTTCGTCACGGCTTTCCCGGAGGAAGCGCAGGCCGACAGCGGCAGCAACGAGGCATACCGGCACGTTCACAAAAAAGACCCACCGCCAGTTCGCTATGTCGATCAGCGCACCACCGATGACCGGGCCAAGCGCGGCGGAGAGGCCGCCAACAGCTCCCCAGATACCGATCGCCGCGCTGCGACGTTCGACGGGGAACTCGGGCAGAACGAGTGCGAGCGAAGCGGGCGAAAGGATGGCACCACCTATTGCTTGGAGAACGCGTGAGGCGATCAGCATCTCGGGATTCTGGGCAACGCCGCACAGTGCCGAACCGATCGCAAAAATGACGAGGCCGCGTATGAAAGCCTTCTTTCTTCCGTACGCGTCGGCAAGTCGCCCGGCGGTGAGAAGTGTCGCCGCGTAGGCGATGTTGTAGCCGGAGAACAGCCAAGTGAGTTCGCGGCGGTTGTCGGTGCCGAACTCGGCAAGCAACGACCCAAAAGCGACGTTCAGGATCGTCACGTCGAGAGAGACAAGCGCAATGCCCGTCGAAGTGAGCGCGAGAGTTTTCGCGCCCCGGGACATTGCCATGTTGTTACCCCCAACCGTGTTCGCGAATGTCCTTCCCGTCGGCGTCTTTCGACTTTCCCTGCCAGCGGAGTGCACCCGGTGTCTTCGAAAGGCGTGCCACCAGCCCCTGCATGGGCGTGCCCTCCACTTGTTCGATCATCCTACGTGCGGCAAAGTGCGGGTCGCGCGCGATATCAGCCATGTCGTAAACGGGACCGACCGCTGCATCGGCTTCCTCGAAGACGCGGATGACTTCGGCCTGGGTCCGCTGCGCGCACCATTGGGTGAGGAGCGAGTCGATCGCGGAACGGTTCTCGACGCGAAGATTGAACGTGGTGAATCGTGGGTCGTCGGCAACGCCGAGCAATGCGAGCACCCGAGCGGCCACTGAGTCACTGGAAGTCGAGATGCCGACCCACTTGTCGTCGCTGCACCGGAACGTACCGCGGGGAACCGTGTAGGGAATGCCCGAGCCGAGGCGCCGCTGTTGTTCGCCGGTCAATGCGTACACCGCGGGCAGCGGGCCCATCATCTGGAAGATGCTGTCGAGCAGCGACACGTCGACGACTTGGCCTTCGCCCGAGTGCAACGCGACCATCGTCGAAAACGCTGCGACGATGCCGGTGATTTCGTCGGTGAGTGCAATTGGTGGCAACAGCGGTCCGCGGTCGGGTTCGCCGCTGATGGCCGACAGTCCGCTCATCGCCTCGGCGATCGAGGCGAAGCCGGCCTTTTGTGCGTACGGTCCGTCCTGGCCGAAACCGGTGACACGCGTGACAACCAGCTTCGGGTTGCGCTTGTGCAATTCGTCGGGACCGAGGCCGAGACGTTCGAGCGCTCCGGGCCTGAAGTTCTCGACGAGGACGTGCGCTTCGTCGAGCAGAGAGAGGAGAACGTTCCTGTCGTCGTCGACTTTGAGGTTCAACGCAATGGTGCGCTTGTTGCGGTTGACCATCTTCCACCACAGACCCGTGCCGTCGCGCGGGTCGCGCCAGGCCATGTTGCGCATCGAGTCGCCCGTGTCGGGGTGTTCGACCTTGATGACGTCGGCACCGAAGTCGGCGAGGTAGCGCGCACAGTTCGGGCCGGCGAGAACCGTGGAGATGTCGACGACGCGGACATCGGCAAGGGGCAGCCGTGACATCGCGGCGCTTCGACCTAGAACCAGGGCCGGTCGCGGCGGGCCGTCGACGGGCGCGCCCACCAACGTCCGCTGAACTTCCAGGCACTGCGACGGTCGCGCAGTGGCGAAGCAACCATTCCACCCGTCGGCATCGCGGCAGAGAGCGCAGCGACGATGGCCGCTGCTTCTTCTTCTGACGGGCTGGGAGAAATGGAGAGGTTCTGGTTCATGCTCGGATCACCATCGAGGACACCATTTTGTCGTGCCAGGTCTGCTTTTCCGAATCCCAGAGCATCCAGAGGTAGCCGAGGTAGAAAATCCACCCGGAAACGAACGAACCGAGCAATCGGCCGACGGCCCGACCGGTGCCGATCGGCTGGCCCGTGCGCCGACACACCACGCGCACCCGCATCTTGCGCGACACGGGCCCGGCGCCGGTCTTGGCGATCCATCGGATGGGCAGCGCGAGCGCGAAGACGACGCCTGCGACGAGCGCGAGGATTCCGAGCGCGATTGGTGTCCATTCGACCTGGCCGGACGTGCAGGTGATCGTGTTCTGCGACGTGTCGCAGTTCTGTACACCGAGTGCGATGAGGAAGATGCCGCCAACGAGGATCGGCGATGCGTAGATGAGCGCGACGACGTTGTCACCGGTGCGCGCGATGAAACGCGACCAGAAACCGGCGTACTCCCACTTGACCCGCGTGCGCGGGTCCGGCGGCGGGAGGGAGTTCATCGTTGCCGCATCAGAGCGGCATGTTGCCGTGCTTGCGGCGCGGCAGCTCTTCGCGCTTGGTCTGCAGCATCTGCAGTCCGTTGATGAGCTTGATGCGGGTTTCTGCCGGGTCGATGACGTCGTCGACGTATCCACGCTCGGCGGCGCTGTACGGGTTGGCGTATTTCTCGGTGTAGTCGGCGACCAGCTCCGCGCGGCGTGCCACCGGATCGGCGGCCTGCTGAAGTTCGCGGCGATAAACGATTTCGACGGCACCTTGTGGACCCATGACGGCGAGTTCGGCCGTGGGCCACGCATAGGCAAGGTCGGCGCCGATGGACTTCGAGTTCATGACGACGTACGCGCCACCGTACGCCTTGCGCGTGATGATCTGGATGCGTGGCACCGTGGACTCGCAGTACGCATACAGCAGCTTCGCGCCGTGGCGGATGATGCCGTCGTGTTCCTGGTTGACGCCGGGGAGGAATCCGGGCACGTCGACGAAGGTGATGAGCGGAATGTTGAAGGCATCGCAGGTGCGCACGAAGCGCGCGGCCTTTTCCGAGCTCTCGATGTCGAGAACGCCGGCGAACTCCATCGGCTGGTTGCCGACGATGCCAACGACCTGGCCGTTCAGGCGGGAGAAACCACACGTGATGCTCTTCGCCCAGTAGGGGAAATACTCGAAGAATTCACCATCGTCGACGACCTCGCGGATGACCTTCTTCATGTCGTAGGGCTGGTTCGGCGACGGCGGGAGGATGTCGCGCAGCATCGGACATTCGCGGTTCGGATCGTCGGACGATTCGACCGACGGCGGGTCTTCGAGGTTGTTCTGCGGCAGGAAAGAAAGGAGGTAACGCACGTCGTCGAGACAGGCCTTCTCGTCCTGTGAGACGAACGTCGCGACGCCCGACTTCGATGCGTGGCTCATTGCGCCACCCAACTGTTCGAGTGTCACGTCTTCACCCGTCACGGTCTTCACGACGTCGGGACCGGTGATGAACATGTGGCTGCTCTCGCGCACCATGAAGATGAAGTCGGTCATGGCGGGCGAGTACACCGCACCACCCGCGCACGGGCCGAGGATGACCGAGATCTGCGGGACGACACCCGACGAGAGAACGTTGCGGTAGAAGATGCCGCCGTAGCTGGCGAGCGAGACGACGCCTTCTTGAATACGGGCACCCGCACCGTCGTTCAGGCCGACGACCGGTGCACCGACCTTCAGCGCGAGGTCCATCAACTTGTGGATCTTCTCGGCGAACACTTCGCCGAGCGCACCACCGAAAACGGTGAAGTCCTGGGCGAACACGAACACCTTGCGACCATCGACGGTTCCCCAGCCGGTGATGACGCCGTCGGTGTAGGGGCGCTCTTCGAGGCCCGCCGCATGCGCGCGGTGGCGGGCGAGGAGGTCGAGTTCCTGGAACGAGCCCGGGTCGAGGAGGTAGTCGATGCGCTCGCGAGCGAGCATCTTGCCCTTTTCGTGCTGACGCTCGACCGAGCGGGGCGATCCGGCGTTGTAGGCCTCGTGCTTGCGCTGGCGGAGGTCCTCGATTTTCGCGTGCATGGGGTTGTCGCTCACCCGCGAGACGCTACTAGCCGGTCGTCGGAGGGGGCGAAGTCGTTGGGGCAGGGTCGAGAGTCGTGGCGGGGGCGATGGGGGGAGCCGTTGTCGGGCTGGTGACACCGGGGGCCAACGTCACGCCCGGTGGCAACGACGACGTCGTGGTGGAAGCCGGGTCGGTGAGCGTGAAGGCGCTCGCCAGTGGCTCGAGATCGCCCGTCGTGGTGGTTCCCGAAATCTCAACACTCCACTCGCCGGGTGCTGCGAGTGTGAAATTGCCGGTGTTGCCGAGCAGTGCTGCACCACGGCGCGTGAGCGGCACGTTGATGAGGTAACCGTCATATCCGGGTGCCTTTGGTGTCATGCGCACCGTGAATTCCTGGATACGACGAGGCTCGAAAAGTTCGATGAGGATCTGGTTCTGGCCAGTCGTCGCAGGACTCACCGAGAAGCGCACACTGAAGCGGTCGTTCTCGAGGGCGGCACTGAACGCGTAGCGCGGTCCGTCATCGCGCGGTGAGTCGTAGTAGTGGATCGGTGTCGTCGCCATCATCCACGAAGTGAGTGCGAGAACGACGACACCCGCAGTCGCCTCGGTTCCGACGGCGCGGCGAAGGTGCATCGCCATGCGTTCATCGAGTGCGGGCACGCGACGCATACGCGTCAGTACGAACTGCCGCGTCACCCAGGTTGCGTAGGCCATGAAGCCGACGGCGAGAATCTTCAAAGTGACGAGACGCCCGTGCTGGCTGGTGAAGAGACTGAAGCCATCGAATCGGTAGGTGGCGACGACACCGGTGACGATTGCAAGCGGCATCGCACGTGTTGCGATACGACCGAAGCCACGTACCGCTTGTACGAGGTCGACGTCGCCCGGGCCGATGAGAACGACGCGCACCAGCAATACGAGACCGCCGAACCACGCCGAGATCGCGACCATGTGCAGAACGCCCGATGCGTACCCGAGTCCCGGAAGACGACCACCAGTGCGATCGAAGCCATGGGTGATGGCAAGTGCGGCGATGATGCCGACGCTCATCAACTGGGTGCCGGGGTCGAGGACGTGTTGCGGGTTCCACACGGCCCAGACCGCGAAGATCGACACGAGCACGCGGATGAGGAGCGCCTTGCCGGGCAACGTCTCCCAGAGTGCGCGCCACGTGTTCGGACTGATCGAGGCCGTGACGCCCTTCCCGGTGAACTGGGCGGTCGTGTAGATCGCGACGAGGACGAGCGCGGCGATGTTCAGCACGACGACGATGCGCAGGAACCGCCTGCACACGCGGTACTCGACTCCTTCGGGCCATGCGAAGAGAATGAGTATCACGCCACCGACGAGCGTTGCGGAGAAGATGTAGGCAAGAAGGCGGAAGAGCCCGAGGGGACCCCCGACGCGTGGTGACTTGTCGACGATCGGATTGCCTTCTCCGGGGGTCACCGGAGCCGGCAGAGTAGTGCCGGTCGGGATCGATGTCGACGTTGTCGGTGCGGCAATAGACGAGGTGAAGCTGAACGCGCCGCTGCTGCCGTCGGGAAGCGCCCAACTCACGACACAGGCACCGGCGGCGGGAACCTGTGTCAGTGGTGCGCTCACGGTTTTCAGATCGGTGCCGAGTTGCGCTGCACCGAGGCTGACGATGTTCCCGTCACACACCAGCGAGAGACCCATCTGGTTGACGTCGTTCGGGTTGGCGAACGGATTGGTGAAAACGAGTTGAAGCTGTGTCGGGGCGACGGTCACATTTTCACTGGGGGCGGGATTCGACGACGACAAGGTGTTATCGCCAACCGCGCTCGCACTACCGGCCATCAGCAACGCACCCCAGAATCCGAGAATCACGCCGACGATGACGCCGGCAAAAACCGACGAGCGGACACGGTGATGGACGGGGAACATCGCGCTCTGCACGGTAGCCAATCCACGGCGTACGACGGGTCACGCCGCACCCGATCGGTAGGCTCGGTCCGTGGCCGTGCAATCGCTTTACCGTCGTTACCGACCGCGCCGGTTCAGCGAGCTCCGCGGCCAGGACCACATCGTGCGGGCATTGCGCAATGCGGTCGTGAACGAACGCGAAGGGCAGGCCTATTTGTTTTCCGGGCCGCGCGGAACGGGCAAAACTTCGACGGCGCGAATTCTCGCCAAGGTGTTGAACTGCGAGGCGCCGATCGACGGCGAGCCGTGTTGTGCATGCGCATCGTGTGTCGCTGTCGAATCGGGCACCAGCTACGACGTAATCGAACTCGATGCCGCCAGCAACAACGGTGTCGACGACGTACGCGACCTCATCGACCGCGCCGGCCTCGGCAGCCCCGGTCGCCACCGTGTCTTCATTCTCGACGAAGTGCACATGCTGTCGAAGGCAGCGGAAGCAGCATTGTTGAAGACGCTCGAAGAGCCGCCGTCACACGTGGTCTTCGTTCTCGCTACGACCGACCCGCAGAAGGTCAGCGAAACCATCCGCAGCCGCACGCAGCACCTCCAGTTCCATCTGCTGCCGATGCACGACCTAGAAGAACACGTGCGGTTCGTCGTGGCCGATGCGGGTCTCGAGGTCACCGATGCGGCGATCGAGCAGGTGCTGGTGCAGGGTGGCGGAAGCGCACGCGACACGTTGTCGGCGCTCGAACTCGTCGCCGCCGCGGGCGGCGATGTCGAAGAGGCGGTCGATCTCGACGAATTCATCGAAGCGATCATTGACGGTGACCCCGGCCGCGCACTGGCGGCCGTCGCGTTCGCCGTGCAACAGGGTCGTGACCCGCGCACGCTCGGTGAACAACTCGTGCGCCATTTGCGCGAGGCGTTTCTCACACAGATGGCACCGGAACTTGTCCAACTACCCGCCGAACGCGCCGAGCACGTGGCTGCGTGGGCACGTCGACTGGGGAACGGCTCGATCGTGCGTGCGATGGAGGCCATCGGCGACACGCTCATCGCTATGCGCCATGCACCCGATGCGCGACTGTTGCTCGAAGTGTCGCTGATGAAACTCTGTAGTCCGGGCGACTCGGGCGATGTCTCGGGTCTTGTCGTACGGCTCGAGCGACTTGAACGCGCGGTGGCGAGCGGCGCCACTGCCGCGCCGGCGAGTCCGCCACCCGTCGACCCGATGACGGGTCGGGCGAAGTTGGGTGGAGCGGCCAAACCCGTTGTCGACACGCCGCGCGCCGCACCCGAACCGACACTCGTGAAGCCCGCCGCACCCAAGGCGCCAGCCGTTATGGACAAGGCGCCAGCCGTTATGGATAAGGCGCCAGCCGTTGGTGGAAACCCCGCGGATCTTTGGCCCCAGGTGCTGACGTCGCTCAAACCGTTGGTGCGCGCGCTCTACAGCGCATGCAGCGTGTCCTCGCCCACGGCCGACACCGTGGTGCTGAGCGCACCGAATGCCGTGCACCAGATGAAGTGCAACGAACACGCGGCGACAGTCGCCGCGGCCTTCGAGAAGCTCACCGGACGCAAGGTTGGCGTCAACGTCGACGTTGGCGACGCACCGAAGGATCGTTCGGCACCGCGCAAGACAAAAGCAAACGCCGTGAGTGATGAAATTCCCCACGACGACATCGACCCGGACGAGTTGTCCGACATGCCCATCGTGCCCATCGAAAGCGCACTCGATCGCATCAGCCGAAGTTTTCCCGGGTCGAAGGTGATCGACGAGAGTGACACCAAGTGAGTGCGTACACCGCACCGGTGCAAGCACTCATCGACGAACTCGGAAGGCTTCCGGGGGTCGGCCCGAAATCAGCGCAACGCATCGCGCTTCATCTTCTGAAGGCCGACGAGAACGACGTTGCGCGTCTCGCCGAGGCGATCGTCATCGCGAAGAAGCGCGTGCGTTTCTGCGAACGCTGTTTCAACATCGCTGATGAGTCACTGTGTCCGATTTGCACCGACCCACGTCGCGAAGGTTCGACACTGTGCGTCGTCGAAGAAGCGCGTGACATCATTGCCATCGAAAAGACCGGAGTGTTTCGCGGCCGATACCACGTGTTGCTCGGTGCGATCAGCCCGATGGACGGGGTCGGCCCGGAACAGTTGAAGATTCGTGAACTCCTCACACGGCTCGAACCCGAATCGGTGCGTGAGGTGATCGTCTGCACGAACCCCACGATCGAGGGTGATGTCACAGCGATGTATCTCGCACGTGCCTTGGGCACGCTTGACATAAGGGTCACCCGAATCGGTACAGGTCTACCGGTTGGCGGCGACCTCGAATATGCCGACGAACTCACGCTCGGCCGCGCGCTTGAGGGCCGTCGTGAACTACGTGACTAGTGCAACAACAGTTCACTTTCTGATCACGTCGTGACAACCGCCGACCTGTAGGTTGGGTCAATGACGGACCTCGCCCCCTCGAAAGTCGACCAACCAGCACTGATCGACGTTGTTCGGGGCATTCCCGAGGCGTGCTATCGGCGTTCTACGGTGCGTGGTCTGCTTTACATTGCGCGCGATGTCGCCGTGTATGCGGGCTTGTTGTACGCGTTGATCACCGTCGATGCGTGGTGGGCGATCCCGCTTCTCTGGGCGGCGACGGGTCTTTGCATCAGCGGCATCTTCGTGATCGGCCACGATGCCTCGCACAATGCGCTCTTCGATTCGAAGCGCCTCAATGCATTCGTCGCAAAGTTGGCACTGTTGCCTTCGGCCCACGTTGAGTCGGCCTGGGACTTCGGCCACAACCGTGTGCATCACGGACACACCGTGAAGCAAGGCATGGACTTCGTGTGGCACCCGGCAACCAACGAGGATTGGTCGTCGATGCGTCGGTTCGCTCGTTTGCGCCACCGTTTCGAGTGGTCGTGGTTGGGAGCGGGCTTCTACTACGGGCGGAACGTGTGGTGGAACAAGATGATGCGGTTCAGCACCGACGGCAAACTCGGCGGCACCATCGCCCGCGAACGCAGAATGATGACGCTGTTGTTGGCGGTTGCCGCCGCCTCGGTGGGCTACGCCGGTTGGCACTCGCACGGAAGCGTGCTTGGCATTGCGTGGATGATCACGAAGGTCGCAGTTGTTCCGTGGCTCATCTTCACATGGACGATCGGCTTCGTGGTGTACGTGCAACACGTGAACGAGGAAATTCGGTGGTATCCGCGGCGCGAGTGGACGAAGTTCCGTGGTCAGATGGAGGGAACGACGAACCTGCGGATTCCCCGGGTTTTCAACTTCTTCCTACACAACATCTTCGTGCACGTGCCACATCACGTCGACATGCGCATTCCGTTCTACCGATTGCCGCGCGCGATGCGTTCGATCGAATCGAGCTTTCCCGGTGTCGCCATCACGAAGAAGCTGCGTCTGCGTGACTACTTGTCGACGACGTCGGGATGCAAGTTGTACGACTTCGAGGCTGGCAAGTGGCTGCGGTACCCGCTAAAGCGCGCGGCCTAGGTATTCGCTTCACTGCGACGCGCCAGCGGTGACGACGGATAAATGGTTTGCTCGCCGCTCACTGCCTCAGCGATGAAACAGACGAGTGCAAAGAGTGGAAGCCCGGCGAAGCCGAACAACTCGACTCCAATGATCGTGCACGCAACAGGGGTATCGGACGCGGCGGCAAAAACGGCGATCAAGCCGAGTGCGGCGAACAGTGGAACCGATGCGTCGGTGATGCGCGCGAACTGAACGCCCGTGAGAGCCCCGATGATGAACAGCGGGAATACTTCGCCGCCCACAAACCCGCTTCCGAGGGACACGGCGGTGAAGACGGCCTTCCACAAGAAGGCAACGGCGACGAGCCCCGTGCCGCCTGCCAGCGCCATGACGATGAGTTCCGTCGAGATGCCGAGGTAAATCCGATTGCCGGCGATCGCCAGCAGGGCCAGTAGAACGAATCCACCGACGAGCGGACGTGCGGGTGGCCAGGGAACCAAGCGGACGAACAGTCGCTTGACAGCGTGCTCGCTCGAGATGAAGGTCGCGGCCACCGCACCGAACACGACTGCGGCGACGAGGTAGCGCCACATCTGTGGCCAGGCCCACGAAATCGAGTCGATCGACAGCGAGGTTTCATGTTCGACGCCAAACCACCGTGCGACCTTGTCACCGATCACACCGGCCGTGATTGCGGGGACAATCGCGTTCACGTGAAGGCGACGGTGGCGCTGCGCCTCGAGAGAAAACACCGCGCCTCCGTAGGGAACGCCGAAGAGGCCACCGAACGCCGCACTGATGGCGCAAACGAGGAAGACCCGACGTGAGGCGTGCGGACGGCGAAACCGCCGAGCGATGTCGTCGGTGAGGCTCGACACGATTTGGACGATTGCACCCTCGCGGCCCACGCTCGCACCAACGACGTGCGAGCCGACGCTTCCCGACCAGATCATCGGCGCCATGCGTGAGGGAACCTCGCCGTCGGGAACGTGGACCGCATCGAGAACGAGGCTCGTTCCTCCGGCGATGGGTTGTCCGAAGCGGTGATACAGCCAGCCGACGGCGAGCCCGCCGAGCGGCAAGCAAATGACGAGCCACTCGTTGTGTTCGCGCGTGGAGCCTGCCCAGTTCAGCGACTCGACGAACAGAAACGACAGTGCGCCACCGACGCAACCGATGACGACGGCGACGATCAGATGGACGAGCGTCGTCCTAGAGCGAGCGAACAATGATCGCATCGCCCTGACCGCCACCGCCACACAGTGCGGCCGCACCCATGCCACCTCCGCGACGGCGCAGTTCGTGGAGAAGATGGAGCGTGATGCGGTTGCCGCTCATGCCGATCGGGTGGCCGAGTGCGATCGCTCCGCCGTTCACGTTGGTGATTTCGTCGGTGATGCCGAGCTCGGCCATCGAGGCAATGCCGACAGCGGCGAACGCCTCGTTCAATTCGAAGAGGTCGAGGTCGGAGACCTTCTTGCCGATCTTCGCGAGCGCAGCCGTGATTGCACGGCTGGGCTGGTGAAGCAGTGAGATGTTGTCGGGTCCGGCGACGAGTCCGTACGACACGACCTCGCCGAGCGGAGCAACGCCGCACGCCTCGGCCGCTTTCTTGCTCATGACGATGACCGCACTACCGCCATCGCTGATCTGCGACGCATTGCCCGCGGTGATCGAACCTTCCTTCACGAATGCCGGCTTGAGGCCACCCAGCGACTCACCCGTCGTGCCGGGGCGCACGCCCTCGTCGGTGTCGAACATCAGTGGGTCACCTTTTCGTTGCGGGATGGCCACGGGGACGATCTCTTCGGCGAGGCGACCCTCTTTGATGGCATTCGCGGCACGCTCGTGGCTTTTCGCCGCAAATTCGTCTTGTGCCGAGCGGCCGATGCCACCTGCGTTGTACCTTTCGGTGCCCTCGCCCATCAGGCATGCATCGAACGCACACCACAATCCGTCCTTGATGATCGCGTCGGCAAGTTCGGTGTTGCCGTATCGAAAACCACCGCGTGCACCACTGGCGATGTACGGCGCACCGGTCATCGACTCCATGCCGCCTGCGACGACGATGTCGGCGTCGCCCGCCTGGATCATCTGGTCGGCGAGGTAAATGGTGTTGATGCCCGACAGGCAAACCTTGTTGATGTTGACGGCGGGAACGTGGAGCGGAATGCCGGCCTTGACCGCGGCCTGACGTGCAGGAACTTGACCCTGACCGGCCATCAACACCTGTCCCATCATCACGTGGTCGACCTGTTCGGGTTTCACGTTCGCGCGCGACAACGCCTCGGCGATGGCGATGGCTCCGAGATCTGCGGCGGAGAAACCCGCGAGTGCTCCGCTCATCTTCCCGATCGGTGTGCGTGCTCCGGCGACGATGTAAGAACCTGGCATGCGGTCAAGCGTAGGCGTTCGGGGTTGACGCCCGAGTACCCGTCGGTAACCTCTGCGAATGGCAGACAGCGCAATGGCCGAAATCCGCGACGCAATCCTCGCAGGGGCCGACTCGGCCACCATCGCGAAATTGCCCCTTCCCGCGTCGTACCGCGCCGCACACGTGCTGAAGTCCGAGACGTCAATGTTCGAAGGCATGGCCTCGAATGCCAAAGATCCGCGCAAGAGCCTGCACGTGGGCGATGTGCCCACACCCGAACTCGCACCCGACGAGGTCTACGTCGCGGTGATGGCGTCGTCGATCAACTTCAACACCGTGTGGAGCAGCATCTTCGAACCCGTTTCCACCTTCGGACCGATGCAGCGACTCGCCCGTGAAAGTGAATGGGCAAAGCGCCACGACCGCGACTACCAAGTGGTGGGGAGCGACGCCTCGGGTGTGGTTCTGCGCATCGGCGCGGCGGTTCGCAACTGGAAGCCGGGCGACCGTGTCACGGTGCACTGCAACCATGTCGACGACCAGGACCAGTCGGCGCACAACGACTCGATGATGGCGGCGAACCAGCGCATCTGGGGATACGAAACCAACTTCGGCGGTCTCGCCGATCTCGCCGTGGTCAAGGCCAACCAGCTGATGCCCAAACCCATGCACCTGTCGTGGGAAGAAGCAGCCGTCAACGCATTGTGCAATTCGACGAGCTACCGCATGCTCGTGTCGAAGAACGGCGCCCAGATGAAGCAGGGCGATGTCGTTCTCATCTGGGGTGCCACCGGCGGCATCGGTGCCTACGCAGTCCAGTACGTGTTGAACGGAGGTGGAACTCCCGTCGGTGTCGTCAGTTCACCCGACAAGGCGAAGATCCTCCACGAGATGGGATGCGAAGCGGTGATCGACCGCAAGGCGGCGAACTACAAGTTCTTCGACGATGCCGGCAACCACGACGAGAAGGAATGGCGTCGCCTCGGGTCCGACATCCGCGATCTGGTCGGTGAAGACCCGGACATCGTGTTCGAACACCCCGGCCGCTCGACGTTCGGTGCGTCCATGTACGTGGTGAAGCGCGGTGGCACGGTCGTCACGTGCGCTGCAACGAGCGGTTTCATGATGGAGTTCGACAACCGCCACTTCTGGATGCGCCTCAAGCGCCTCGTCGGCAGCCATTTTGCCAACTACCGCGAGGCATGGGAGGCAAACCGTCTCATCGCAAAGGGCATGATTCACCCGGTCATGTCACAGGTCTTCGACCTGAGCCAGGTGGGTGAAGCCGCGTACCAAGTGCACCACAACATGCATGAGGGCAAGTTGGGCGTTCTGTGTCTGGCCCCCGAAGCGGGCCTCGGTATCGACGACCCGGCCCTGCGGGAAAGGGCCGGCGAGGCGAATATCAACATGTTTCGCCGTTAGGCGAAGCAAAATGGGACGATAGAGCCATGTTGCTGACTGAAATCGACCACGTTGCCATCGCCGTTCGCGACCTCGAAGCGGCCATCGACTACTACCACCGCGCCTTCGGCGCAGAGGTCGAACACCGCGAGGTCGTCGAGAGTGACGGCGTCGAGGAAGCGCTTTTGAAGGTTGCCGAGAGCTACGTGCAGTTGCTCACGCCCACGCGTGACGATTCGCCCGTTGCGAAGGCCATCGAGAAGCGCGGCGAAGGTCTGCACCACATCGGCTATCGCGTCGCGGATTGCGGCAAGGCACTCGAATCGATGATCGCGGCCGGTGCGCAGCCCATCGACAAGGCACCTCGCCCCGGCAGCCGCGGCACGACGGTTGCCTTCATCCATCCCAAGGGTTCTTTCGGAACGCTCATCGAACTGGTGCAGGAGTAGGCCACGCCGTACGTTGCCGCGCTCCTCGGTCTCGCGGCCGGCTACTGGGTGGTCGACACCGCCCAGAAGAACCTGCGACGTATTCGTAAGTACTCGCTGAACATTGGCCTGCCCCAGACCGTTGCGATGGCCGCATGGACGGCCGTCGGGGCGCTGCTCATCCACCGCGAATCGACACGGACATTCCTCACCATCGCTGCGATCGCGGTCTTCACCGGGCTGCTCGCACTTTCAGTCATCGACGCTTACACGCACCGCGTTCCGCGCTACGTCACGGGCCTCATGATCGTCACGGGCGTGCCCCTCATCGTTCTCGATGCAGTGTGGCACTGGGACCCTGCAGAGTTGTTGCGCGGTTTTGCCGGAGCCGTTGCGTTGTTCGCGTTGTATTCGTTGATCGCTGCGGTATCGCGCGGCGGATTCGGCAAGGGCGACGTGATGCTCGCTCCGTCAGTCGGCTTGTTGCTGGCATACCGCGGATGGGACGTACTCATCAGGGGAACCGTTTACACGTTCGTACTCGCAGGTGTCGTGAGTGCGGTGTTGATGGCGATGCGCGCTCTCGACCGCCGCGACCACATCGCGTTCGTGCCCTACATCGCGGCGGGCGCATTCATTTCGTTTCTCGTCTAGATCAGCGGGTCTAGGCTCGGGTCATGAGCCAACTCGAAGACCGTCTCGCCATTGGCGATGTCATCATCCGCTATGCCGATTCCATCGACCAGTGCGACTACGACCGCTACTGCACTTGCTTCACCGACGATGTCGAGGTCGCGGGCTTCAGTGCCGGATCGATCAAGGGACTTGCGGAGTACCGCGAATGGGTCAGTGCCGCGCGCAACAAGTACGGCCGTACGCAACACATGATCGGCAACATCCAGGTCACAGTGAACGGCGACACGGGAACTCTGCGTAGTTATGTGCAGGCAACCCATGAACTGCCGAGCGACCCCGATCACCTCTTCGTCTTGTGGGCCGCCTACAACGACGAGATGGTGCGCACGAAGGACGGTTGGAAGATCAAGCGTCACGAACTCGAGCGCTTGATCAACGTGAAGAAGGTGCCGATCACTTCGATGTGAGCGGCTGCTTCATGAAGGTTCACCTTGTCGACGGCACGTACGAGCTGTACCGCCAGCATTACGGCCAGGCCGTGCGCCACAGCGAGCCGCCGCCGTTGGCGGCGACGATTGGTGTCTTGTCGTCGACGTTGCAGCTAATTGCCGATGGTGCGACGCACATCGGTGTGGCGACCGACCATGTGATCGAGAGTTTTCGCAACGATCTGTACGACGGTTACAAGACGAGCGAAGGAATGGAACCGGTCTTGTTGCACCAGATACCTCTCCTCGAGGATGCACTTCGTGCACTCGGTGTCACGGTGTGGGCGATGGAGGAGTACGAGGCCGACGATGCGTTGGGTAGTGCGGCGCGCGTTGCCGCGGCGGACAAGCGCGTGAAGCAGGTGCTGATGTTGTCGCCCGACAAGGACCTCGGTCAGTGCGTCGTGGGAAAGCGTGTCGTTCAATTCGACAGACGCAACAATGCGATCATCGACGACGCGGCGATTCGCGAGAAGTTCGGCGTGGGTCCCGAGTCGATCGCCGATTATCTGGGCCTCGTCGGTGACACCTCCGACGGTTTCCCGGGTCTTTCCGGCTGGGGAGCAAAGAGCGCGTCGGCCGTCTTGGCAAAGTGGAAGACGATCGAAGCCATCCCCGATGACGAAACGAAGTGGGACGTGCAGGTTCGCGGCGCGGCGAAGTTGGGCGCAACCTTGCGTGACAACCGTGAGGCGGCCGCATTGTTCAAGCGCATCGCAACGATCGTCACCGATGTCCCTGTGGGCAGCGTCGACGAGTGGTGCTGGACGGGCCCGACGCGCGACTTCGCGGAATTGGTGACGGAGATGGGCCAGCCGAACCTGTCGAAAAAGGCCGACGCACTGGCCGCGCGTCTCGACTGAGCTGTCGTAACAACTACTGCCGTAACAACTGAGGTGACGGCCAGGCGATCTGCGGCACACGCCTGATCCGGTGGAGGCTGCTGCGTTCCCGCCCTGACCTGGTTGACCGGGCCGACGTTGCACAGGACCCGACCGCCACCTCACTTGCTGCTTGAGTCAGGTTATAGGTGGATAGCCTGCCTCACTCGATACAAATATCCGGAAGAGTGCGAGAGCGGCCGAATCGGCAGCACTGGAAATGCTGTGACCTCGCAAGGGGTCCGTGGGTTCAAATCCCACCTCTTCCGCCAAATAATTTCAGACCTGATTGAACTCCGCGAGCAGTTCGTTGCGGTAACTGTGGGTCGAATCGAATCGTGCCAGCAAGTAGGGCCCCGACAGCATGGGTTTGTGCTTAGGGTTTTCTCCCGCCCGAAGGCACGACGGCAGACATTCGATGTTCGCCCAGTAGGGCGGAGTGACGAACAGCGGAATCGAATAGCGATCTGTCTGGCGGGGGTTGATCACGCGGTGTGGATTCGACACCCATCGGTCGTTCGTCCAGATTGCCATGAGGTCGCCGATGTTGACCACGAGATGATCGGCGGGTATCCCGACGTCTATCCATTCGCCGCCGCGCTTCATCACCTGCAACCCGCCGACTCCGTCATCGGAAAGCAGAGTGATAGAGCCGTAGTCGGTGTGAGCGCCACAGCCCATCTGACCGGGGATCGGGGCGACGGTTTCCTGTTTCGGGTAGTGGATGAGGCGCAGGTTGTAGATCGTGTCGCCGAGTGACATGAAGTGTTCGATCGGAAGGTCGAGCGCCGTCGCCATTGCACGCATCATCCGTTCGGCGGCGTCGACCGCCTCGGCGAAGTAGGCGTCGTACGCGGTCTTGAATCCGGGTGTCGACGGCATCTGGTTGAGACCGTGCAACGGGGTCCCCTTGATCACTTCGGGATGATCAGCAGGATGGTCGACGCCGGTGTCGAGCGTTTCCTTGAGATCACCGGCCATTGTGTTCTTGTCGTCAAGTGTCTCGGTCGCGATGCCCACGTATCCGCGGTGGCAGTTGGACTTGCCGATTGCGATCGAATTCTTTTGCTCGACGGGTTCATCGAAAAAGGCGCGTGCTGCAGCGAGCATTTTCGACTTGGTGGATGCACTGACGCCGTGGTTCTCAGCCAGGATGAATCCCGTCTCGCGAAACGTGTCATCGAGAAGGCGAGCCTGTTCGTCGGCCTCGGTCGACGGTCCCGCCCCACGGGCGAAAGGGGCCAGGTCGATCGTCGGAAGTGCCTCACCCATGGACGAAACGTAACACCGTCGCTTCCTTGGCTACATTGCCGAACATGGCGTCAAACGAAATGTCAAGCGTCGACCCCGCAGCGGACGAAAGCGCGATGCGTGACGCGCTGGGTGAGGCGCGCATGGCACTGGCCCACGGAGACGTTCCGGTCGGTGCGGTTGTCGTTCACAACGGTGAGATCATCGCTTCGCGGCACAACGAACGCGAGAAGTTGGGTGACCCGACGGCCCACGCCGAGGTTCTGGCCCTGCGCGACGCCGCCGCACGTCTGGGCCGATGGCGACTCGACGACTGCACGCTGTATGTCACTCTCGAGCCGTGTGTCATGTGTGCCGGTGCCCTGCTGAACGCACGCATCGGACGCCTGGTGTTTGGCGCCGCCGACCTGAAGGCCGGCGCCACATCAAGTCTCTACAACGTGTGCGCTGACCCACGACTGAATCACAATCCGCCGTTCCTCCACGGCGTACTTGCCACCGAGTGTTCGGCTCTCCTGTCGGAATTCTTCGCCGAACGCCGATAGCGTCCCCCGACGGAAGGGTGCCAGAGCGGCCGAATGGGACGGTCTCGAAAACCGTTGTGGGTTTGTGCCCACCGTGGGTTCAAATCCCACCTCTTCCGCCAAAAGCCCGCCGCGAGGCGGGCTTTTTCTATTCGCCCTCTTCCCGACTCACGAAATCCGCAGTTTCCCCGTGTACGCAACTCCAGAGGTTCCATTGCGCTTCGGCGTAACGGTGACTTTCCAGATTCCTCGGCTGAGGCCGGTTGCGCGACAGGCCACTTTCGACTTTGTCTTTGTGCAGCGGAACGTCTTTCTTGCAGATCTTTTGGTTGCCACGACGGCATAGGTGGTTCCGGCGACCCGGGTGAATGTGATCGTTCCCACAGCCTTGCCGCCGACGAGTTTCACTCCTCTCGGCTTTGGTGTGGGTGGCGTCGCCGGCGACGACGACGTCGAACTTGAAGTGCTGGACGTCGAACTCGAAGTACTTGAACTTGACGATGAGGTCGACGGAGCAGGGGCGGTGTAGGAGACGCGAATTGTCGGAGATGAGAATGTGAAACTGGTGGCCTTGATCAAGACGGCAGCTTCAGTCACGTCGGTGGTTCGGGTCGCAGCTTTTGTCGAGCCCTCGGTTTCAAAGACCTCCACGTCGAACGTCGATGCCGTTGTGATGGCGGAGCCCCACAAGCAAGTCGCCATTTCGAGAGGAACCGCCGCCTCGTAGTAGCCCGCGTGTTCGGTTGTACCATCCGAGAGAAAGTGTGGCGCACTGACCTTAAGGTCGAGATTGCCGTTCGTGAAAGTCGGCAACGGATGTCCGTAGCCGTTCTCGGAGGTCATGATTGCGGGCTTTTCGATGCAGGCCTGCTTGATCGGGTAGTAGCGGCCGTCGGACACCGTCATCGAAAACTCTCGAGTCTCGTAGTCGCCCCGTCCCGTGGGGCTCGTCAACTGTGAGTCATCTGAGATAACCATGATCTTGAGTGGAATACCCTCCATCATCACGCGTGAAGCTCCGGATGCCGACAATTTGGTTACGGCGATATTCGCTGCCGACATTTTTCCGGATACGTGGGTGGGAAGAACCCAACTTGTCCTGACCGTCGCACGAAATTTTGTGTCGCGCGGCAATCCCGTCGTGTCGCGGTCACCGTCGGACCCACTCGCCCTGATGCTGGTCTGGAGAAAAAGGTTTCCGGTGTAATTCACACGATGGATGACTGTCACCGTGTTGTTCGACCCATTCAGGTTCACGAGTCCCGGGATCGTCCAGTCCCGCGAGCCATCGACTCCGCCCGGTCCGGGATTCACCGTGCTCGTCGGAACTCCCTCCACCCATGAGTCGTTGATGTAGGCCGCGATGGATTCGACGCAGTCGAGTTCCGCATCGTTGTCGCAGACTTCGACGATGAAGTCGTTTCTGGGCACAGCGTTGGGGCCGGCATCGACGGGATAGATGGATGGCGGTGTTGCCGGGGTCCAATCAGCGGCCCGTGTCACCTGTCGGCCCACGACGACGATTGTGCATGCGGTCATTAGAACCGCAATCAAGAACTTCATTGGCCGAATTTGGACCAGCTCTATCTGCATAAGTCGAGGGTACTCGTTCGCGTGAGGCCTCGTGACCCGCCCGGTTGCCGGACAGAACCGCCGTCGGTTACGAGCAAGTGGGTTCAGGCTGCCCAACCATCAGGTGTCGTGTGTTCTGCAAGAAAGCGAGCGACGTCACAACCGCAGTCGTGGCCGTCATTGCGCCCAACGGTGGAATGAGTTCCAGAGTTGGTGATCGAACCCTCATGGAAAGCGACTCGACGGGCCGCAAGATCGGCGTCGACAGTAAATGTCTCTCCACGAAACACCGTTGCAACAACACCAATTGCTGAAATTCGGGAGGGATCGACCTCGTACGGGTCGGCATCGAGAACGGTGAAGTTCGCGATCTTTCCGATCGTGATCGACCCGAGTTCATGCTCGCGGCGCCATGAGTGGGCTGCTTCGATGGTCACGCCACGGAGAGCTGAGTGAACGTCAATGCGTTGTTCGGGTCCCGCAATGCGACCCGATGGCGTTACGCGATTGACGGCAAACGACGCCATCAACAACGGATCGGAGGGGCACATCGGGAGGTCCGAGTGAAACGACAATGGAATGCCGCGACGTAGAACCGAAGATGCGCGCACCATCGTGTCGGCTCGTGTGGGACCGAGCCCCCATTGTGAGTACTTGTCGGCAAAGCCAACCGGGTAGTACGGGTTCGCCGAAACGATTGCGCCGAGTCGCGCGATGCGGTCGACCTGTTCCTCGGTCGAGTTGGCGAAGTGGACGATGACAGTGCGGTGGTCGACTCGAGGATGGCGACGTTGCGAGCCTTCGATGATGTCGAGGAGTACGTCAAGACCGAGGTCGCCGTTCACGTGAATGTGAATTTGCCAGTCGGCATCCCAATAAGCGTCGAAGACGGATCTCAACTCGTCGGGTTCCATCAGCCATTCCCCATGGTGTTGTGGATCGGGGTTGCCGTTTTCATCCAGATATGGATCGTTCATTTGCATCAATTGCGAGATGATCGCACCATCAGCGAACAGCTTTACCTGTCCATCGACGACGCGTACCTTGTCGCCGTGTCCACGATCGACTTGCTCACGTGCGTCGGCGATGAGTGCCGGTCCGCTGAGCCCGCGCAACGGCTGCGTGCGTCCTTCAACGAGGAACGTGCTCTCGAATGGAACCTTTGGTGCGCCAAGCAGTTCTTGGTAGAGCGCCCATGGTTCGTTGCGCCAGAAGATCCCGGGCTCGTTGATCGCAGTCACGCCGTTCATGTGCAGGTAATCGATCATTTGTTCGAGGCCCGTGCGGAATCGATCCGCGGTCATGAAAACCGGCATCAAGAACTTTGCCAACACCAACATCCAGCCGTTCTCGAAGAAGTGTCCGCGTTCCCAGTCGATCTGCGCGCTCGCCGGGCCGTGCCCTTCGCAGGATTCGCGTGTCATGCCGATCGTTGCGAGCGCTGCGGAATTGAGGAACCATTCATGGCATGAGCGTTGCCAGACGGCAGTCGGTCGATCGCTCGTGAGGCGATCGAGTCGGGCACGGTCCATCTTTCCGTGCCACAGTGAGTGGTATCCCCATGAAAATAGCCACTCGCCGGGTGCAAGCCGCTCATTCGCGGCTGACATGCGCAAGTCGTACTCGGCCTCCGAATCGGCGCTGCGGTGTATCACGCGCGGAAGACACCAGTCTTCGGGTGCAATCACCTCGGTCGTCAGAGTGGTCGCGCCGAGCATCGGATGCAAGTGTTGGTCGATGAGTCCTGCGACGAGAACATTCGATTCAAAGCGCGAATCCAGCCTGTAATCGGCACCGATTGCGGCGGCGACTTCGGAGAAATCTCCGATCGCGACGACACGACCATCTCTCACGGCGACGGCCTCTGCGCGTGGACGGACAACATCCATGGTGATGATGGTCCGCGCGGTGTACACGACGGTCCGCGACATGCCCTGAGCCTAATCGCGAGGCCCAAATGCCTCAGTCGGCTAAGTACACGTGGTTTCTTTGTCGGGGATCTCCAGGTCGACGAGGTATGCATCGACGCTGTCGGTCACGCATTCACTGGTGCCGTAACCAGTGTGCTGGTTTTCCGTCGCAACGATGAGCCGGCCGTCCGATAGTGCGGCCGCCATCTTGCGGGAAGATTCGAGCGGAGTGGCCGCGTCGCCGGTCGTGCCGACGACGACGATGGGCCCGTTGCCGATGTCCGACATTGGGGTCTTTGGTTTCGACTTCACCGGCCAGAGAGCGCAGTTATAACCGATGGCGAAGAAGCGCCCTAGGCGTGGCGCGATGGCTTCGAACTTCGGGATCTGTGCTTCGACGTCATCGACAGTCTCGTCACCGTTGTCGTCGAGACAACTGATGGCGATGAAGGCCTCGAGGAGGTTGTCGTAGCTGCCGTCGGGACGGCGCTGGTAGTAGTCGTCGTACAACGCGAGGAGTCCGGTGCCATCGGCGATCGGCCTCTTCGTGGCGTCGGCGATCGCTTCGGCGAGGGTGGGCCACAATGCCGACGAGTACATCGCATCGACGACCGCGGTGTAGGCCACGGTTGATGTGACGAGAGTGCGTTTGGCGTTGACGAAGAGCGGATCGCGTTCGACCCTGCGTATCATTTCGTCGAACAAAGCGGCGGGGTCACCGCCGTTGTGGGCGGCACAGGTCTTACGGCTCGCGCAGTCGGCGAGGAAAGAATTCAACTCACGTTCAAACCCGGCCGCCTGGTCGAGGCCCGCCTGCAGGTAGGTGGCGTTGGGGTCGGACGCACCGTCGAAGACGGCCGCGCGCACCGTGTCGGGGAAGAACTTCGCCCAGGTCGCGCCGAGTTCGCTGCCGTACGAGAAGCCGAAGTACGAGATCTTGTCGTATCCGAGAGCGCGACGCAGCGTGTCGATGTCGCGAGCACTTGCGATCGTCGAGATGTAGGGAAGGATGTCGCCGCTCTTCTCTTGGCACGCATCGTTGAATGCCTGCGCGTCATCGATCAGTCGTTGGCGTTCCTCGGGCGAGTCGTAGGTGATGTCCGCGGCGAAGTACGCATCGATTTCGTCGGTGCAGTCGACGAACGGCTGGGATGCGCCCGTGCCGCGTGGGTCAAATGCGACGACGTCGAAGTTATCGAGCAGCTTCTTGGAGAAGTAGAACTCGGCGTCAGTTGCCATAGAGGCACTCTCGGCGCCTGGCCCACCGCGATTCACAAAGAGCGGACCGACCGATGGAGATTTGTCTGCGGGGCGCATCCTCACGGCGAGAGCAAATGAACCGAGAGTCGGATTCTCGTAGTCGTAGGGCACATCGAGCGTCGCGCACTTCAGTGTCGGCGAGCCCTTGCACAACGACCATGTGATGGGTGCGACCGGCGGCTGTGGCACCGAGCTCGACGAGGGGAGCGTCGTCGTGGCTGCTGTCGCCGTTGTGGTGACTGCCGACGGTGTGGTGACTGCCGACGGTGTGGTGTCAGGCGCGGCGTCAGGCGTGGAAACGGATGTGGTATCCGAAGTGTTGTTCGTCGATCCGCAGGCCGCAAAGAAGATGAACGCGACGACCGTCGTGACGGAGACGCGGACGATTGACCGAATGGGGGACGGTCGACGCATGAGTTCGTAGGTTACGACCTCTAGCCTCACGAGGGTGCGCATGAATCCACACATGATGCTGCCGGGTGACGCCGGTGCCGTTGCCGGAGCGAAGCTCGGCCGTCGCGCATTGCGTCGGGTGTGGACATTCGCGCGGCCGTATAGGTGGTCGATCGCGGGCTTCCTCGGTGCGATTCTCGTGTCCGCCCTCCTGGCTCTTGCGCCGCCGCTGTTGTTCCGGGCAATTCTCGACACTGCGATCCCCGATGGAAACAAGGGTCTCATCACTGTGCTGGCCGCGGTTCTGGTGATCGCCGCATTGGGCGATGCGCTGCTTGCCATCGTGCAGCGGTGGTACTCGTCGCGCATCGGCGAAGGTCTGATCTACGACCTGCGCGTCGCACTGTTCGACAAGGTGCAGCAGATGCCGATTGCGTTCTTCACGCGCACACAGACGGGTTCGTTGATCAGCCGATTGAACAACGATGTAGTTGGCGCACAGACGGCGGTCACAACGACACTCGGCAGCGTCGTGTCGAACGTCGTCGTGCTGACCACCACGCTCGCTGCGATGGTCGCTCTCGAGTGGAGGCTCACGGCGTTGTCGCTGGTTGTCCTTCCGTTGTTCATCCTTCCCGCAAAGCGGGTCGGACGAAAGCTTCAGGAAATCTCGCGTGAGCAGATGGGTCTGAACGCTGAGATGAACACGCAGATGACCGAGCGATTCAACGTGTCGGGCGCACTGCTCGTGAAACTATTCGGCCGGCACCGCGACGAGGTCGAAGCCTTCGGTCGTCGTGCCGGACGCGTGCGTGACATCGGTGTGCGGTCGGCGCTGTACGGGCGGGTGTTCTTCGTTGCACTCGGTCTCGTTGGTGCGCTCGGCGCGGCCGCGATCTATGGGGTCGGGGCGTATCTGGTGGTCGATGGTGACATTTCGGCAGGAACACTTGTCGCGATGGCGGCGTTCGTGCAACGCATTTACCAACCGCTTACGGGTCTCACCAACTCGCGTATCGAGGTGATGACGGCATTCGTGAGTTTCGAGCGGGTATTCGAAGTGCTCGACGCGCCCGTGATGATCGCGGATGCACCAGCCGCAGTCGATCTGGTTGACGCGCGTGGTGAGATCGAGCTGCGGGATGTGGTCTTCCGGTATCCGGCGGGTCGCGAGGTGTCGATTGCGTCGCTCGAGGCGGCGGGTGTGATGCAAGGGACCGACCCCGACAGTGACGTCCTTCAGGGAGTGTCGCTTCGTGTCGAACCCGGTGAAACGGTGGCCCTCGTCGGTGCCAGTGGTGCCGGCAAGAGCACGCTCGCATCCCTCGTGCCGCGCCTCTACGACGTCACGGCGGGTGCGGTGTTGATCGACGGGCACGACGTGCGCACACTCACGCTCGATTCGTTGCGGTCGGCGATCGCGGTGGTGTCACAGGACCCGCATCTTTTCCACGAGTCGATCGGTGCGAACCTGCGCTACGCAAAACCCGATGCGACCGACGACGAACTGCGTGCGGCCTGCACCGCGGCGCGCATCATCGACACGATCGATCTGTTGCCTGACGGGTTCGCAACGGTGGTGGGCGAACGCGGTTACCGAATGTCTGGGGGAGAAAAGCAGCGGCTCGCCATCGCCCGCTTGTTGTTGAAGAACCCTGCGATCATGGTGCTCGACGAAGCGACGAGCCATCTCGACAACGAGAACGAGGCTGCGGTCCAGGCTGCTCTCGACGAGGCCCTTCGCGGTCGGACCGCGCTCGTCATCGCTCACCGGCTGAGCACCGTCCACAGCGCCGATCGCATCGTCGTTCTCGACCAAGGGCGCATCGTCGAGTCGGGTACCCACGACGAGCTGATCGAGCGCGACGGACTCTATGCGGCCCAGGTGCGAGCCGGGTCGGCGGAAGGGATTCTGTCGTGAGTCCCGACGAAGCGTTCGATGACGACTTCGACGACGATGAATTCGATGACGAGCTCGACGAAGTCGGCAACGAGAGTGGTTCAGCAGAACGCACGTTGAGCGTCAGTGAGTTCGTCAAGGCAGTGAACCGTGTCCTGACGAGGGAATTCAGTCCTGGCGTGTGGGTGCAGGGTGAAGTCGTGAAGTGGCGCGTCGTCGGACGCAATGCGTATTGTCAACTCGTAGAGAACAGGAATGGCAAGGCCGTCGGCACGCTCGACCTGTCGTTCTTCAACGACAACCTCGTGCGCGTGAATGCAAAGCTGCGCGAGCACCGCGTGGCAATGGAAGACGGCATCAAGGTGCGCGTCTACGGGAAACCGAACGTCTGGGATGCGGCGGGCAAGTTCAGTTTGGTCGTCACGTCGATCGATCCCCGCTTCACCCTGGGTGACATGCAGGCCGCGCGCGATGAGCTGGTGAAGAAACTGAAGGCAGCGGGTCTCTACGACGAAAACCGTAAGCGCGAGTTCCCTGACCTTCCGTTGCGAATCGGTGTGATCACCAGCATGGGCTCCGCTGCGTGGCACGACATCCACAGCAGGTTCGAAGCATCCGGCCTTCCATTCCAACTGAAGGTCGCCGATGTGCGGGTTCAGGGTGATGTTGCGGTTCCGCAGATAGTCGATGCACTGTGGGCTCTCGGGGGCCGTGACGACATCGACGTGATCATGATGGTGCGAGGCGGAGGCTCGAAGACCGACCTCGCGTGTTTCGATGCCGAGGCGATTGCGGTGGCCATTGCGCAGTCGCCATTGCCCGTGGTCACGGGGCTGGGTCACGAGATCGACGTCAGCATCGCCGACGAAGTTGCCCATGCCCACTACACCACGCCGACCGCATGTGCGGCAGCGCTCATCGACCACGTGCAGGCGATGGTCGACAATGCCGAATCCGGATGGCAGGCCATTGCGCGACATGCACGTGGGCTTCTTGACGTTGCTGAGGCGCGCTTGCTCGAGCGCGCCGGGGGGATCAGGACCAAAGCCGTGGGAGCAGTCGAGCGTGCGAACACCAGACTCGCGGTGATGGGACAGCAACTGACAACCGGACCGACCTCCATCCTCAACGGGGCCGAGCACCACCTGTCGCTTTTCGAGGCGCGCACACGATTGCTCGACCCGGTGAACACGATGGCCCGTGGGTGGAGCATCACACGGGCTGCCGATGGCAGCACGATGCGATCTACAAAGCAGGCAAAGGAAGGCGACACGTTGGTGACAATCGTCGCCGACGGCACAATCACGAGCACGGTGACGGGAAAGGATGCAGCCAATGGCTGACGGCAAGAAGACATCGAAGGCAAAGTCGGTCGACGACATCGAGTCGCTGGGTTACGCCGATGCCGTGGCGGAACTCGAAGACATCCTCGACGGACTCGAGTCCGAGACCGTCGATGTCGATGTTTTGGCCGACCGAGTCAAGCGCGCGGCGGCCCTCATCAAGCACTGCCGTTCGAAGATCGGCGATGCTCGTCTGCACGTCGAACAGGTCGTCGGCGAAATCGATGTCAAAGGCTGACGTCCCCGGCTTTGTCGGTGACTTGGCCCGTGAAGTCGAGGCCGAGCTCGCCGCATTGATCGACGCGGAGGAACTTCGATGGTCCGCGGAAGATGCGGAGACCGCCGTGCTGTTCGGCGAGATGAGGGCTTTGGTGCTGGGAGGTGGCAAAAGGTTGCGTCCCGCTTTTTGTCTGCTCGGTGCGCTTGCAGCCGGTGGTGCGGATGATGGCGACATCAGGCGTGCGGGCGCGGCACTCGAGATGCTGCACGCGATGGCGCTCTTCCACGATGACGTCATCGACGGATCGACTTCGCGTCGCGGACGCGAGACGACTCATGTTCGCCACGCGCGTCTGCATCGAGAAGGCTCGTGGGCTGGCGAGGCGGCGAGGTTCGGCGAGGGTGTGGCGATTCTCGTTGGTGACCTCGCGTACGTTTACGCCGACCAATTGATGGCATCGATGTCGCCACGAGTACGTGAGGTGTGGACACGGATGCGCCTCGAGGTGAACGTCGGCCAGTACCTCGACGTCAGTGGTTCGGCGCGCCGAAATTTCACGACCGCCACCGCTGCACGTATCGCGTTGTTCAAGACAGCGAAGTACACGATCGAGCGACCTCTGCACATCGGCGCGATGATCGCCGACCCGGCCGTTTCCGACAGCACGCTCGATGCGTTGTCCGGCTACGGGGTCTCGCTCGGTATCGCGTTCCAGATGCGCGATGACATCCTCGGCGTGTTCGGGGAACCCGGAGTGACCGGCAAGCCGGCGGGTGACGACCTCCGCGAGTCGAAGCCCACGGCGTTGGTTGCGGAGGCTATTGCGGCCGCATCCGCCGCGCAGCGGTCCACACTCGCCCTCATCGGCATCCCGAACCTCGACGCGTCGCAGATCGACGAGATCCGAAGTGTGATCGTCGCAACGGGTGCACTCGACTCCGTCGAATCCAGGATCGCCGAGCTCACCGAGTCAGCTATTCGTGCGCTCGATGTGCTCGTCGTTCGTGACGATGTACGGGACAAGTTTTCGTCGCTCGCCCATGCCATCGCATGGCGCAGCGTGTGACATACCATCGCTGATGATGGTTCTTCGAGGGCGTCTCCAGTGGTCGTTGGCGGCAGGAATGGTCGTGTTCTCGCTCGCCGCCGTCGCCGCTTCGTTCGTGGGTGGGGATGATTCCGCATCGACGACAACGACCTCGACATCGGCTCCCACGACGGTGCCCGCGTCGACGACGACCACGTCGGCTCCGCCATCCGACTACACGGTCATGCCGGGCGAATCGTTGTTCTCGATCGCGCAAAAGTTCAACCTCGACATGCAGGAAATCATCGACATCAACCAACTCGATGATCCCGACAAGCTCAATGCGGGGGACGTGTTGAAACTTCCGTCCGCGACGGGTTTTGTGGCGGTCATTCCCAACACCACCGCGAAGCCTTAGGGCTTTACACTGGACGCATGGCAACGACTTTCTGGCCGACGCTCGACCACTGGTCGGTGAAGATTCCGCTGCACAGCGGCCACTATCGCATGCCGGTTCTCGACGACACCGGTTTCGTTGCACTGAAGCCAACCAACTTCACCGTGCCCGCCGTCGAGTGGGAATCGCTCGAGTACATGGACTGGAAGAGTGGTGGAGATACCAACTTCGCTCCGATTGCATCGGCGGACGGCGAACTCGATTGCCGTGGATTCTGGGACAAGGGAAAACCCGACAAGGGCGCGATGTTCACTTCGAACGCGGTGAAAGCTCCGACGCTGGCGAAGTACGTTCAGGGAACGGGCGCAAATTTCGGTCGCGTGCGCATCATCAAACTCGAACCACAAGACCGCGACACGGCGATTCGATCGATCCACCGTGACGACAACAACCGTCTCAACCCTGAGAACGAAGGATGGATCGTTCGCAGTTGGGTCGAATTGACGCACAGCCCCGACAGCTACATGTTGTTGATGGACAACGACGCTGAGGGTTTGCCGGACCCGTCGACCGAACGGCGGGTTCCGCTCGCTCAAGGAGCACGTTTCGTCGTCGACACGCAGCGTCTGTGGCACGTCGTCGTCCACAACCACGACTTCCCGCGCTATGCGTTGATCACGAGTTTCGAGTCCACGCCGGCGTTCGCCGGCTGGATCAACGACGAGAGACTCTGACTACTTGCTGCGGCGTGCCGCGGCGATGTGGGCAATTTCACCCATGATCCGCGAGATGTCGAAATCTTTCGGCGTGTAGACGGCGGCGATGCCGCTGTTGCGGAGATTGTCGCGGTCGTCTTCGGGGATGATGCCGCCCACGACGACGGGCGTGTCGAGGCCCTCGGCAGCGAGCAACTTCAGAACCTCGGGAACGAGCGAGAGATGCGAGCCAGAGAGAATCGACAGACCGATGATGTCGGGGTCTTCGTCGCGAGCGCTCGCGACGATCTGTTCGGGCGTGAGGCGGATGCCGCTGTAGACGACCTCCATGCCGGCATCGCGTGCGGCAACCGCGATCTGTTCGGCGCCGTTCGAGTGACCATCGAGGCCGGGTTTGGCGACGAGGAACTTGGGTGGTCCACCCGGGATGCTCTTCACGAACTGCGCAACGTCGGCGAGCTCGGTGGTGCGACGACCGAGGGCGGCGGCGACACCCGTCGGTGCGCGGTATTCACCGAAGATCTCGCGCAGTGCGGTGCCCCATTCGCCGGTTGTTCCACCGGCTTTGGCGAGTGCAATCGAGGGTGGAACGATGTTCAGGCCCTCTGCTGCGGCATGACGCAGTTCGTGCAGTGCGGACTCGACCGCGGCGTTGTCGCGCGACGCGCGCCAGGCGTTGGTATCGGCGATGGTTTCGGCTTCGACGGCGGGATCGACCTTCAGAATGTTGCCGTCGCCGCCGAGCGGTGAGTCGGTGGTCTCGGTGAACTTGTTGACACCCACCACCACTTGGTCGCCGGTTTCGATGCGACGGGTTCGTTCGGCCATCGACGCGACGAGGCGACCCTTCAGTTCCTCGATGGCTTCGAACGCGCCGCCGAGCGAGAGGATTTCCTGTAGTTCCGCCCATGCCGCATCGCGGATCTCGGCGGTGCGTGACTCGACGACCTTCGATCCGTCGAAGATGTCGCCGTGTTCGAGAAGATCGGTTTCGAACGCGAGCACTTGTTGCATACGTAGTGACCACTGCTGGTCCCACGGACGCGGAAGACCGAGTGCCTCGTTCCACGCAGGCAACTGCACCGAACGTGCGCGTGCGCGCTTTGACAACGTGACGGCGAGCATCTCGAGAACAATGCGCTGCACGTTGTTCTCGGGCTGTGCTTCGGTGAGGCCGAGCGAGTTCACCTGCACGCCGTAACGGAAGCGGCGGGCCTTTGCATCGGTGACCCCGTAGCGCTCGAGGCCGATCCGATCCCACAGTTCGGTGAACGCGCGCATCTTGCACATCTCGTCGACGAAGCGGATGCCTGCGTTGACGAAGAACGAAATCGACCCGAACACCTGGGCGAACCGCGCTTCTTCGACCTGGCCGCTGGCGCGAACCGCGTCGAGGATGTCGATGGCAGTGGCCAACGAGTAGGCGATCTCCTGCACGGGCGTGGCCCCGGCTTCTTGCAAGTGGTACGAGCACACGTTCATCGGGTTCCACTTCGGTGCGTTGTTCGTGCACCACGCAACCATGTCGACGATGAGACGCTTAGACGGCGCCGGCGGGAAGATGTAGGTGCCGCGCGACAGGTATTCCTTCACGATGTCGTTCTGTGTGGTGCCACGCAGCGCGGTGCCGGGTGTGCCCTGCTCCTCGGCGTTGGCGACGTACAGCGCGAGCAGCCATGCGGCCGTCGCATTGATCGTCATCGAGGTGTTCATCTGTCCCGGTGGGATGCCGTCGAGAAGAGTGCGCATGTGTCCGAGGTGCGCGACCGGAACGCCGACCTTGCCGACCTCGCCGCGGGCCAGCACGTGGTCGGGGTCGTATCCGGTCTGCGTGGGGAGATCGAACGCGATCGACAGACCCGTCTGGCCCTTGGCAAGATTCGTTCGGTACAACTCGTTCGATGCCTTCGCGGTGGAGTGCCCCGAATAGGTGCGCATCAACCAAGCGTCTTCGCGGCGGACTTCGCTGCCGGGGGTGTCGTTGCGGGGCGTGTCGGCGCTCATGGGCCAAGTCTCACGCGTCGATCAGGAATTCCCAACGGCGAGGGCCAGCAGCCCGAGGTACTCGGCCCGGGGCACCTCGACAACGCCCAGCGAGGCGAGGTGTGGGGTGCTCCATTGGACATCGAGAAGCGTCATGCCCGAGGTCTTCATCGCGGAAACAAGGTGCATGAGCGCCACTTTGCTCGCGTCACGTTGGATGTGGAACATCGACTCACCCGCGAAGAACCGGCCGATCCGGACGCCGTACAGGCCCCCGACGAGGTAACCCTCGGCGTTGCGCGCCTCGATCGAATGCGCCCAGCCGAGGCTATGCAGTTCTTCGTAGGCGTCGATGAACTGGCGTGTGATCCATACGCCCTCACGTGTCGGTGATGCGCACGCGCGTATCACTTCGCCGAAGCACGTGTCGACCGTGACGGTGTAGCGACGCGCGCTCTGGCGCATCGACCTCGTCACCCGCAATGCATCGAGCGGAAGGACCCCTCGCACCGCCGGCGACCACCAGCCGATCTGTCGGTTAGTGCGACCGATGCCCATCGGAAACAGCCCCGCCTTGTACGCACGCACAAGAGTCGCGGCGTCGAGGTCTGCGCCGGCTGCAACGAGATCATCGCCCGACCAGGTGTCGGGCGGCGGAAAATCCCAGCGGCTCTCACCGACGGGAACCGGTGCGGCATCCCATGACACGCAATCAGTTCTAGCAAGTAACCGGTTCTAATAGGTGCGGAAGCCCCGACCCGTCTTGCGACCGAGGTTGCCATCGGCGACGAGTGCGACGAGCGAATCGGCGGGTCGATCAGCGGGGTTGCCCGAAGCAGTGTGCAACGTCTCGATGATAGAGAGCGAGGTGTCGAGACCGACGAGGTCAAGAAGGGCGAAAGGTCCCATGGGGAAATTGCAGCCGCCCTTCATCGCCGTGTCGATGTCGTCGATCGACGCGGTACCGCGCTCCATCATCTTGATCGCGTTGTTGAGATAGGGGAAGAGCAGCGCGTTCACGATGAATCCCGGGTCGTCGCGCACGAGGACGGCGTCCTTGCCGCACGCCGTGACGAACGCAAGTGCGGTCTCGATCGTCGACTGCGTCGCGGTGACCGGCCGAATCACTTCAACGAGGGGCAGTGTCGTTGCGGGGTTGAAGAAATGAATACCGCACACACGGTCCGGGTGTGCGGTTGCCAACGCGAGTGCCGATACGGAGAGGGTGCTGGTGTTCGTGGCAACCACCGAGTCGGGGGGCATCACGTCCCCGAGTTCGCGGAGCAAGGAGACCTTTTGGTCCTTGTCCTCGACGATCGATTCGATGACGATCGAACAACTCGAAAGATCCGTGAGTTTGGTTGTCGATGTGAGACGCCTCAACGCATCGTCGCGTACGTCAGCCGCGAGCTTTCCGCGTGCGACGCGCTTGCTGAGGCTCTTCGTCACCTGTTCGGCGAGGTCGTTGGCGCCCTTGTCCGACCGTGCGCGCACCACGGTGTCGAATCCTGCGAGCAGTGCGACTTCGGCGATGCCGGCCGCCATGATCCCTGAACCTGCGATGCCCACGGGTTGAACTGCGGACGAAGACATGCCTTCAACTTTAGTTACCACTCGGTAACTTTGGCAACGGTCAATAGGGTTGGCGCGTGACCCCCGAACAGGCGCGCTCTCTTGCCGTGCATCCCAATCGGCACGTGCCGCTTCAGACCGCCCACAACTTCCGCGACCTCGGGGGATATCCGACGGCCCATGGCCGCTCGACCCGCTGGGGTGTGGCGTACCGGGCTGACGCGCTGTACAGCCTCAGCCCTGCCGATTGGACGGTGATGCAAGAGCGCAGCGTGCGCCATGTGATCGATCTGCGTTCGCAGCATGAACTGGAGACGCGGGGTCGTTTCCGCGACGACGTGTACCCGGTGACGCTGCACCACTTTCCCGTGCTCGACATTCCGTGGTCCGACGACGACACGCCCGACGTCGACACGGCCTACGAGTTCTTGTCGTGGGCGTATCCCGAGATGATGCGCAAAGGTGGCCATCGACTCGCCGCAGCAGTCGAGACGGTGGCGATGCTCGATGAACCCGTCGTTTTCAACTGCGCGGCCGGCAAAGACCGCACGGGGCTGGTCGCGATGCTGATACTCGGGATCGTCGGCGTGCCCGACGAGGTGATCGTTGCCGACTTCGAACTGAGCAACGACGGGATGCAACGTCTGCGTGACTGGGCCGAGTCACACGACTCGAACCTGAAGGAACGACTCGGAAATGCACCGGCTGCTTTCCTCGACGCCGACGGCCGCGCCCTGCGCGACCTCATGACAGGCTGGGTCGACGTGCACGGTTCGTTGCGTGCGTTTGCAGGAAAACTGGGCGTCAGCGACGAGGCGATGTCACGCCTCGAGCACCGATTCCTGAGCTGAAAAGACCCGTCTGAAAAACGAGGCTCAGGACTCGATGATGGCAACCGAGTTCACGACGACGGTACGGCTGGGCGCTCCACCGAGGTCGCCTGAACCCGAGTTCAAGGCGAGAATGCCCTTGACCACGTCGAGGCCGGACGCGACCTTGCCGAAGTTCACGTAGGTTCCCTGGCCGTCGAGTGCGGCCGCATTCGGGCCCGTCACGAAGAACCACTGACCCCCGGCACTGTTCGGTTCCATCGTGCGTGCCATTGCAAGGTCGCCCTCGACGTACGTGTAACCGCTGCCTTCGTCTTCGATTGTGTAGCCGGGGTCGTCGGTATTGGTGAGGCCGCCACCCTGGATGATGTCGATCGACGGGTCGGTGCGGAAGATCGTGGTCCCGTCGTAGTACTTGTAGCGCGCGAGTACGACGAAGTTGTTCACGGTCTTCGGTGTTTTTGCGGTGTCGAGGAGGACCTCGATCTCGCCTTCAGAAGTGTCGAACACGGCGGTGTAGGTCGCCGCCGTGTCGATGCACATCGGTGGAGCCTTTTCGAACTGCGTCACGCGCGCCTCGGTACCGTCGGCCTTCGGGCACGGTGTGTCGCCGCTGATGGTCGTGCCGGGGATCGTCGTCGCGGGGACGGTTGATGCGGACTCGGCCGTTTCTCCCTCGGGAAGAGTGGTGGCGCCGAGGAGGGCTTGGATCTCCTCTTTCAGGGCTTCATCGGTGGGGCCGGACGAGTCGTCGCCGGCGAAGACGTTGACGATGAGGAAGAGCGCGAGAACAACCGCCGGAATTCCGATGCCGAACTGAAGACCGCGCTTTTTCACCTTCGCTCGCTTTTGCTGGACGGCGAGTTCGGAGAGTCGCTGCTGACGGTTTTGCTTCTGACGTTCGCGTTTTTCAGTGCCCACGGGTTCCGCAGGTTAGCCGTGCGCCGATAGCGTTTCTCACCTGTGGCAGTAGTGGTCCAAAAATTCGGTGGTACCTCGGTTGCCGACCCGGAACGCATCAAGGCCGTGGCCGAGCACGTGGCTTTCACCAAGCGACACGGGAACGACGTTGTTGTCGTCGTTTCAGCGATGGGGAAGACCACCGACAATCTCATTTCACTCGCCAACCAAGTCTCGTCCACGCATCCCGGGCGCGAACTCGACATGCTCCTCACAACCGGCGAGCGCATCTCGATGGCTCTCGTGTGCATGGCACTCGCGGACCTCGGCATCGACGCGGTGTCGTTCACGGGCAGTCAGGTGGGAATCATCACCGACACCGTGCACACCAAGGCCAAAATCCTCGAGGTGAAGGGCGATCGTCTGCGCGAGGCACTCGCTGCCGGCAAGGTTGCCGTCGTCGCCGGGTTCCAGGGCGTCAGCACGGAACGTGAAATCACCACCCTCGGTCGCGGCGGGTCCGACACCACCGCGGTCGCACTCGCTGCGGCAATGAACGCCGACGTCTGCGAGATCTACACCGACGTCACGGGTGTCTTCACCGCCGACCCGCGCATCGTGCCCCAGGCGCGCAAACTGCAGCAGCTCGACTTCGAGGAGATGCTCGAGATGGCCGGTGCGGGAAGCAAGGTTCTCGCACTGCGATCGGTCGAGTTCGCGCGGAACCACAATGTGCCGCTTCATGTGAGGTCGAGTTTCACGTGGGAAACGGGAACATGGGTTCTCGATCGCAGCGCACAAATTTCGTCGAAGGAGAATGCGATGGAAGAGCCAATCATTTCGGGTGTCGTGCAGGACACGGCGGAGTCGAAGATCACGGTGGTCGGGGTTGTCGACAAGCCGGGAATCTCCGCAGCGCTGTTCGAGCCGCTCGCCGGAGCAAACATAAACGTCGACATGATCGTGCAGAACACTTCGAAAGATGGTCGAACCGATATCTCGTTTACCGCGCCGAAGGCCGACCTGAAGAAGGCCCTCGAAATCGTCAACGGTGTCGCGAAGGAAATCGGTGCGACCACGGTGACGCACGTCGAGTCGGTCGCGAAGATTTCGCTCGTTGGCGCGGGTATGAAGACCAGCCCGGGCATTGCAGCAAAGATGTTCCGTGTTCTTGCGGCAGCCGGTGTCAACATCGAGATGATCTCCACCAGCACTATCCGCGTGTCCGTCGTCGTCGACGCCGCGAGCACCGAAACCGCGATGCGCGCACTGCACTCTGCGTTCGGTCTCGACAGCGGTCAGGCCTACTCGGCACCGCTGCCCGAACGGAAGTAAGCCCTCGCACGGGCGCGTCGGCAATACTGGGCGAATGGCCCGGCGTCGCGCACAATTGGTTCCCTGGCGCGTGGCCGGTGGTGTCGCCGACGAAAACGCCAACGCTGACGCGGTGGTGCGTGAGACCGGTTGGGTGTTCAACAACGAAACCGGCGACGGCCTGACCCTCGGCGACTTCGTCATGTCGGGCAACAAGGAAGTGAATGCCTACATGCGCGTGTTCGGTATGAACGAACTCGACACCAACAGCCTGTCGATTCTCGAGATCGGATCGGGCATCGGTCGCATTACGTCGCGCTTTACGCGCCGGTTCGCCACGGTCGTCGCAGCCGACGTCGACGCGGCGTTCCTCGAACGTTGTCGGGAGACCGTCGCACGTCATGGTGAGGTTGAAAAGCTGCGGACAGTTCACGTGGCCGACGGCTATTCGGTTGGTGTCCCATCGGAGTCCGTCGATGCCGTGTTCTCGTACATCACGCTGCAGCACTGCGCCCACGACGACGCCCTTCGCCTCACGTCAGAGGCGCTGCGCGTGGTGAAGCCCGGTGGAACGGTGATGTTGAACTACCGCACATGGGTGCCGGCCGATCTGGTGCTCCAGCCCACCGGTGCGGCCGTGCGGGCACTCTGGAAGACAAGGGTGCTCGGCTCGCGCATCGCCCGCCAACGATGGGCGACACGGCTCGGATGGCAGGCGAACCGCGTCGGTGTCGCTGAAGTCATGTCCCTGGTTGCAGGCAGTGGGCGTGGTTGTCGTGAAGTGCTGGTGTTCCGCAATCCATCGCGGCGGAATCTCCTCGCGTCATCGCCCGCCACGGTCGGGGGTGTGCGACCCGAGGAGCGTCCGTTGCCACGTGCCAACAAGAGCCATTGGTGGTTAATTCTCCGGCTCGCCTAAGACGTGCACCGCTAGCCTGCCGCCCATGCGCGTAGGAGTCGTTGGAGCAACCGGTCAGGTGGGTGGCGTGATGCGCGCCCTTCTCGAAGAGCGGAACTTTCCCGTTACGCAGATGCGTTACTTCGCGTCGGCACGTTCCGCCGGCACGACACTGAAGTGGAAGGGCGCGGACGTCACCGTCGAAGACGCCGCCACCGCCGACGTGTCGGGTCTCGATGTTGCGTTGTTCTCCGCGGGTGCAACGTCGTCGCGCGAACTCGCACCGCGATTCGCCGCGGCCGGAGTGACCGTCATCGACAACTCGTCGGCGTGGCGCATGGACCCAGACGTGCCGCTCGTCGTGTCCGAAGTCAACCCCGAGGAAATTCGCAACGCGAAAAAGGGAATCATCGCCAATCCGAATTGCACGACGATGGCCGCGATGCCGGTGTTGATGCCGCTCCACCGCAAGGCCGGCCTCGTTCGTCTGATCGCCAGCACCTATCAGGCCGTCAGCGGTGGTGGACTCGCCGGCGTCGAGGAACTTGACACTCAGGCTGCAGCCGTCGTCGGCGCGGCGCGCGACCTCACTTATGCCGGTGACGCGGTGGCTTTTCCGCAGCCAAAGAAATTCGTGCGACCCATCGCCTTCAACGTTGTGCCCTTCGCGGGGTCATTGGTCGACAACGGCGAATTCGAAACCGATGAAGAGGTGAAACTGCGCAACGAGAGCCGCAAGATCCTCGGAATCCCCGATCTGCGTGTGTCGGGAACGTGCGTCCGCGTTCCGGTGTTCACCGGTCACTCGCTGTCGATCAACGCCGAGTTCGCTCGCAACATCACCGTTGCCGAGGCAACCGAGATTCTCTCCGACTCACCGGGGGTCAGCGTCGTCGATGTGCCGAACCCCCTGCTCGCGGCCGGAGCCGACCCGAGCTTTGTCGGTCGTATACGACAGGACCGTTCGGTCGAGGGCAATCGTGGCCTGGTGCTCTTCGTGTCGAACGACAACTTGCGCAAGGGAGCAGCGCTCAACGCGATCCAAATCGCGGAACTATTGGCTTAACCATCGGCTCCGTGGGAGCGACGGGGACAATGCGTCGGCTCCGTGGGAGCGACGGAAAAATGGTCGGGGTGACAGGATTTGAACCTGCGGCCTCGTCGTCCCGAACGACGCGCGCTACCAAGCTGCGCCACACCCCGTGTGATGCGCGGGTGAGCCTATCGGGGGTAGGTCCTTAAGTGTCCCTTACTTTGGGGGCCTATCGTCGCCCGAATGAAGAGACTCCACAGAATCGTTCTCGGTGCGTCTTCGGCCGTTCTTGCCCTGTCGGCCTGCGGAGGCGCCTCGTCGACAGCAAAGGTGGCCTCCGTCGCCGACGTGAAAGGTGCAACCGCCACGTCCACCGCACAAGCGGTCGCCGCCATGTCCGAGCAGACGATCGTCGTTGGCGGTGGGTCATCGCAAGACGGTCCTGGTGGCGCCAACGGTGATGGTTCCAATTCAGAGGCGTTCCGTACTCAACTGCTCGTCTACGCGAAGTGCATGCGCGACAACGGGGTCGATTTCCCCGATCCGCAATTCGATGCGAATGGACGACCGCAGATGAACGGTGACCGTACGCAGTTCGACGCGCAGCGCAATGACCCGAAGTTTCAGAAGGCAGAGACCGCATGCGCCGACAAGCGGCCCGGTCGAGCCGGAGGCTTCAAGATGTCGGCTGAGCAACAGGCGAAGACGAAAGAGACGTTGCTGAATTTTGCGAAGTGCATGCGCGGTAAGGGGATCGATTTCCCCGATCCAACCTTTGGAAGTGATGGGCGCCCCCAGTTCGGTGCCAACGGGCCACAGGGCGACATGAATCGTGACGATCCGACGTTCCAGACTGCTGAAGCCTCTTGTCGCACGGAAGTCGGGTTCAACTTCGGTCCCGGCGGTCGTGAAGGCGGTCTCGACGATCACGGTGGATCAACAACGACAAACGTCGCGAAGTCCTGATTGAACGTCACGGAAGGAATGTCACATGAAGAAAGGCATGATTGTCGGCGGGGTTTTGATCGTCGCGGTCGTGGGTGGGGCCTTCGTTGTCGGTCAACGCTCGAACAACGACGCGTCGGTCGCCACACCGCTTCAGAAGTACACGCTCGTCACGGTAGAAAAACGTGACCTTGCGACAACCGCGGATGTCAGTGGAACTATTGGATACGGTGACACGCGCAGTATTGCGCTGAGTGATCCAACGGGAACGATTACCGCATTGCCGCAGGTTGGCACGATCATCGAGCGCGGTGATGCACTCGTCGAAGTCGATGGTCAGCCGACACCATGGTTGCTGTACGGCGAACGTCCCGTCTGGCGAAATTTCAATAGTTACATGACCGACGGCCCCGATGTGAAACAACTCGAGGAGAACCTGGTCGCACTCGGAGTCACTGATCTCGTGCCCGACGAATCATTCGATGCCGACACAACCACTGCGATCAAGGCGTGGCAGGAAAAGTTGGACGTCACTGCAGACGGCGTGCTCGCCGCATCAGAGGTTGTTTTCTCGCCCGGTGCCGTTCGGGTCTCCGGGTATTCATCGTCGGTCGGGTCATCTGCGTCCGGCAACGTTCTGCTCGTCACCGACACGGACACGGTCGTCTCCGTCAGCCTCAATACGTCGAAGGCATCACTTGCCCAGGACGGCGCGAGCGTCACGGTCACGATGGCCGATGGAACCGAGATGACAGGCAAGATCACCTCGATTGCAGCTGAGGCGTCTTCGTCATCGTCCAACCAATCGGGTTCGGGAGGTAACCAGAGCTCGCAAGGCAGCACGACACTGGCGGTGAAGATCATCCTCGACAAACCCGTCACTGCGAATGATGGAACATCTGTCACAGTTCAACTCGCTAGCAGCACCGCAAAGGATGTGATCGCCGTTCCGGTGAAGAGTTTGGTGGCACTGGTTGAAGGCGGTTTTGCCGTCGAGCGTGTTCGTTCCGGTGGGGACCGCACTCTCGTAGCCGTCACACCGGGAGTATTCGCTTCGGGGTGGGTCGAGGTCGCCGGCGATGTTCAGGTGGGCGACCAAGTCGTGGTGCCTGCATGACCAATGCGGTCACCACCGAGACGGTTCTACGTCTCGACGGCGTCTCACGAACCTTTCCTGGCACGCCGCCGGTCGAGGCGTTGAAATCCACCACGCTTGAGATTCGACGTGGTGAGTTCGTCGGGATTGTCGGGCCTTCCGGTTCTGGCAAGAGCACGATGCTCAACCTCATTGGTGCGCTCGACATTCCTTCAACTGGTCATGTGGTGATCGATGGATTCGATGTCGGCGAGATGTCCGATGCCGAAGTAAGTGCACTACGGGGTCAGCGAATTGGCTTCGTTTTTCAAACCTTCAACCTCATCGAAGGGCTGACCGCCCTTGACAATGTCGCAGTTGGACTCACTTACGCGGGAGTCGGCCGAACCGAAAGGGCACGGCGTGCCACCGAAGCTCTCGAGAGCGTTGGGCTGGGGCATCGAATGACGCACCGGCCAACCGAAATGTCGGGAGGCGAGCGGCAGCGTGTTGCAATCGCGCGCGCGATTGTTGGAAAGCCCGCACTGTTGTTGGCCGACGAGCCAACGGGAAACCTTGATTCGGTCACGAGCGAATCGATCATTTCGATCTTTCGTGATTTGCACGTCGCCGGGGCAACGATCGCTCTGATCACGCACGACCCCGAACTTGCAGCGCAGCTTCCGCGCACCGTGACGTTGCGAGACGGTCAAATCGTTCAGGATTCCACTCGTGTTTGATCCGAACGAACAGCGAAAGCTACGGAGTCATCTTTCCGCTCGGGAAGTCTTTGCAATTGGCAGCGTTGGTTTGCGTACACGCAAGATGCGCACGACCCTGACGGCACTCGGTATCGCCATTGGAATCGCAGCGCTCGTCGCGGTGATGGGCATCAGTGCATCGAGCAAACAAGATCTTCTCGACCAGCTCGACGCACTCGGCACAAACCGACTCGCTGTCCAAGCGGGCAGTTCGTTTCGGCCCGGCTCATCCCCAACTTTGAACGCTGATGCGGTCGCGATGATCCGCCGCATCGCACCGGTTGAATCGGTGAGCGGTATGACCACTGCGTCGGCAACGGTTCGCCGTACAAATTATGTGAGCGCCGGTGAAACCGGAGGCATCAGCGTGCAGGCGACAGATGCGTATTTTGCGCAAACCGCTGGCGCGACCCTTATCGCGGGCCGCTTCTTCTCCACGGCGGAAGAGGCACTTCCCGAAATCGTTCTCGGCTATGACGCAGCAACGACACTCGGAATTTGGGATCTTTCAATCAATCCGATGGTTTACGTGAGCGGTCATTGGTTCACGGTGCTCGGAATTCTCGATCGCATTCCGCTGTTCCCGAATCTGGATTCCGCTGCGTTCGTCGGTTCGAAGATCGCCATCGATCTCTTCGACGCAAATGTCGAACCGACGACTGTTTATGTGGTTGCGCAACCCAACCAAGTCGATGCCGTTCAAGCGGTGCTTGGTGCAACGGCCAATCCCGAGAGTCCGGGAGAGACCGAGGTATCGCGACCTTCCGATGCGATCGCAGCCAAGAAGAGCACGAGTGATGCGTTGACCGCACTGCTCATCGGTCTCGGGGCGGTTTCGCTTCTCGTTGGCGGAATTGGGATCGCCAACGTGATGGTGATCTCGGTCCTTGAACGAAGGACTGAGATCGGCGTGCGTCGCGCACTCGGCGCCACTAAGCGCCACATCAGGTTGCAATTTGTGATTGAAGCTGTCATGTTGTCGGCCCTCGGTGGAGCCTTTGGTCTTGCTCTCGGCGGCCTCGTCACCGCTGGCTACAGCGCGTTGCGGAACATCTCTTTCGCTCTTCCGGTGTCGACGTTGGTCGCCGGCTTCGGCGCGGCCGTGATTGTCGGCGCGTTGGCGGGTCTGTCACCTGCTTCGAGGGCGGCCCACCTTGCCCCCGCCGAGGCGATCCGACCGCTGTAGAACTTTGGAGGCGTCGGGTTAGTTGCCGATTGCCGACTTTGCGGCGCGCTGCAAGCGGAGAGCGTCGAGCGGCTTGACGAGGAAAGACTCGCAACCACTGCGCTTGGCCATCTGCGAGTCGGCTTCGCGATCGAGCAGCATGAGCACCGGCACGTGGGGCAGGCGGCCACCTGTTTCGTCGAGGCGGAGGTTCATGGTCACGGCCATGCCTCCCATCGACCCGATCTGTGAGTCGAGTACGGCGAGGTCGGGTGTCCTCGCGCTGACAGCGTCGGTGACGTCGCGGCCGTTCGAACAGACGGTGAAAGAAGTTTCGGGTGACCCGAGCGCGGCGACGACTTCGTCTAGAACCCACTGGGCATCGGTGGCAACGAGAATGTGCACGACGGCGACTCTAGTCGGCATCTCCCAGAGCACGCCCAAGCAAACGCAACGCACCGAGCGTTTCGAGGCGCTCGTCGACGAGTTCGGGAACCAAAGGAACCCGAACCCATGGCGTGTCGGGTCGTTCCTGCCGAAGGGGTTCGAGGTTGCCGTCTTCGGCACGTCGCTCGTCGGCGAGTTCGCGAAGGTTTTCACGCAGAGCCGCATCGAGCGCGTCATCATCGGATGAAACAGAGTCGTTGCCGAAGTCGGGCATCAAGCGATTCGCAATGATGAGCGAGACGTCAACCGCAGCCGACCCGAGTTCGCCGATGAAATGACTCGCCTCGGCAATCGGTTCGGGTTGGCCGCTCGTCACCACGACGTACTTCGTGGAGGGCTCGCGCAGTACGCGGTCGACGTCGTGTGCGCGTTGCCGAAACCCGGCATCGAGGCCCTGGAACGCCTTGAAGAATGCGAGTGCATCATCGAGCGCCTGCGCACCGACGACACGCGCGATCGTGCGCAGCACCGGCTGAGTGACGGTGCTCACCGCACGCAGACCGATCGACGAAGGTGCGATCACGATGCGATAGAGAGGATGATCGATGAAGCGACGCAGTCGGGCCGGCGCGCTGAGGAAGTCGAGTGCTTGTCGCGTCGGCGGGGTATCGACGATGACGAGGTCGAAACGATCGTCACCGGTCAGCTCGTAGAGCTTTTCTGCGGCCATGTATTCCTGTGTTCCGGATAGCGCACCCGAGATGTTCTTGTAGAAGAGGTTCGATCGGATACGCGCGGCTTGTTCGGCGTCAGGACTGTAACGATCGACGAGTGCATCGAACGTCGAGCGCGTGTCGAGCATCAACGCCCACAGCTCGCCGCGAGCATCGTCGAGCGCGATGCGTACCGGGTCGTTGCCGATTCCCACCGTCCCTTCTTCGCCGCCCATCCCGAGCGCGTCGGCAAGGCGTTTCGCCGGGTCGATTGTGACGACGGCGACCCGTCTGCCGGCTACGGCTGCGCGTAGCGCGATTGCGGCAGAAAGTGTGGTCTTGCCGACGCCGCCACTTCCGGCGACGACGACGACGCGTGCGTCGTCGATGACCGCATCCAGCCTCGTCACGCGCTTCCTTCCAGATTCTCGATTGCACGGAGGAGGTGTGTCGTGCGTTCGTCGAGCGTTGCGTTCGTGTCGAGTGGCAGGTGAAGTTGGGCCAAGGGCAAGCGTTGCGTCAGGTCGGCGATCGACCTCGCGTGTCCGGCGATGCGATCGTTTCGGAACCTTGCGGCGCGTGCCACGGAGGAGTCGGATGCGATCGATGCGGGGATGGCAATCGGTGGATGGTCGTCGACACGGTTGACCACAAGTGGAGCGAGACGCACCCCGATGTCTTCTTCGAGCGAGAAGGCGGTCTCGATGACCTCGTTCACGGGTGTCGGCTCGGGGATCGTGACGAGCAAGACCTGACACCGAGCTTCGTCGTTCAGCATCGCGAGAACGTCGGTCGCTTGCTGTCTGATCGGACCAACGACGACAGAATCCGCGAGCGCACGTGGCGTGCGCAGCATGGTGAGGGCATGACCCGCCGCTGGTCCATCGACGACGATCACGTCGGCTGCAGCCTCGCGCTCGAGTTGTTTCACCTTGCCGAGGACGAGCAGGTGGTCGATCCCCGGCGACGCCGATGCGACGACGTCGACGATTCCCGAGGTGACGAGGCGACGTGAAATGCGTCCCAGGCCCGAGTTATCGAGGTACTCCGACAGGGCCTCGGCAGGGGTGATCGTCCGTGCGCTCAGACCCTGATCGGCGGCGTCATCGATGAGCAGCGGCTTGCCGTCGGTCTCGATGAGCAGCGCGCGCAGGCCGACCCGTTGGGCTGCAGTGACGAGAGTCGCGGCAACCGTCGATTTCCCCACGCCACCTTTTCCCGCAACAATGAGGACGCGGGATGCCGACAAAAAGAGTTTCGGGTCCACTCAAACACCGAACGGATCTGACGAAAGGACGGGCATGCGAAAACTCATCTTGGCAGTCGCGCTCGCGGGATGCGCATTCTTCGGTCTTGCAAACGGCCCCGTCGCGGCCGAAGGCAGCGGTAACGCCGATGCCGAAGCTGCTGCCGCCCGACTCACACCGGTCGACGTGCAAGAAGTGAGCGGCCTCCTCGACGAAATCCAGGCGGATGCAATCGAAAAGGCGCTCGTTCGCTCGGCGGACGCCGGCGCGCAAGCACTCATTCTGCAAGTGAACACTCGCGGTGCCGTTATCGACCGCTCGCGCATGGCCGAACTTCTGGAGCGCATCGCCACTGCAGAGGTTCCAGTGGCGATTTGGGTCGGTCCGTCGGGGTCACGCCTCTACGGAATGGCCGCGCAAATGTTGGCGGCTGCAGACGTGACCGCAATGGCCCCCGGCTCGCGAATCGGCAAAATGGGTACACCTGTCAGCGCGGAGGGAGTCACGTTCGACTTCGGCACCAGCGCCGATTTGTTGCAAACCGACACCCTCGGTTTCGCCGACGCACGCAAGACCGGAGCACTCAAGTTCGCGAGCAACGATGAGGGCGTGCCGGTGCTGAAGAACATGGTCTTCGCGCTCGATGGTCTGACCGTGGATGGCAAGGTGCTCGACACGGTGGCCGAATCACTCGACGGAACCGGCCAAGTCGTGCGCGAGGCGACGACGGTTCGATTCTTCAAGTTGGGTCTGGTGCCACGGCTCTTCCACACGGTTGCAAGTTCGCCCGTGACGTACCTTCTTCTTGTCATCGGCTTGTCGCTTCTCATTTTCGAATTCTTCACAGCTGGAATCGGCATTGCGGGTTTCGTCGGGGCCGTCTGTTCGGTGCTCGCATGTTTCGGTCTCGCGGAACTGCCGATCAGGGGAGTCGCGCTCGTCGCACTGGCTCTCGCGATGGTGGCTTTCGCCGTCGATGTGCAGGTCGGCGTGCCGCGCTTGTGGACCGGAGTCGGTCTCGTCTTGTTCTCGATCGGCTCACTCTTTTTGTTCAGAGACGTCGACGGTGCGAACCTGCGACCTTCGTGGATCACTCTGCTCGTCGGTATCGGCGGTGCGGCGCTGACATACATCGTCGGTATGCCGTCGATGACCCGGACTCGTTTTGGAACCCCGACCATCGGTCGCGAATGGTTGGTCGGGTCCCAGGGTGTGGCACTCGACGACATCTCTCCCGAGGGGACGGTGCGGGTCCACGAGGGGGCCTGGCGTGCCCGCACGAACCGGGCGACACCGATCGAACGGGGGGCGGCCGTCAACGTGGTGGCAATCGACGGGGTGACCCTCGAAGTTGAGCCGCTCGAGGGGGCCGCCAAGGACTACCGTGAACGGCACTAAAGCCCGAATTTCGGCCAATTTGTCCTCGCCGGGGCCCCTTGCCCCGTGGGTCCTCCTGCCGTAAGGTGAACTTTACTTACTGGGGGGGAACAGTGGCGCTACGCCGCGAAGAAGAACATGGCCGTTCTGGCCTTGCTTGGCAACGCCAGGCAAGGTGTAAGGGCGCGCTCGCCGAGGCCTTCTTTCCCCCTGTGCGCGTTGAGACCAAGGACGAGCGTGACTATCGCGAGGCTCGTGCCAAGAAAGTGTGCGCTGCGTGCCCCGTCTCCGAGCAGTGTCTGGCGCATGCGCTGAAGACCGGCGAGGCGCACGGCATCTGGGGTGGCCTGAACGAAGCGGAACGTCGCGCGTTGCGCGCGCAGCAATAACGAATCAGTTCGCTCGAAAATCGATCACAGTCGCGGACCGGCAATACGCACATCGCCGCGGCGACGCGTGATGCCACGGGCGTCGAGAGCCTCGGCCAGGGGAATCGCGAACTTGCGCGACGTGCCAAGTGCATCGCGAAACTCGCTCGCACTGAAGCCATCGGGTTTCGTGGCAAGCAACCGGCGCACGACGTCGTGTCCGTGGTCGAGTGCGCTCGACGCGAAGTGGATGCCACCGATCGCAACGAGACGCCCCGACTGCACCAACCGTCGCAATTCGTCGCGGTCGAAACCCGATGCATCGGGCGGCGAGACCAACTGTTTCTCGAAGGCTTCGAGCACCGGACTGTGCGCAAGACGCGACGGAGCCCGGTCTGGGGCGTACAAACGGCCGCTCTCGACAACCGCAATACCCGGCCGCAGCATCTTCACCGCCTGCCGCAATGCCTCACCCAAAGCCGCGATGTCGACACCCCGTTCACCCGCGTTACGCACCATGTCGATGAGTTCGGCATGTGTGGCCGACAGCATCGCTGCACTGAAGATCACGTCATCGACGGTTGGTTCGTGCACCTGACCCGTGCGCAGGAACACCTCGTGCGTTCCGACGACCCCGCGTCGGGTGATCAGCGTTTCGACATCGGTCGTGGGCTGTGCCTTAGAGAGACGCGACGTCGGGTCGACCTCCATGATCTCACCGCCCGCAACCGTTTCGTCACGACCCGTCTCGCGAATGACGAACCTGTCGTGTGGAGCAAGCGCGAGTGGGCGGGGCAGGAAGACCCGCGCGTGCCCCGAAGTTCCCGGCTGCAGTTCTTCGGTTGCGATGAGTCGGATCGTCGCCGATAGTTCCTCAGTGCCGACGTAGAGGAGAAAATTGCCCCGGCGCGACAGCGCATGGCGCAGTCCGGGCAAGACGTGCAGGGTCGCGTCGAAGGTGTCGGCAAGCCACCACTCGTTGGGTTTGATGATCTGGTGTCCGCGTTCGATGTCGCCGTGTGCGACGCCCGCCAGGTTCACCGCGACGCGGGTGCCGGGTGGCGCAACTTCGACTTCTCGCCCGGCCGTTTGCAGCCCCCGCACGCGCGCACGCATCGAGCCCGGTGTCACCTCGACTTCGTCACCACGGCCGAGCGGTGCGTCGATCAGTGTTCCCGTGACGATGGTTCCGGCACCCGGAGCCGCAAACACGCGGTCGATCCACAGACGCGGACGTGTCGTCGGCATCGTCGAGCGCGCAGGAATCGCCCCCAGGAATCGTCTGAGCAAGCTGACGGAGTCGGCGTCGGCGATGCTCGTTCGCACAACGGGTACACCATCGAGAAATGATCCGGCACACCGGTAACGGATCAGCGCTTCCACTTCGTCGACCTCAGTCGGATCGACGAGGTCACACTTCGTGATGGCAATGACGCCAGTCGGGACGCCGAGCAATCGGAGAATTTCGAAGTGCTCCTCGGTTTGGGGCATCCACCCTTCGCGCGCATCGACAACGAAGAGGCAAGCGTCGATGCCACCGACTCCGGCGAGCATGTTGCGAAGGAAGCGCACGTGGCCCGGTACGTCGACGAAGGAGAGGTCGTTGGCGTGTGCGAAGCCGAGGTCGATCGTGAGACCGCGGCGCTTTTCCTCGGCGAGCCGATCGGTGTCGATACCCGTGAGAGCACGGACGAGCGAGGTCTTGCCGTGGTCGACGTGCCCCGCAGTGGCGATGACCGTCATGATTCTGCGAGGGAGACGAGCGAATCGACGATGACCTGATCATCGGCGGATGCGACAGAACGCATGTCGAGAATCGTGTTGTCGCCCTCGCGCCGCGCGATCACGGGGATGCGATTTCCGCGCAGTTGCGTGCACTGATCACCATCGATGACGATCGCCACCGACGCCACCGTCGCGCCCGGCGTGCTACCCGCACCCGGCACCGCGGCACTGTCGACGACGTGTGCTCCGAGCCGATCGCAGTGGCCGGTTCCGAGCGTGTGCAGGACCGACTCGGCACGTGCGCGCAAGGTCTCGACCGAGGCGGTTGCCATCGTCCAGAACGGTATGTCGGTGCAGGCGCGCTTGGCAGCGAATGCGATGAGTGTTCGTTGCAGTGCGATGAGTGTCTGGCCGCCGGGGCGCAGCGCGCGCATCAACGGATGTAAGCGGCAGGCCGCGACGAGGTCGGCGCGACCGGCGATGATGCCGCATTGTGGTCCGCCCATCAACTTGTCGCCGCTGAACGTCACAAGCGCGGCACCTTCGGCGAGTACCTGACGAGCGGCAGGCTCACCGTGCAGCCACGTCGGCGGGGGACCATCGATCCATGGGCATCGCGCGTCGAGAAGCCCGGAACCGATGTCGGAGACAACCGGGACACCGAGAGCCGAGAGTTCGGCAAGTGAGGGTTGCTCGGTGAATCCTTCGATGTGGAAGTTCGACGGATGGACCCGCATGATGAGCGCAACGTCGTTCCCACGCTTCGAAATCACGCGCGCAAAGTCGGATGCCCGGGTTTTGTTGGTGGTACCGACGTCGACGAGACGTGCGCCTGATGTCTCGAGTACCTCGGGGATGCGGAACCCGCCACCAATCTCGACGCTCTCGCCCCTGGACACCGCGACGTCGCGTCCGGCGGCGAGCGCGCCGACCACTAACAAGACCGCCGCTGCGTTGTTGTTGACTACGACGGCGTCTTCCGCACCCGTCAACTCTGCGAGCAGAGTTGCCACTGCGGTGAGGCGAGAACCCCGAGCCCCGGAACCCAGGTCGAATTCGAGGGAAGTTGGGCGTGCCACGTCGACGAAACCGAAAAACGTTGCGTCGAGCGGCGCGCGACCGAGATTCGTGTGGAGAAGCACGCCGGTTGCGTTGACGACGGGCTGCACCAGCGAGAGTTCGATGCCCCGAGCGATCTCGAGTGCGGTGGACTCGAAGTCGCCGCCACCGGCGATCGCGAGCCTTGCGCAGCGCACCGCGAGTGCGTGGGGCAGTGTCGAGCCGGCCGTGATGACGCGCGCGAGGGAGTCGACGGAGGGCGGGCGTTCGCTCACGTTTGCCAACCTAATGTGCGTCCCGAACGGTCGCTAGCCTGCGTGTCAGTGGTCGTCTTCTTTCTCATCTTCGTTGCGCTTCCCCTCGCCGAGATCTATGCGCTCATCAAGGTGGGGTCGTGGCTCGGCGTTTTTCCGACGATCGCCCTGCTACTGCTCGTCTCGGTAGTCGGGGCCGTGCTGGTGAAGCGCGAAGGTTTGCGCGTACTGCGTCGCATGCAAGAACAGGTTGTTGCCGGCAACATGCCTTCGAACGAGATTCTCGACGGCGTGTGCCTGCTGCTAGCGGGGCTTCTCCTCGTCGTGCCCGGGTTCGTCACCGATGTCGTGGGCCTCTTGCTGTTGTTGCCTCCCTTCAGACTGTTGCTTCGGTCGGTCCTGCGACGACGCAACGGCAAGAAGATTCAGGTCATCGCGACCTACAGCGGCCGCATCGTCGACAACGGCACGGTCCATGACGTGCACGGCACTTTCGACAACCGCGGTCCTGTACCCGCACCAAAGGAGATCGAGCCGTGAAGCACCGCGCATCGAGCGACCGTGAGATTCATGACGACGTTCCGGTGAAACCCGCTGCCACCGTGATGCTGGTGCGCGACGATGACGCGACCCACGACATCGAGGTCTTCATGCTGCGTCGAACGCTGAACGCGGTGTTCGCGGGTGGTATGTACGTGTTTCCCGGCGGCAAGGTCGACGATGTCGACGGTGGTGATCACATCGAACACCTCTGTGACGGCCTCACCGACGCCGAGGCGAGTCATCTGCTGCAGCTGCCATCAGGTGGACTCGCGTATTGGGTTGCGGCGATCCGCGAATGTTTCGAAGAAGCGGGAGTACTTCTCGCGCGGCACGCGTCGACGGGGGAACCCGTGCGTTTCGACGACCCCACGGTCGCCGCGCGGTTCGCCGACTATCGCCACCATGTCCACGATGGCTCTCTCGGGTTGCACGAACTGTGCGACCGAGAATCGTTGCGTCTTGCCGCCGACTCCATTCGGTACGTCAGCCACTGGATCACCCCGAAAGGCGAAGTCCGCCGGTTCGATACCCGGTTCTTCCTCGCCCGTGCCCCGCAGGCCCAGGATCCTTTGCACGACGATGGCGAGACGATCGAGAGTCTGTGGGTGTCGCCGACCGAAGCACTCGAACGTTTCAAGCGCGGGGAACTGGCGATGATCCCGCCGACCATCCGCAACCTCGAGTTCCTCGTTCCGCACGACACGGCGGACGAGGCTCTTGCCGCAGCAATGAAGGTGGGTATCCCACCGGCAATCATCCCGCGCCTGCGGGTCAACGACGAAGGCAAGGTCACCGCTGTCGTGATGCCCGACGAACCGGGCTACGACGATTTGCCCGACTAATCAGTTACGCGGCCGGATTGCAACGGCGACGCCGTCACTTTCGTCGCGTGCACTACAACCCGACATCGCTTCGAACGGAACCGTCTGCGCCGCGAGCACTGCAGCAATTTCGTTGAAGATCCGTGCGGCCTCACCCGTGCCGTGCAGCGCGACCGGCTCGCCGGCATCGCCGCCCGCGGCGACCGTGGGTTCGATCGGAACCTGACCGAGAAGTTCGACGCCGATCTCTTCGGCCAGCGCGCGTCCACCACCGACACCGAAGAGCGCATACGACTCGCCGTGGTCGCAACGGAAGTGGCTCATGTTCTCGATGACCCCTGCCACGCGCAGAAAACTGCGGCGCGCCATGTCGGCTGCGCGGATCGCGACCTTCTGTGCGGAGATGGCGGGGGTGGTGACGATCAAGAGATCGGTGCGCGGCAACATACGCGCGAGACCCATCTGGACGTCGCCCGTACCGGGTGGCATGTCGATGAGCAGGTAGTCGAGGTGTCCCCAGTTGACGTCGTTCAGGAACTGCTCGACGGCCTTCGTCAACATGAGTCCGCGCCACATCAGCGCCGTGCCCTCGTCGTCGACGAGCATTCCCGTCGACACGACCTTCAGGAGACCGTTACCGACGCGGCGTTCGTTCGGCAGGATCATCGGCTTGTCCCGACCCTCGACACGTTCGGCCTGCAGGCGGTCGGGCATGCCGAGCATTCGGGGAATCGAGAAGCCCCAGATGTCGGCGTCGAGTACACCGACGGTGGCACCGCTTGCTGCGAGCGCCGCTGCGAGGTTGACGGTGACGGAACTCTTACCAACTCCGCCTTTGCCGCTCGCGACCGCCAACACCCGTGCGTTCACCGGAACCGCGGTGTCGGCTGCATTCTCTCGTGCGTTCCAACGCGCCCGTGTCATCACGGCCGTGCGTTCGTCGACCGTCATCTCGCCCCAATCGATGACGACCTTGGTGACCGAAGGGTGCACCTCGAGGCGTGACTCGATGTCCTTTTTCAACTGCGCACGCAAGGGACAGCCCTTGATGGTGAGCTTGAACCCGACGTGCACGACTCCGTCGCCGGCGACCGTGATCTCGCCCACCATGCCCAGGTCGACCACGTTGTCTCCGAGTTCCGGGTCGATCACGGCCCGCAAAAGGTTGCGCACCGCATCGGGGGAGGGCAAAGACCCTGCCGACGAGCCCGGATTTCTGTCGGGTGCGCTTTCCATGCTCCAAATGTATCGGTATCATTTTTTGCATGATCACTCTCACCGATGCAGCAGCAACGAAGGTCAAGCAACTGCTCGAGGCCGAGGGCGCAAACGACCTCGCGCTCCGCGTCGCGGTGCGTCCGGGCGGCTGCTCCGGCTTCTCCTACGAGATGTACTTCGACGGCGATGTCGCCACCGACGACACGCTCGCCACGTTCGGTGACGTGAAGGTGATCGTCGACCCCGCTTCTGCGCAGCTCCTCGAGGGTGCGAGCCTCGACTACAAGGACGGCCTGCAGGAAGCCGGTTTTGCGATCAACAACCCGAACGCAACGCGCACCTGCGGCTGCGGCAACAGCTTCAGCTGATTCCGTTGCGGGCGAATACCGCCCTCACCTCGTCCGCATCGAAGATCGCATCGAGGCGATCGGTCAACACACCGTTTGCATCGGTGATGAAAAGCGCGGGCTCGTATTTCATCGCATAGTCCGTCACTGCCTTTGCCGGTGTGGTTGCGGTTCGGTCGGTGTAGATCTCGGCATGGATGAACGTCACCGCGTCGCCGACCTTGTCGCGCACCTCGAGAATCGCGTCGAGCGCGGGTGAACACGTTCCCGTCTGGCAGTAGGCGGGTGTGCCGAGCAGGTATGCCACCGGCTTGTCGAGTGTCAACGCCTCGCGCAGTGTCACGTCGTGCAGCGGACACGCTGGCTCGCGCGTGCAAATGGGATCGACATCGCGCGCGTCAGACACCGTCGGTGTGTCGACTGGTGGCAGTGGATCACCGACGAGGGGAACGGCTACCTCCGACCGGTCGAGAATCTGAATCGATGAACCGGGTTTGTCGCTGCCGACGAGGTTGACGACGTAGATCCCGGGTTTGTCGATCGTCACTTCGAGTGGCCAGTACGGCTGGGGCACATCGGTGACGTGCGACGTCACGACGAGCGGGTCGTCGAGACCGATGCCTTTGCCGTCGATGTCGGTGATGGCGAAACTCAGCGCCGTGGGGATGTCGACATCCGCGCTGGCCGTCAATACGCCTTCGCTACCTGCCAGAGAGAACGGCAGGCGCAGACGTCCCGGAACCAGAACGTCGCCGGGGAAGCGCTTCACGAGGTCGAACCCGGCGAGGTCGAAACCTTTACCCGCACCCCCACTACCGCCGCACGCTGCGAGGAACGATGGTGCAACCACCGTCGCAGCGCCGATGCCGACACCGCGTTGAATGAACGCACGCCGTGAAAGACCGACCGCGCGAGAGACAGACGCCATGTCCGAACTATAAGGTTGCGGCATGGCAGCCAAGAAGAAGACCGTCAAGAAATCGGCAACAAAAAAAGCCGTGTCGAAGAAGAGCACGGCAAAAAAAGGCACGGCAAAAAAAGGCACGGCAAAAAAAGGCACGGCAAAGAAAGCCGCGAGCAAAGCTGCAGCGCCGGTGGGTCCGTACACGCCTGTCGTGCGTGCCGGCGATTGGGTGATCGTCTCGGGCCAGTTGGGTCTGAAGGACGGCGTCATGGCCAAGGGTGTCGCGGCGCAAACCGGACAGGCTGTTGTGAACCTGAAGGCACGTCTCGCCGAGGCGGGCGTCACCATCAATGACGTGAAGAAGACCCTGTGCTTCCTCACCGACATGGACACCTTCGCCACCTTCAATGAGGCGTACGTCGCCGGTTTCGGCAAGAGCCGTCCGGCGCGCAGCACCATCGGTGTCGCGTCGCTGCCGGCGGGTGGCCAGGTGGAAATCGAAGCCTGGGCGTACAAGCCGCTACGGTGACATCCATGCCGGGCGCAATCGTCATCGTTCTCGCACTCCTCGCGTTCCCGATCATCGTCGGTCTGTCGACAGCAGCGATCGCTGCCGTGCTCGGTCACCTTCTGTGGAAGGACGGCGAGGCTCGCCACGCCGACAGCGAACTTCTCGACACCAACGTCTGATCGTGTCGCGCGCCGATCTCCTGGTGCGCAACGCACGCCTGGTTGCGACGGTCGACGCTCAGCGACGTGAGATTCTCGGTGGCTGGGTCGCGGTCACCAGCGGCTTCGTGTCGGGAATCGGGTCGTCCATCGATCCTGCGCCATCCGCCGACACCGTCATCGATGCAACCGATTGTCTGGTGACGCCGGGTCTCATCAACACCCATCACCACCTGTACCAAAACCTCACGCGCGCTTATCCACCGATGACGAACGCCGCATTGTTCGGTTGGTTGAAGACTCTTTATCCGCTCTGGGCGGCGATCGACGAAGAAGCCGTGCACGTCAGTGCGTGGGTGGGCCTGGCGGAGCTTGCACTGTCCGGTTGCACCACCTCGACCGATCACCTCTATCTCTATCCGCGCGGCGCGGGTGACTTGCTCGGTGCGGAAATCGCCGCCGCCCGGGATCTGGGTGTGCGCTTCCACCCGACGCGCGGGTCGATGTCGCTGTCGGAAAAAGACGGTGGTCTGCCCCCCGACCACGTGGTGCAGGACGATGACACGATCCTTGCCCAGTCAGCCGAGGCCGTGGCGAAGTATCACGACAGGTCACACGGCGCGATGGTGCGGGTGGCACTCGCACCGTGCTCACCCTTCAGCGTGACCGAAGATCTGATGCGTCGCTCTGCCGAACTCGCCGAATCGCTCGACGTGCGACTGCACACCCACTTCGCGGAGAACAGCGAGGACGACGATTTCTCCGTGGCGACTTTCGGTTGCCGGCCGACCGAGTATCTCGAGCGCACGGGTTGGTGCACCGATCGCACGTGGGTCGCGCACTGCGTGATGCCGAACCACGATGAGGTTCAGCGTCTCGGGCGCGCAGGAATCGGCGCGGCGCACTGCCCGAGCAGCAACCTCATCCTCGCTTCGGGCATCTCGCCCGTTGTTGATCTGCGCGCAGCGGGCGTGCACGTTGGTCTGGGTGTCGACGGTTCGGCCTCGGCCGACAGTGCGTCGTTGTGGCTCGAGGCACGTCAGGCGATGCTTCTCGCAAAGTTGCGCAGTGGTGCGGATGCTGGCACCGCTCGGATGGCCCTCGAGTGCGCCACCATCGGTGGCGCGGGCTGCCTCGGGCGACTCGGCGAAATCGGTGAGCTCAGCATCGGTGCCGTCGGTGACATCGCGGTGTGGTCGCTCACCGGTCCCGCGTTCGCGGGTGCTGTGGCCGACCCCGTCGAGGCATGGCTGCGTTGCGGGCCGATCGCCGCGCGCGACACCATCGTTCAGGGCCGACCGGTCGTACGCGGCGGTCAACTGGTGAACAATCGCGTCGACGAGATGTTGCGCTTGCACGACACCATCTCGCGGCGTATCCAACGAGTCGCGGGTTGAACGCCTTCCTCGTCAGTTTCGGGGTCATCTTCGTTGCCGAACTCGGCGACAAGAGCCAGTTGATGGCACTGGCCTTCGCGACCCGGTACAAGCCGCTTCCCGTTCTCGTTGCGATCACGATTGCAACCGCCATCGTGCACCTCGCGTCGGTGGCGATCGGCGCCGTGGTTGGCGCGGCACTGCCGACGCGCCCGATCAATGCGATCGCCGCCGCGGCATTCGTGGTGTTCGGACTGTGGACACTGCGAGGTGACGAGTTGACGAGCGAGGACGAGGAGCGCGCCAAGCGCACCGCGCGTCACGTCATCGTCTCGGTCGGCACGGTGTTCTTTCTCGCCGAATTGGGCGACAAGACGATGCTCGCCACCGTCACGCTCGCGACGCGTGAGGGAGTGGTGGGTACGTGGCTCGGGTCGACGCTCGGCATGGTCGCGGCCGATGCATTGGCGATCGTCGTGGGGCGAGCTCTCGGCTCGCGCCTTCCCGAGCGCGCGATCAGGGCCGGTGCGGCGGTTGCGTTCTTCGTCTTCGCAGTCGTGCTGGGCGTCGAAGCGTTTCGCGGCTGATCAGCCGTTCCAGCGCGACTGGCCGAAGCGGTAGCCGACGCTGCGCACCGTCTGGATCAGGTTGGCGTGTTCTTCGCCCAACTTCGCACGCAGACGACGGATGTGAACGTCGACGGTGCGTGCGCCGCCGTAGTACTCGTAACCCCAGACGCGCGAGAGCAACATCTCGCGCGTGAACACCTTGCCTGGGTTCTGAGCGAGGAACTTCAAGAGTTCGTACTCCATGAACGTGAGATCGAGTGAGTGACCTTCGAAGGTGGCCTGATAGGTCTCGAGGTTGAGCACGAGACCTCCGTACTCGATGAGTTCGGCGCGTGTGACCGCACCCTCTGAGAACGTGAGGTGCCGCAGGCGCGCTTCGAGTTCGCGCGGGTGGAACGGCGTCAGACAGAAGTCGTCGAAAGCGTCGTCGCGCATTTCCAACTGCCCGAGTTCGGCTCCGGAAATGAGAAGGAGAATCGGACACGGTAACGCGTCGCGACGTCGCAGTGCGCGACAGAAAGCCCACGCCCCTTCGGGGTTCTGGTCGCAGGTGACGACCGCACCCGCCCACCCGCCCGCAGGTTCGTGTTCCAGCGCCTCGTCGGGCGATGCGACGGCCTTCCACCTGTAACCGGCGAGGTCGAGGGTCCGCGCGAGGTCGGCGGCCGGCGGGTCGGGCCAGACGACGAGGAAGTCAGGCGACGCGGACGACATCTGTTAGAGCGACCTCAGGTAGCGGTTGACCTCGAACGGCGTGACCTGCGTCTTGTAGCCGCGCCATTCGTTGCGCTTGTTGCGCAGGAACCATTCGAAGATGTGTTCGCCGAGAGCATCGTGGACGAGTTCCGAGCGCTCCATCAGATTCAACGCGTCAGAGAGCGACTGCGGGAGTTGGCCGATACCCAACTTCGTGAGCGCGGTGTCGTCCATCTCGAAGAGGTTGGCGTCGGCCTCGACCGGAAGTTCGTAGCCCTCGGCGATGCCCTTCATGCCCGCTGCGAGGAGAACCGAGAAAGCGAGGTAGGGGTTCGCGGCAGGGTCGGGCGAACGGTACTCGATGCGCGTCGCGAGGGGGTTGCCCTTCTTCGGCACCGGAACACGTATGAGACCGCTGCGGTTGTTGCGCGCCCAGGAAATGTGCACGGGCGCCTCGAAGCCGGGAACCAAACGCTTGTAGCTGTTGACGGTCTGGTTGGTGACGGCGGTGATCTCGGCGGCGTGGCGCAGAAGACCTGCCATGAACGACTTCGCCGTTGTGGAGAGGTTGTACGGGTCGGACTCGTCGTAGAACGCGTTGTCGCTGCCGCGGAAGAGCGAGAGGTGAAGGTGCATGCCCGAGCCTTGAACTCCCTCGAGAGGTTTGGGCATGAACGTGGCGTGCACGCCGTGCGCTGCGGCGACTTCCTTCACCGCGAGACGGAACGTCATCACGCTGTCGGCCATGGTCAACGCGTCGGTGTGGCGAAGGTCGATTTCGTGTTGGCTGGGTGCGTCTTCGTGGAAGCTGTACTCGACGGGAATGCCCATCGTTTCGAGCGTGCGAATGGTTTCTTTGCGCAACGACGTCGACATGTCGGAAGTGGTGAGGTCGAAGAACCCACCTTCGTCGAGCGGTTGGGGTGTTTCACCCGGCTTGGGTGGTGCGAAGTAGAAGTACTCGATGTCGGGGGCGACGTAGAACGAGAAGCCCTTTTCGACGGCCGCGTCGAGGTTGCGACGTAGAACCTGTCGCGGGTCACCGTTGAACGGCGTGACGTCGAGGTTGTGGATGTTGCAAAAGACGCGCGCCTCGGTGCCCTTCGGGTCGGCCCATGGCAACACCTCGAATGTGTTCGGGTCGGGGATCGCGAGAACGTCGGCTTCCTGCACGCGACTGAACCCTTCGATGGATGACCCGTCGAAGGTCATGCCGTCGATCAGTGCGTTTTCCAGTTCGGCCGGGCTGATGGCAAAGGACTTCAGGTTGCCGAGGATGTCGGTGAACCACAGCCGCACGAGACGTACGCCGCGCTCCTCGACGGTGCGAAGGACGTAGTCACGCTGCTGTTCTTGCTGTTCGAGCATCTCGCTCATCTCCCAAGTCTGCCGTTGTTCTTGCCGAATGTGCTCAGCCGAAAAGCGAACCGGGGGCCCGAAGGCCCCCGGAACACGTTTTCGGTTGTGGTCTTGCGTGGACGGCGGTTCAGGCGCCGCAGACCGTCTCGAGGATGAGACGGGTGACCGTGTACGGGTCGCAGTTGGCGTTCGGGCGACGGTCTTCCGCGTAGCCCTTGCCGTCGCGGGCCACTGTCCACGGAATGCGGATAGAGGCGCCGCGGTGGGAGACGCCGTAGCTGAATTTGTTCCACGGCGCAGTCTCATGCTTGCCCGTGAGGCGGCTCTGGATGTCGTGACCGTAGTTCTCGACGTGCTCCATGACGCGGGTGCCGATGGCTTCGCATGCGGCGGTGATCGCCTTCATGTCCTTGTCCTCGCGCATCGCCTTCGTGGAGAAGTTCGTGTGTGCGCCCGCACCGTTCCAGTCACCCTTCTGGGGTTTGGCGGCAAGCGAGATGACGACGTCGAAGTCCTCGGCGATGCGGTGGAGCAACCAACGTGCGACGGTGAGGTGGTCGGACACGGTGAGTGCATCGGCGGCGCCGATCTGGAACTCCCACTGTCCGGGCATCACTTCGGCGTTGGTTCCCTCGATGAGAAGGCCGGCTTCCATGCAAGCTTCGGTGTGCTCTTCGATGATCTGACGACCAACGACGCGACCCGCGCCGACGCCGCAGTAATACGGACCCTGGGGAGCGGGCATGCCGCCACCTACCGGGAAACCAAACGGTGTGCCGTCAACGCGCATCATCGTGTATTCCTGCTCGATGCCGTAGATCATTTCTGCCGATTTGTACTTCTCGGCAGCTGCGGCGCATGCAGCACGCGTGTTGGTCGGATGCGGCTCGCCGGTTTGGGCGAGAAGAACTTCACAGAGGACGAGGATGTTCTTGCCACCACGAATCGGGTCGGGGCACGAGAAGACGGGCTTCAGCGCGCAGTCCGACTTGTCGCCGGTTGCCTGCTCGGTCGATGAACCGTCGAAGCCCCACATTGGCGGGGTGGTGACGTTGTCCGCGAGGATCTTGGTCTTCGAGCGCAGCAGCGGCGTTGGCTCGGTGCCGTCAATCCAGATGTATTCCGCCTGATAGGGCACTTGGGTCTCCTTCACAATGAGGGGTTCTGAACGGTGCACATCCTGCCGTGGGGCAGTTTCCCTTCCGTGTCCCGATTGTGAACGCTGTGTAAAGACGCACGGCGACGGACCCGTGGGTAGCCTCTCGCCGTGGCGAAACTGCGCCTCGGACTGGCCCAAATCAACCCCACAGTGGGAAATCTGGCGGACAACACCGCTGTGATTTCGCGTGCCTACGCCGCCGCTGCTGCCGGGGGCTGTGACGTCGTGGCCTTCCCCGAACTCGCCATCACGGGGTACCCGCCCGAAGATCTCGTTTTGAAGCCCGGTTTCATCGCCGACAACCGCAGTGCACTCGAGGAACTGGTTGCCGCGACCCGTGCCACCACGCTCATCGTCGGGTTCGTCGACCATGCCGAGATGGCGGTCAACGGTGTCACCGAACGACTCCTCTTCAACGCCGCGGCCATCGCGCGGGATGGTCGGCTGCTCGGCATCTACCGCAAGCAGCTGCTGCCGAACTACAGCGTCTTCGACGAAGAGCGTTACTTCGTACCCGGTCCCGACGACCAGTCGATATTCGAGATCGCAGGTCACGGTGTCGCGGTATCTATTTGCGAAGACTTGTGGGCCGAAGGACCGGTTGCGTACCAGGCATCGCAAGGCGCACGCGTGATCATCAGCATCAATGGATCGCCCTTTCATCGCGAAAAGCCCGAGGTGCGGCGAGATCTCGTTTCGGCGCGTGCACGCGCGAACGGTGTCGTGCTGGCCTACGTCAACCAAGTGGGTGGCCAGGACGAACTGGTCTTCGACGGGGGTTCGCTTGTCGCCGACGCGCGCGGTGCGGTCGTCGCGCAGAGTCCCTTCTTTGCCGATGATTTGTTGGTCGTCGACATCTCCGATGACGGAACCGTCACGACTCTCGAAGGCGGGGCATCGGGTGCACCATCCGACGATCTCGGCCAGGTCTACGACGCACTGGTGGTGGGAACGCGCGACTACGTGCGCAAGAACGGATTCACCGATGTTGTGCTTGGCCTGTCGGGTGGTATCGATTCGGCGCTGGTCGCTGCAATCGCAGTCGATGCACTTGGCGCCGAGCACGTACACGGTGTCTCTATGCCGTCGCGCTACTCGAGCGATGGCTCGCGCACCGACGCAGTGAAATTGGCGGCGAACCTCGGCATTGATCTGCAGACAATCGAGATCGAACCCGCATTCGCCGCGTATCTCGGAATGCTCGACAACGCGTTCGCGGGCAAGCCCGCCGACCTCACGGAAGAGAATCTGCAGAGCCGAGTGCGTGGCACCGTCGTCATGGCGTTGTCGAACAAGCACGGCTGGATGGTCCTCACCACGGGAAACAAGAGTGAGATGGCGGTCGGTTATTTCACGCTGTACGGCGACTCGGTGGGCGGTTACGCGGTCATCAAGGACGTGTTCAAGCTGACCGTTTACGACCTGTGCCACCACGTCAACCGTCGCGCGGGTCGCGAGGTGATTCCCCGTGAGATCATCGAAAAGCCGCCGTCAGCCGAGCTGCGCCCCGACCAGCGCGACGACCAGTCGTTGCCGCCGTACGAGATTCTCGACCCGATTCTCGAGATGTACGTCGAAGACGACATGACAGCGGGAGACATCGTTGCTCTGGGTCACGACGAGGCGTTGGTCCGGCGGATCGCGCGCCTCGTCGACCTGAACGAATACAAGCGGCGTCAGTGTGCGCCGGGTGTGCGCATCAGTACGAAGGCGTTCGGCAAGGACCGGCGATTGCCGATCACGAACGCGTATCGCGGATGACCTTCGAGTGACCGAGAATCAGCACTGCGGTTGCGCCTGCAAGCAAGGCTGAACCGACCGCCGCGGGCTCGACACCGTGGTTGTCGTAGAGACGCGTCGCGACAACCGACACCGCGGCGCGACCGAGGGTGCCCGCCCCGAGCAACAATCCCATACCGCGGCCACGACGACCGGGCACCAGCATCGTGCCGATCGGCAGGAGGCTGACGATCGCGAATTCGAAGCCAATGATCACGAGCACCAGGCCGATGAGTGCGGGCGCGAGTCGGTCGCCGAAGCCGGCGATCACCACCGCAGAGGGCACCATGAGCACCGCGCCGAGAGCGACGCTTCGTTGCTTTCCCCACAGGTCGGTGAATCTGGCACTCGACGTCGACGAGAGAAGTTCCGCCAGGCCGAGCGAGAAGCCCATTGCAGCAAGACCGGCCTCGGAGAATCCGAACGTGTCCTCGAGGAAGGGACCGAACGTTACGAAGATGCACTGGATCGCGCCCATGAGTGTGAAGCACGAGGCGATGGCGAGCCAACTGCCGGGCAGCAACACTCCGTGTTCGCCCGTCTGCGGTTCGTCGTGGTGGTGCGTCACGTCGTCGTCGACTGGCAGCCGATTGCTCACCACCCACGCCAGTGACACCACACCGATGGCACCAACAAGGTAAGCCCAACGCCAGTTGGTGGCAGCGGTGATGAGACCAAGCGAACTGACACCCACGAGCATTCCGAAGGCCCACGACATCTCCGTGAAACCGACGACGGCGCTTCGCCTGTTCCAAGGCACGTGATCCGCGATCCATGCACTGAGTGCCACATCGAAGCCGACCTTCGACGCACCCAAGATGATGAGCGCGAGCGTGAACACCGCAAGGTTCGGTGCTGCACCCGCGAGGATCGCGCCGAGACCGACACCGGCGAGTGAGACCCTCATCGCCTGTCGCCTCGTCATGCCGTCGACGCGCTGGCCGATCAGCGGCGAGGCGAGACCGGTGAGTTCCGAAACGGTCAGGGCGATTCCCATCTGCGAGATGGACATGTCGAAGCCGCGGGCGATCGTTGCGAGGAACGGTGGTGCAAACCTGTACGACGCGTTCGCCGTCGTGCGTGCGACTGTCAACAGGACGACGTGTCTGCGCACGACAGGCGAGAAGGATTCGTCGAATAGCCGCATCGTCAGAGCGTGTTGCTGATCGTTGCGTTTCGCAGGACGTTGACGGACTCTTTCGCCGCCACTGTGCCATCAGCCGTAACGGTGAACCAGCACCCTTCGAGGTTCCGATGGCTGCGCTGATCGGGGTGTCCGAGCACGCGACGCATGACACGTATGACGCCGCTGTGCGTGACAAGAAGTCCGGTGGGTGCGGACGACGAACTGCTTGGTTGCGTGCCGATTGGTTGCGTGGCGAGTGACACCAGCGCGGTGCGGACGCGTTCGAAGACGGACTCATCGGCCTCGTAACCCGCGGGTCGCATGTCGTTGGCGAGAAAACCGGGGAACTGTTTTTCGATGTCCCGTCGGGTGAGGCCCTGCCACGGTCCGACGTCGACTTCACGAAGACCGGCACGGGCGGGCAGGAGTGGGATCGACAATTCGTGGGCGATGATGGCAGCCGTGTCGAGCGCACGCGAGAGGTCGCTCGATGCGACCCAGTCGAACCCCTTTAGTTTTCGCGCCGCCGATTGAGCCTGACGGCGGCCCTCGGGGGTGAGAGGGGAGTCGGCGTGGCCCTGCATTCTGCCCACCGAGTTCCATTCGGACTGGCCGTGGCGCACGAGGAGGAACCGAGCGACCGTCACATCTTTCAGGTTATGCCGAGTGTTCTGGCTCTGCCGTATGTTCACCCGTGAGGCCGGCAATACCCTTGAAGTTCATGGCGATCCTGCGACTCTTTGCGTCGGCCCGCGAAGCGGCGGGGCGGAGTTCCGACGTCATCGACGCGTCCACCGTCGGCGAATTGCTCGACGAGGCGTGCGGTCGGTACGGCGACGCTTTCGCCGCCGTTCTCGCTACCTGTCGCGTGTGGTGCAACGGTGACGAGACCGAGCGCGACGCACCGATTGGCCCGACCGACGAGGTCGCCGTCCTCCCTCCGGTTTCCGGTGGGTTCTAGAGTACGGACATCGCCGCACCAGACGACCCCGCATCCGGCACGGACATCGACCCGTCGTCGTTGTCGCTCGGTGAACTCCGCGCGATGCGTTCGACGTTGCAGGAAGAGGAAGACGTCGTGTCGTTCGTGCGTCGCATCGCACAGGGTCGCCTCGACATCGTGCGGGAAGAGCGTGCGCGTCGTACTGCTGGATCACACGCAAGCACTGCACCCGCCGAACTGGCCACCGTTTTCGGCCAGCAGCAAGGCGCGGGTTCGGCGAGGCCTCCGCGCGACACGACAGTGAGCGCCGACCATCCGCGGGTCCTCGAACTCGCCGAGATCTGTGATCGACTCCACTTCGCCGACTTTGCAGACCTCGACGACGACGAACTGAGCGCACTCGAAACCGCCTTGTCCGACTTCGAGGGTGGTCGATCAGTCGAACGCAAGGCGCTCTTCGGTCGAATCGACGCGCTCAGTCGCGAGCTCGTCGAGCGATACAAAAGCGGTGGCGCAACGGTCGACAGCCTCCTCGATTGACGAGTTTCAGAGAGACTCTCGAAATCCCCGATGTTTCGGGTATTTCGCCCAAGTAGCCATTCAGCCAATTCGTCACTAGACAGGCGGTGTGGACAAGCGTCTCGTCGACCTCGGCGACTTCATCAGGCAACGCCGTGAGGCCGCCCAGCAGTCGATCCGTGATCTCTCACGGCTTGCCGGCGTGTCGAATCCTTATCTCTCTCAGATCGAACGCGGTCTGCGCAAACCTTCTGCCGAGATTCTGCAGCAGATCGCGCGCGCATTGCATGTGTCGGCCGAAACCTTGTACGTCCGCGCCGGCATTCTCGACGGTGACAGTCCGCGCAGTGGTTCATCCGCGCCGTCGGTAGAAGAGGCGGTGCTCGCCGACCCGCTGCTCTCGGCCGACCAGAAGAATTCGTTGTTGAGCGTCTACCGCACCTATGTGAACCCGGCGGCGAACTGACATGAAGCGCGTCTCGATTCTGTCGATGCATACGTCACCGCTGGCCCAACCGGGCATCGGCGACGGTGGCGGGATGAACGTTTATGTGCGCGAGCTCGTGTCGGCACTCGCCCACGCCGGCCTCGATTGCACCACGTACACCCGTGCGTGGCGGCCGGGGCTGCCGCAAGTTGTCGGGGTCGAACCGAACCACAGGGTCGTGCACATCGAGGCGGGTGACTACGACTTGCCCAAGGACGATCTCATGTCAGTCATCGATCCCTTTGCCGACGGTGTGCGCGACCACATTGCTGCCTCGGGAGGAACCGATGTTCTGCACGGCAACTATTGGTTGTCGGGCATCGCGGGCCACAGGCTGAAGCATGAACTCGACCTGCCCCTGGTAATGACCTTCCACACCTTCGCCCGCGTGAAGGCCCAGGGTGGTGACCCCGAACCCGTCTCGCGCGAGAACGCCGAGTCGTCGATCATTGGTTGTACCGATGCGATCTGCGTGTCGTGCACGGAAGAGGAACGTCAGTTCAGGTCGCTCTATGGCGCGCCGCCGGGGTCGATCGAAATCGTCGCACCCGGTGTCGAGCACGCCTTCTTCGCACCCGGCGAGCGGCGCGGGGCCCGCCATGCCCTCCGCCTAGCGAACGACGAGCCGGTGATGCTGTTCGTCGGCCGCATTCAGCCGCTGAAGGGCCTCGACGTCGCCGTCGAAACGCTGGCTCGCTTGGCCGACCGTCGCGCGCGTCTCCTGGTCGTAGGTGGCGCGAGCGGCAACGAAGGTGAGTCAGAATTCCTGCGAATCAGCTCACTCATCGAAGCACATGGCCTCGGTGACCGCGTCGATTTCGTCGAGCCACAGGCGCACCACATTCTCTCCACGTACTACAGGGCAGCAGACGTGGTCATTGTCCCGTCGCGCAGCGAGAGTTTCGGCCTCGTCGCCCTCGAGGCTGCGGCCTGCGGCGTGCCCGTCGTTGCCAGCGGTGTCGGCGGCCTCATCACGATCGTCGACGATGGTGTGACAGGTCACCTCGTTGCCGACCGCAGTCCCGATGTCTTCGCGCACCACGTTGATCGCATTCTCGCCAACCCGATCGAAGCGGCGGTGATGGGCGCTCGCGCCGCCGAAAAAGCACGTCGCTATACGTGGAACTTTGCCGCCGCGCGACTGCGGCGCGTGTATGCAGATGTGACGTCACGCGACCGCGTTGTTTGTCGGTAGGCGAACATGAGCGAAATCTGGGCCGATGCCGACCGTGGCATTCTCGCCCGTCAGCTTGATGAGTGGTTGGGCACCTATAAGGAGAACAACCCGCTCTGTCTCGCCGTCGGCCGTGATCCCGATGACGACATGCATTGGTTCGTGCGTATGAAAGGCGAGGAGAAAGAGTTCACCACGGTGTGGCTCTCGCTCGGTCAGCGCACATTGCAATACGAGACCTACGTGATGCCGGCACCCGAGGAGAACGCTGCCGAGGTGTACGAGCAGGCCCTGCGTCGCAGCAACAAGATCGTCGGTGCCGCATTCGCGATCGGTATCGAGGATGCGCTGTTCCTGCGCGGTGAACTGGTGCTGTCGGGAGTCACCGAACCCGAACTCGACCGTGTGCTCGGAACGCTGTACGCCACGGTCGAACGGCATTTCCCCGTTCTCATTCGGATCGGCTTCGCCAGCCGTTTCACGGCGTAAACGCACGATCGCAACTAGCCTGCGCTCATGATCAACGGTGGAATCGCGATCATCGGTGGCGGAAACATGGGTGGTGCCCTGGCGCATGGACTCATCGCCGGCGGCCTCCCGGCCGGCGATCTCACGATCATCGAAGTCGATGCGAGCAAGCGCGACGCACTTCGTCACCGGTTCCCGGGTTCGAACATCATCAACGAACTTGAGGTGTGCACGAACGCGGTCGTCGCCGTGAAGCCTGCTGACGCTGCCGGCGCCACGCGGGCTGCGGTTGGCTGCGGTGCCACGACCGTGTTGTCGATCGCGGCTGGCGTCACTTTGGCCACACTCGCGTCTGCCGCCGGTCCCGGCGTCGCCGTCATCCGAGCGATGCCGAACACACCGGCACTGGTGGGCGAGGGTGCTGCGGGTTTCGCGCTCGGCGAGGGCTGCGGTGCCCAAGCCGAGGCATTCGCAGCGGCCGTTCTCGGCAGCGTCGGTCTTGCCGTGCGGGTCGAGGAGTCGCTACTCGACGCGGTGACGGGACTCACGGGTTCGGGCCCGGCGTACCTCTTCTATGTGGCGGAAGCATTGATCGCCGCCGGTGTCGCCGAGGGCCTTCCCGCTGACACCGCAGAGGCGCTCGTACGCCAGCTGTTCCTCGGTGCGGGGACACTCCTTGCGCGGAGTCCGGAGTCGCCTACCCGCCTGCGTGAAAACGTGACCTCGCCCAACGGCACAACGGCTGCTGGTCTTGCCGCACTGGCAGCGTCGGGTGGGCGCGAGGCGGTCATTGCGGCAGTGCGCGCGGCCACCGCACGCAGTGTCGAACTCGGTGCGTGAGGCAGTCTTTGTGACTCCGTATTAAGCAGTAAAAACTGCTTGCTTCAGCGGATTGTGCAACTTTGCACGAGTACGAAACTTTTTTGTGAAAAAGCGCCGTGACACTTTTCTCACCCCCCGAAGAGGCCGTATGGTTTGGTTCTGATCACCGGTCGGTTCGCCGATCGGGAGTCGCGCCCGAAAGGGCCGCGCCGAGGGGTCGGTGTCATCGGGGGGTTGACACCGACCCCTTCGTTCTTTTTTGGCGAAGTTTTTTTCGCGAGAAATTTTCGTTCGTTCGCATGACACATCGATACATGCACGACACACTTGATGTGTGAGCACCCGTTTGCCATTCGACCACGTTGCACTGCTCACCGACTACGGCCTCGATGATGAATTCGTCGGTGTCATGAAATCGGTCATCGCCGACATTGCGCCACACGTACGTATCACCGACATTGGTCACAATGTTCGTGCGTACGACGTGCGCGCAGGTTCGCTCATGTTGGCACGGGCGATTCAGTACGTTCCGCGTGGCATCGTGGTAGCGGTGGTCGACCCGGGTGTCTCAACGAAGCGTCGCATGATCGCACTAGAGGTTGCCGGTGGCGAGGGCATCCTCGTCGGGCCAGACAACGGGCTTCTCGTTCCGGCCGCAGCAATGGTGGGTGGTGTCGAGCGTGCGGTCGTTCTCTCGAACGCCGACCTCCACATCCCCGCACCCGGTGCCACTTTCGCTGGCCGCGACGTCTTTGCGCCAGTTGCGGCGCACCTCTGCAATGGTGTGGCGTTCGACGAACTCGGCGAACTCGTCGACCCCGACATACTCATGCCGGGCCTCGTCGGACTTCCCCAAATCGGAGAAGCCGAGATTCTCGCCGAAGTCACCTGGGTCGATGTGTACGGCAACTGTCAGTTGAACGTGGGGCCCGATGATGTCATCGCGTTGGCTGGTGCGTCGCAGCGGCTCACCGTCGTCGTCGACGGCACGGATCGCAGCGCGCCACTTGTGCGCGCATTCGACGACATCCCCGAGGGTGCACTCGGACTCGTCATCGACTCGTACGGAATGTTGGCGTTGTCGAAGCGTCAGGACTCTGCTGCCCGCGACGTGGGTCTCGCAAGTGGTGACCAGGTGGTGCTGCGCGCGGCTCAATCGGGCGAAACGGGAGCAACGATGCGGGTTTCGCTCGGACGAATCGTCCCCGATGCCCCGCGCCAGTAGGTTGGAATCGTGAGGCCGGCCACCACCCTGACGATCGCGCTCCTGATCGGTGTCATCTTGGTGGCAGGCATCGTTCAGTTGTTGATGCTCTGACGAGCCGTGTGATGCTCCGACGAGTCGTGGGGGAAGAATGCCGACAGTTGAGACCGTTCCCGACAATCTGGCGGGTGTGATCGTCGGCCATCCCGCCGACAAGGTGGCGATCATCAGTCGGGGGCGGGCGACGACCTACGGCGAACTGCTGGGTCAGGTGCGCCGCTTCCGCGGTTCATTGCAGGGGATCGGTGTCACTCGGGGTGACCGCGTCGCGATCATGGCGGCAAACGGACGGCACTTCGTCGTGGCGTATCTCGCCGTCGTCGGAATGGGTGCCGTCGCCGTTCCATTGAATGCCACGGCCACGCCGACCGAACTCGAACGCGAGATCAATGAGGTCGGTGCAAAGGCCGTCGTCGTCGGGCCTTCCGCGGCACCGTCGTGGGCACGAATCACCGCGACCGCGGTCCCGACCGTAGAACACGTCGTCACCGCTGACATGGTCGACGAGATGGTGCGAACCGGAACCGAAGCACCCGAGGCGCATGTCCACCCCGATGACCTGGCGGTGCTGATCTTCACCAGCGGGACCGCAGGGGCGCCACGTGCGGCGATGCTGTCCCACGGCAACCTGCTGTCAAACCTCCGCAGCACGGTCCAGGCGACGCCGATGTACGCCGATGACCTGTCATTCGGCGTTCTGCCGATGTTCCACATCTTCGGCCTGAACGTGATGTTCGGATGCGTCATGGCGACGGGAGGCACGATCGTGCTCGTCGAACGGTTCGACCCCGCGAGTGCCCTCGAGACGATCGTCGAGAGGCGCGTCACCGTCATGGCGGGCGCGCCGGCGATGTGGTCCGCGTTGGCGCAGATGCCCGGAGTCGATCGCTCGGCGATGGCATCGGTGCGACTTGCCGTCACGGGCGCGGCGAAGATGCCCGAGGACGTGGCCGCGTCACTCGAGTCGAAGTGCGGCATCGTGCTCGCCGAGGGCTACGGACTGACGGAAGCGTCACCGGTCGTGACCACGGCCCGTGTCGTCGACGGTGAGGTTCTGTCGCCACGTGGCTCGATCGGTGTCCCTGTCGGCGGCGTCACGATTCGGCTCGTCGATGAGTCGGGTGACGACGCGCTTCCGGGTGACGAGGGTGAGATCTGGGTGAAGGGTCCGAACGTGTTCCGCGGCTACTGGAACGACGTCGATGCGACCGACCGGGTTCTCACACCCGAAGGATGGCTGCGAACCGGCGACATCGCCGTTGCCGACGACGATGGAAATCTCTTCATCGTCGATCGCGCAAAAGACCTCGTCATTGTTTCGGGTTTCAACGTGTATCCGGCCGAGGTCGAAGCGGTTGTTGCCGAACATCCCGGTGTCAGGTCGTGCGCCGTTGTGGGTGTCGCACATCCGCACACGGGTGAAGCAGTGAAGGTTTTCGTCGTGGCTGCACCGGGCGTCCATCTCGACGAAGAGTCGATCATCGAACATTCGCGCAAGAAGCTGTCGCGTTACAAGTGCCCAACGAAGGTGCAGTTCGTCGACGAATTGCCGCTCAATGTGACGGGGAAAGTGCTGCGGCGAGCGTTGCGCTGATGCGGGGTCGGGTGCCGACCGCATTCGATGCAACCATGAAACCCGCGAACAAAACGACCACACCGACGGCAAGGGTGACCGCGAAGGCCTTGTCTTTGCCGAGACGGCCGGCGAGGGTGCCGCTGGCGGAGAGGATGACCGCGCCGATTGCGATCAGAACGTTGCCCAGCGCGAGCATGCGCGGGCTCGTTGCTGCGCGACGGGCCGATGTCGTGGCGGCCGGGATGCGACCCCGCGCGACGCGCAGTGCCGACCAGAGCGCGCCGACGATGATCACCATCGCCGGTACCCCCGACCCGACGGCGGCGAGGATGCGCGGAGTGACGCCGAACAGTTCTTTGGCCGTGGGGAAGGAGTCCGGGTCGACCGGCGCCCTCATCGGAGCCATGACGACGACGCCCGTGGCGTAGCCCGACAGAAGGAGCAGGATCGTCCTTGTCGCGTCGCCGATGCGCCGGCCGAACAACAGGTAGACGGTGCCGAGCGCCAACCATGCGACGTTGAGAACCGCACCTGCGAGGAAGAAGACCCGGAACGTGACGGGGCTCCACCCACGGCTTTCGGCCCACCACAGTGCGCCCGCCCCGAGGACGAAGAGCGCCATGGCGACCGACCACGCGAGGTCGTGGGGACTGCGACGGCGGAACCACCGGTCGATGGTGAGGAGACAAAAGGCACTCGCCACGAGACACGCGCTCGCCGCGAGCGCGGTGGCAACGGCGTCGCCCTGGGTCATGTGTCGCAGGTTATAGGTCGAAACCCGACGAGGACTTTCTGGTTGGGGGGCGAAAGGCATAACGTGTCCCACGTGTCGGACTCCCCTCGCCGTCGCATTCCCGAAGCTGCGCTTTCGCGACTGCCTCTCTATCTGCGCATCCTCGGCGAACTGTCGAACGATTCGATCGTCCAGGTCTCGAGCGAACAGTTGGCAGAACTGGCCGGCATGAATGCCGCGAAGGTGCGCAAGGACCTCTCATACCTTGGCAGTTACGGCACGCGGGGTGTCGGGTACGACGTCAACTTCCTCACGTACCAGATCCAACGAGAACTCGGACTCAACCACGACTGGCCGATCGTCATCGTCGGTGCGGGAAACCTCGGCCAGGCTCTCGCCAACTACGGCGGGTTCACCGAGCGCGGCTTTTCCATCGCGGGCGTCTTCGACACAGATTCCACGAAGGTCGGTGGTGTAGTTGGCGGGGCGCGCGTGCGTCACCTCGACGATCTCTCGCAGGTCGTGCAATCAAAGAACGTGAGCATTGGTGTCCTCGCCACCCCCGGTGAGGCAGCCCAAGAGGCCACGAACCGGCTCGTGCGCGCCGGGGTTGGCTCGATTCTCAATTTTGCGCCCGTGGTGATCTCGGTGCCTCGCGGGGTGTCAGTCCGGCGGGTCGATTTGGCCGGAGAATTGCAGATTCTCAGCTATTACGAGCAGCGTCGGGCCGCAAACGCGGTGGCCCGCGAGGCCGCCGGTGGCCCTCCGCGGGTCGTCAGCGCATAGCGTGGGGTTGCTATGTCGGTAGTGGTCATCGGTGTGAACCACCGCACGAGCCCCCTGCGGGTACTCGAGCGTGTTGCGGTCGGTGCCGACGCCATGCCGAAAGCGCTGCATGCGCTGTCTTCGAAGGACAACATTCGCGAGGCCGTGGTGTTGTCAACCTGTAACCGCACCGAGGTGTACGCCGTTACCGAGAAGTTCCACGCCGCCTACGACGACATCGCCGAATTCTTCTGCGAACTTGGCGGCCTGCGCAGCGACGAACTGCACCAGCACCTTTACAGCCAGCACGACGATGCTGCCGTTCGCCACCTCTTCGAAGTTGCATGCGGCCTCGACTCGGCCGTGATCGGTGAGAACGAGATCCTCGGCCAGGTCCGCGATGCGTGGTCGCTCGCCCAGTCCGCGGGCGCCGCGCGCACGACGCTCAACCTCTTGTTCCGTCATGCGCTCGAAACCGGCAAGAGGGCGCGCAGCGAGACCGGTATTTCGCGTTCGACGACGTCCATCTCATTCGCCGCCGTCGAAATGGCCCGCGAACTTCTCGGCACACTCGCCTACAGGAAAGTTCTGATCGTCGGTGCAGGCACGATGGGCGAAGGTGTTGCCGTTGCGCTCGCGATGAATTCGACGACCGAAGTCACGGTCATCAATCGAACCGAATCTCGTGGACGTGACCTCGCCGAACGTCTCGGTGCGTCGATGCGGCCCATGTCCGAGTTGCGCGAAGCGCTGCTCGACACTGACGTCGTCGTAACGTGCATTGGGTCGGGGTCGTTCGTGCTTGATTGCGATCTCGTCGAGCCGATCATGTCGGGGCGATCCGGTCGCACGTTGTTCATCGTCGACATCGCGGTGCCCCGTGACGTCGAAGAATCCGTAGGAGCGGTTGCCGGCGTCGAACTGCGCAACCTCGACGACCTGCGCGACTGGGTGAAGTCCGGGGTTGAGAACCGTGAAGGCGAAGCGTCGAAGGTCTCCGACATCGTGACGGAGGAGGTCGAGCGCTACGGTCTCGACGCCACCGCCCGACAGGCAGCGCCACTCATCGCCGCGATGCATGCCACGGCCGAAGAATTGCGCATCGCCGAGGTCGAAAGATACGCGAAGCGACTCGCGGAACTGTCCCCGGAACAGGCCGAGGCAGTCGAGGCACTGACGCGCGGCATCACGGCAAAACTGTTGCACGAGCCGTCGGTGCGTTTGAAAGAGAGTGCGGGCACCCCGCAAGGTGAACGCCTCGCCGATGCGCTGCGCGATCTCTTCGATCTGCACTGACGAAGATGACCGCATCACAGGGCGACACCGGCACGATCCGCGTCGCAACACGACCGAGTCCACAGGCGCGCACGCAGGCGCAGGCCGTCGCCGATGCGATCACCACGGCCACCTCGCGACCCTGTGAACTCGTCTTCGTCGAGAGCACCGGTGACGTGCGGGCCGATGTGCCGTTGCATCAGTTGGCCGGACAGGGAATCTTCGTGAAAGAGGTGCAGCGCGCCGTGCTCGACGGTCGCGCGGACATCGCCGTGCACTCGGCGAAGGACCTCCCAACAGAGGGTGATCCCGGCCTCGTCGTCGGGGCATGGTGCGCGCGCCGTGATCCGCGCGACGCCCTCGTTGGGGCGCACCTTGCCGATCTCGTCGATGGCGCAAAGGTGGCGACCGGCTCTGCGAGGCGCCGTTCGCAGTTGCGCGCGGTGCGTCCCGACCTCGAATTCGTCGAACTGCGTGGCAACATTGGGACCCGCCTCGAACGGATACCCGAGGGTGGGGCAATCGTGATGGCCGTCGCGGCTCTCGAGATCCTCGGTCTCACCGACCGCATCAGTGAGACGCTCGACCCAACGGTTTTCGTTCCCATGGTCGGGCAAGGGTGCGTCGCGGTCGAACATCGATTCGGGGATTCCGCAGTGCGCGCCGCATTGTCGGCGATAGACGATGCGGCGACTCGGCTTGCCGTCGAGACCGAGCGTGCGTTCCTCGCGGTTCTCGGCAGTGGATGTTCCCTGCCCGTCGGGGCCCACGTGGATGCAACCGGAACGATCACCACGTTCCTCGCCGAGGCTGACGCACCGAAGGCTCGTTCCGTGGTGATGCAGGCCGATGTCGCGGACCCCGACACGGCGCAACTCGTGGCCGCCGAGTTGGCGCGCGTCTCGCGACGTGAACTCGCCGGTCGATGACGATGGAAACCGACACGCCAAGAGGCGAACTCGCCGGGAGACGCGTCGTTGTCACTCGCCCGCGACATCAACAAGACGAACTGGCCGAAGCACTCGCTTCGCTCGGTGCTGACGTCGTGCGACTGCCGCTCATCGACATCATCGAGGAACATGACGGCATTGTCGGCTTGCGAGACGAACTGAATGATGTCGACCGCATCGATTGGCTGGTCGTCTCGTCGCCGAACGGTGCGCGCGTCGTCGCCGCCTTGCACGAGGCTGGGTCTTCGCTGCCACCTATTGCTGCGATCGGTGCGTCCACGGCCGAAGCGATCGGACACGACGTCGACCTCGTGTCGAGACGCGCAAATGCCGCTTCACTCGTCGACGAATTTCCTGCGGGCCACGGGCTTGTCGTCGTCGTGCAGGGCGACCGAGCTGATGCCACGCTCGTCGAAGGTCTCGAGGCAAAGGGTTGGCTGGTCTCTCGTTGCAACGTCTACCGAACCGTTCACACATCACCTTCGGCCGACGACATCGAACGCGTTCGGTCCGCGGATGCGGTTGTCTTCGCATCCGGGAGTGCCGCCGAGAACTGGGCGCGTCTGGTAGGTGCCGAATTTGGCGGAGCAATCGTGGTCATCGGACCGGTCACGAAAGCGGTCGCCGAGGGTGTCGGTCTTCGTGTCGATGCGATGGCCGATGAACCTTCGGTTGCGGGCATCGCTGCGGTACTCGCTTCGACGCTCAGCCCGTAGCATTGAGGCGTGTTTCCCGTCTCTCGTCCTCGCCGCCTGCGATCGTCCGCAGCGATGCGCGAGCTCGTCGCCGAAACGCGACTCAGCGTCAATGACGTCGTCGCACCGCTGTTCGTGCGTGAGGGAGTCGACCAACCGCAGCCCATCGCCTCGTTGCCAGGCGTTGTCCAACATTCTCTCGCATCGCTTGAAACAGAGATCGCGGAGTTGATCGACCTCGGTGTGCGAGGCGTCGTTCTCTTCGGTGTGCCGCTCGCGAAAGACCCCATCGGTTCTGGCGCGTTCGACCCGAACGGCATCGTGCAGGTGGCATTGCGACGCTTGCGCGAACGATTCGACGACCGCATCGTCTTGATGGCCGACCTGTGCGTCGATGAGTACACATCGCACGGCCACTGCGGCATCGTTGACGAAAAGGGTCACGTCGACAACGATGCGACCCTCGAGGTTTACGTGAAGGCCGCTCTGGCGCAAGCGACCGCTGGCGCTCACGTCGTTGCACCCAGCGGAATGATGGACGGACAGGTTGCCGCAATCCGTGCCGGCCTTGACGGCGGTGGTTTCGGTGAGACTGCAATCATGGGCTACTCGGCAAAGTACGCATCGGCGTTGTACGGCCCGTTCCGCGATGCGGTCGACGTTCAGATTGCCGGCGGGGGAAACCGCAAGGGTTACCAACAGGACTGGCGCAACGCGCGCGAGGCATTGATCGAGGTGGCGGCCGACATCGAACAGGGTGCTGACATCGTGATGGTGAAGCCAGCGGTGGCATACCTCGACGTGATCGCCGCCGTTCGCGCGATGACGGACCTGCCGCTCGCCGCGTACCACGTGAGCGGTGAGTACTCGATGCTGAAAGCCGCGGCGGCGAACGGCTGGATCGACCACGACACCGTGGCGCTCGAGCACCTCACCGCGATCAAGCGCGCCGGCGCCGACTTCATTCTCACCTACCTCGCCCACTGGTTCGCCGAAACGGCCCGATAGCGCACGACCTCCGGACACGGAGAAGGAGACCCATCATGGCGGCCACGCCGATCCCGTACTGCGACGAGAATTCATGTGCCGCCGCTGGATGCGAACCGACGCTGTGCACGGGTGCGGGTGTGCGGTCGAACGCGGTGCTGTACGAGCGTTCGGCACGTGCGATTCCGGGAGGGGTGAACAGTTCAATCCGTGCCTTCAAGGCCGTTGGCGGCAGCCCGTACATCGTTTCTCGTGCAGAGGGCGCACACGTGTGGGACGTCGAAGGGAACCGATACGTCGATCTCGTGCAGAGTTACGGCGCGATCATCCTCGGCCATGCGCATCCCGCCGTCACCGCGGCGCTGCGGGCTGCAGCGCCGGACGGCACCTCGTACGGGGCTCCGACTCCTCGTGAGATGAAACTTGCCGAGGCGATCTCGTCGCGCGTCGCAAGCTGCGAACAGGTGCGTCTCATGAATAGCGGCACCGAGGCGACGAGCACCGCGGTTCGTCTTGCGCGCGGCGCGACCGGGCGCAAACGCGTGGTTATCTTCAACGGCAATTTTCACGGCGCCACCGATGCGTTGCTCGCGGCGGGGGGCAGTGGTGTCGCCACACTCGGTCTTCCCGGAACGGCAGGTGTGCCCGACGAAGCAGTCGCGAACACGATCGTCGCGCCGTACAACGTCGTTCCGACACTCGACGATCGCGTTGCGGCGGTCATCGTCGAACCGGTGGCCGCAAACATGGGTGTCGTTGCGCCGGCCCCCGGTTTCTTGAAGGGCCTGCGCCGCGAGTGCGACCGCGTCGGCGCACTGCTCGTCTTCGATGAAGTGATCACGGGCTTCCGTCTCGGCGCGGGTGGCGCCCAAGAGAAGTTCGACGTGTGCCCTGATCTCACTTGTTTCGGGAAGGTGATCGGTGGCGGCCTGCCGATCGGTGCCGTCGGCGGTCGGCGCGATCTCATGGCGACGCTGTCACCTCTCGGCAAGGTGTTCCATGCAGGCACGCTCGCGGGCAATCCGATGGCAACGGCTGCGGGTCTCGCGGCTCTCAACGAACTGACCGATGACGTGTACATGGAACTCGCCGCACGCGCCCGCCGTCTCGCATCGATGTTGCGTGACGCTTGCGCTGCCGCGGGCGTCACGGCGCAGTTCCCCGTGGTCGGGACACTCGTCGGCATGTTCATGGGTGAAGCCGCACGCGGCGCGTTACCCGTCAACTTCGAAGATGCAAAGACGACCGACGAGGCACTGTACGCAAAGATGTTCCACGCGATGTTGGCCGAGGGTGTTGCTCTCGCTCCGGGTGCCTATGAAGCATTGTTCGTGGGCCTAGGCCACGACGACGCGGTTCTCGTCAATCTGGCCGAACGCGTGCACCGTGCCGCCGGCCGACTCGGGGTGTAGACGGTGCGTCAGGTGTTGACGTGGCGTTTCGCACTCGCGATCGGCGTGCCGCTGATTGCGGCTCTGGCCTGGTGGTTGATCGCCGTACGCGCGGCTGGCGACGCCGCGCAATCCGAACGAACGCACTTCGTTTCTTACACGGCGTCCGTTGTCACGGTGCAGGCCGATCCGAACTGGGCCGTGAAGAATGGTCTGACGACGGGTACCGCGCGGCTTGCACTCGATGATGGGCGCACGCTCTACGTCGCCGAGGCGACGCTCGGCGAGATTCTTTGCACCGATTTCTCGACGCCCAACGCATGCGTGCTGCTGGCCGAGATGTTGGGTGATGCTCCGATCTGGTTTGCGCTCACGCCGGCGTCGGGCGACGAGCCGCTGTCACGCTTGCCTTTGCCACCCGTCGTCGACATGTTGAACGAAGGCGACCATGCGGTTCTGGAAAACGGTTGGGTGGTGCCCCTCGCGACGCCGACGAAGCGGGAATGCGAAACCGCAACCGCGAATCTCCGCGAGTTCATCGAGCGGTTCGGTCCCGACATGGAGGTGTCGCTCGACTTGTCGACCGATGCCATCGATACCGTGCGTTGCACGGCCGACTGATCAGGCGTTAGGGAACAGACGAACGACTCTCGAGGCCGCCTTGTAGGCAGCCTCCGCCGGACCCGTTTCATCCGGCCTCAACAGGTTCGCCATGATGCGGAGCACCCACTCCATGAGTGAGCGACTCTGCATGCCGACTCGCGAGAGCTCGCGCATCAACGCGGGTCGACCGATGACACGCGCGAAGAGTCGCGCGACCTTGAAGTACTGGCCGTACTCGGCGTCGAGCAGCGCGGGATACTGCTGCAGCACCGACGCATTGCCGGTGAGAAGCGCCTCGTGCAGGACCTCTGCGGCCATTCGTGCGGTTTCGTACGCGTAGTCGATGCCTTCACCGTTGAACGGGTTCACGCTGCCAGCCGCGTCGCCGATGACTAGGTGGCTCGCACCGACTTTCGGACCGACGGAGCCGCCCATCGGGATGCGTCCCGCAGTGGCTTTCTGGGTTGGTGCTTCGGGATCGATCTTCCACGAGTCGGCGACCTGGTGTGCGTACGCATCGAGGAGATGCGAAGTGTTCACGTCCTTGAAGTCGCGGAACGTGGACAAGAGACCGACGCCGATGTTGACCGTGCCGTCACCGACCGGGAAGATCCAGCCGTAACCGGGCATCGAATTGCCGTTGCGGTCTTTCACGTCGAGCGCCGACTCGATCCACGGATCGGCATGCAACGGGGATTCCCAGTACGTGCGAATCGCGGTTCCGTAGGGCCACTCACGCGTGCGGTAGGTGCCGAGTGCCCGACCAATACGGCTGTTCGCACCGTCAGCGACGATCACGTATTCGGCCTTTACATCGATCGTCGAGTCGTCGCCCTTCTTCTTTGCGACCACGCCGCGCACACAACCACGGTCCATGATCGGTTCGAGGGCTTCGTGGCCTTCGAGCAGCGTTGCGCCACTCTTTGCTGCGTTGTGCGCAACCATCATGTCGAGGTCACGACGGCGCACGACGTAGCCATGCTGTGGGTAGGTGGGGTGCGTGGGCCACTGAAGCTCGAGAGCCTTGCCGTGTGCGGTCGCACGCAGGCCTTCGTAGCGGTGGAACTTGGCGAGTTCATCGGCGAGACCCATGTCGCCCAGCTGCTTCACTGCACGCGGAGTGAGTCCGTCACCGCAAGTTTTTTCCCGCGGGTACGACTTTTTTTCGAGGACGATGCAGTCGTGTCCCAACTGCGAGAGCCAATAGCCGGCAGCCGCTCCGGCAGGTCCGCCGCCAACGACGAGGACTTCTGTGGAGATTTCACTCGACGCGGCCATGCGGTCGAGGGTAGAGGCGACCCGCGATCGATGCGCCACCGTGCCCGCCATGCGGGCGGTGACTTACTTCGCTGCCGTGGTTTCGCGTGGGTCGACGCCCACCGCGTTCGGCGGGGGCATCAACGCCTTGAAGTCCTCGGTGAGGGATACGAACGACGTTGATCCGCCTTCGAGTGCGGCGAAGATTTCGGACTCAGGCGAGCACCAGTGCTCGTACTCCGCAGCCCACCGCTCGTCCTTCGGGTCTGCGCCTGCGAGGTCGTAGCGAATGTGACAAACGACACCAAGGATCTCGTACTCGGTGAGGCCGCCGCCGTACTTCTCACCCTGCTGGGGCATCGGGTTGCCGTTGTAAGAGAGAGGTGCATGTGCGCCGCCCTCACGGTCAGGGTCTCCGTACACCTTGATTCCCGCAGCGGCGTAGGCCTGGCTGCCGGTGTAGACGAAGTTCAGCATGTCCTCGATGTGGGGGAACGTCTTTAGGACCTCGCCCTGGTACAGAACCCGACCCGCACCACCCTGGCCGGCGGCACCGTGGCAGCCTGCGCAGCCGCCCCAGACCTCGGTTCCCATGGCAATCGGGCCTTCAACGGTCTTTTCGGCGGGTTTAATAGCCAAAACGTACAGAAAACCCCAGACTGGCAGCAGGCTGAGGGTGGCCATTGCCCAAAACGGAATCTTGCGCCGGGCCTTGGCGGCAGCGACCACGGGGGAGTCGGGTTTGGCGACCTTGGGGGCGGGTTCGGGCTTCGATGCGGCCTTGGCGGGGGCGGATGCAGCCGGGACCGCGGGGGTCGAGGCACCCGAGGCCGCAGGGGCCGCATCTCCGGAACCGCCAGCGCGCCGATCGCGGGAACGCTTGAGGAGGTGCTCGGGGATTTCGGTCACGGTGCGTCAGCCTAATCCTTCGCGTGGCGCGAAAGGGAATCTAACGCGCGTGTTCCATGACGCACGTGCAAAAGAGAATGTCACCGAAATAGGGGCCGACCGTCGGGTGCTGACTAGTGTTCGTCAGGAAGTTTCAGGGCTTCCCTGTCCCCTCGGTAGAGGGCCCGGAAAGGATCTTCGGCGAAATGCTGGCAATCGACGTTCTCAAGTGGCCGGGAGTGAACCAGGCGTTCATCTTCTCATTCCTCCTGACCACCGTCCTTGCTCTCGTCGTGATTCCGTACGGCAAGCGCCGCAAACCGGGCATTCCAGTGTCGTGGGGCGAAGCGATGATCGGCGCAACTTTCATCTTCGCGGTGCTGTTCCTCGCATTCGGCGTCGTGCCCCACCAGTGGATCGACCACGCCGACAAGAACCTCGGATGGCGCAAGGACAAGCCCCTTCTGGGTCCTGGCGGGATCCTGAAGGCGCAATCGAGCGGCGGCAGTTTTCCGTTCGAGATTTCCTACGAGGCGTTGCGCGACATCATCGTCGTCGTGATCCACGCTTTCTACATCGGCCTCTTCATGTACCTCGCCGTGTGGTGGCAAAAGCGCGGACAGACCCAAGCCAAGGAACTCGAGACCTCGACGTACGGTCGTCCGCTCGTACGCAAGACCTGATCGAACACGAACGCGAAATTCACTGACAAGAAAGGGAAAGGAGACACCAGATGGCCAAGACAGATGCGAACCCACCCATGCCCGACTGGTCGACCGAGTACCAGTTGGTCGAAGTCGACGCCGACTACCTCACCAAAGCCGTCAAGCCCAAGCAATTCATCCACATCGACCAGTCCGAGTGCATCATGTGCGAGGGCTGCGTCGACATCTGCCCGTGGAAGTGCATCCACATGGTCGACCCCGATGCCGTTGCAGAAGCGATCGGCACGGAACAGCCGGGACTCGACCCGCGCGACAACGTGATGTTCATCATCGACGACGACGTGTGCACGCGCTGCGCATTGTGCGTCGATCGTTGTCCGACCGGCGTCATCATTCTCGGCAAGGTCGGCGCACCCGTCGCCACCGGCGACTCTCACACTCGTACCAACAACCACGGCTACGCCTACGGAATGCGTTTCTAGGAGCACCCCCACATGGCAAAGACGATTGACGACCAACCCACACCGACGCTGAAGGACCGCGTCTCGAAGATCGGTGAGCAGATGCAGGGCAGCCAGGCCTGGAACTCGATCTTCCGACCCGGCTCGATTTTCCGCAAGGGTTACACCGACTCACCGCGTAACCGTTCGTACGTCATCATGAACTCGGTGCTGTACCACTTGCACCCCGTGAAGGTGAAGCGTCACGCGGTGAAGGTCAGCTACACGCTGTGCCTCGGTGGACTCTCCTTCTTCCTCTTCATCCTGCTCACGGTGACGGGCATCTTCCTCATGTTCTTCTACCGACCGACTGCCGCGAACGCATGGCAGGACATCCAGACATTGCAAACGTCGGTGACGTTCGGTTTGTTGGTGCGAAACATGCACCGTTGGGGTGCGCACCTCATGGTGCTCACCGTGTTCTTGCACATGGCGCGCGTCTTCTATCACGGTGCATACAAGCCGCCGCGCGAGTTCAACTGGGTCATCGGCGTGATCCTGCTCACGCTCACCTTGTTGTTGTCGTTCACCGGTTACCTGCTCCCGTGGGACCAGTTGGCACTGTGGGCCGTTGCGGTGGGTACCAACATGATGGGTTACACCCCGGTCTTCGGTAGCCAGGTGCGTTTCGTTCTGCTCGGTGGTGTCGAGATCGGATCCGAAACGTTGCTGCGTTGGTACGTGCTGCACGTGATCATGCTTCCGTTCGTCATCGTCATCTTCATGGCCATTCACTTCTGGCGCGTCCGCAAGGACGGCGGAATCTCCGGACCACTGTGATGGAGGTAATCAACAATGACTGAGATCCCCGAACACCTCCTAAAGCGCGCCCAAGCCGCGCGTGAAAAAGCAGCCGGCGGCGATGCTGCCGACGGCGCATCCGGTGGTGACCGCATTCCCGACCAACTGCTCGACCGCACGAAGGCGGCCGGCTCGGGTGTCGCCGTTGCCGACAAGCCGACGACCGTCGTCGCCGCGGCCGCCGCAGGTGGTCTGCCGATCGGGGCCGGACCCGGCGGGCACACGCAGCGTTTGCTCACCGTCGTCAAGTCCGGATCGATCCAGGAAGTCAAGGCGGCTCCGGTCGACAAGGTGCACACGTGGCCACACCTGCTTGCCGTCGAGTTCGTCGCAGCACTCGCCTGCACGGCGTTCCTCTTCGTCTTCTCGTGGTTCGTGAACGCGCCGTTGCTTCAGGCCGCGAACGTCAACCAAACCCCGAACCCCTCGAAGGCGCCGTGGTACTTCCTCGGTCTGCAGGAACTGTTGACGATGTTCCACCCGATGATCGCGGGCGTGACCCTGCCCGGCATGGGTCTCATCGCGTTGATCCTTGCGCCCTACATCGACAAGAACCCCTCGAACAAGCCCGAGGACCGCAAGTTCATCACCAGCCTGATGACCGTGCACCTCATGTTCTGGGCGGTGCTGGTCATGATCGGTTCGTTCTTCCGCGGCCCGGGATTCAACTTCGTGTTCCCGTGGCGCGACGGCATCTTCTTCGAGTTGTGATCATCGGGATCTGAGAGGAACACACACATGAGCACTCCCCTCATCATCGCGTTGGCGGTTGCGGCGATCGTCATCCTCGGCGGACTCGTGTTCGTCACCGCGGCGCGCAAGTCCGAGGTGCGTGGCGCGGGCGCACTGTCACGCGAAACCAAGAAGCGCGACCGCGGCGCGGTCTCGGCCACCGCCGGTGCGTCGGGTCGCGCCTACGAATCGGCCGCAACATCCACCTCGACCGAGGTAGCCGTGCGTGATTCGGTCGAACTCACCGAATGGGTCGCACCGGATCCCGAAGCGCTCGGCGAAACGCGTCGTGCGTTCTTCAACCGCGCAACGGTGACGTTGATGAGCGCGTCGCTCGGCGCGTTCGGCGCATCGCTCGTCGGCTTTCTGTGGAAGGGCTCGGCCGGTGGTTTCGGTTCGAAGATCGCCGTTGGCAAGATCGATGACGTCCTGCAAGGCATCAAGTCGAACAAGGGCTTCATGTACTACCCCGAAGCACGCGCATGGGTGACGGAGTACCCGAAGGATTCGCTCGCAAAGGCACAGGCCGTCTACGGCAGCCAACCCGCGGTGCTCGCCGGCATGGAGGCCGGTGTCGTGGCCCTGTACCAGAAGTGCCCGCACCTCGGCTGTCGCGTCCCCGATTGCAAGAGCTCACAATGGTTCGAATGTGGTTGCCACGGATCGATGTACAACCGCGTCGGTGAGAAGAAGGGTGGTCCCGCTCCGCGCGGAATGGACCGCTTCGGCGTCGCCGTGAACAACGGCGTGCTTGTCATCGACACGGGTGCCGTCTTTGGTGGCCCGCCGATCGGCGTCAACACCACCGGGCAAGAAGCCGAAGGCCCGCACTGCCTGGCCGCCGGTGGGGGTGGTCACTGACCATGGTCGCAGGTCTCACCGTCAACATCGCGTGGATCGTTCTCGCGGCCATCACCGTTTCGTGGGTCATCTACGGACTGTTCAACATCCGTGGGTCGCGTCGCGAATACGGATCCGAAATCGAACTGGCTGCGAACCGCAAGCCGTACTACGACGACGAAGTTCTCGAGGGGAAGAAGCTCGAGCGCACACAGTTGCTTGGTCTCGCGTTCCTCGCCGTCATCACCATCTCGCTTCCGCTCTACTGGGTTCTCGAACCCAGCCGCCAGTCGAACGCGGAGTTCGGATGGAGCAAGCGCTTCGCAAGTTGGGGCGGCAAGTTGTTCGATGTCACCGCCAACGGCGGCTTCAACTGCGCAGGTTGCCACGGCGGCATGAAGGCCAACGGCGGCAACGCGCCTTTCGCGGTCACCGACCCGAAGACCGGTGAAGTGAAAGCCGTCAGCTGGAAAGCACCGGCGCTCAACACCGTGTACCAACGCTTCTCGGAGTCAGAGGTGCGGTTCATCCTCGAATACGGCCGTCCGTTCTCGCCGATGTCGCCATGGGGCACCATCGGCGGCGGGCCGATGAACGAACAGCAGATTCAGACGCTGCTCGACTACCTCAAGAGCATCCAGCTTCCCCTTGAAGAAGGAAAGATGCCGAAGGCAAAGGCCGACGAGATTCAGGCCGAAGCCGAGCGACTTGTCAAGGCCGGCGCATACAAGTCGGTCGGTGAGGCACTGTTCAACCTCGACATCGATGGGGGTGCGTATTCCTGCGCACGCTGCCACACGAAGGGTTGGTCTTACGGTGACGCACAGATCACCGGTGGCGGTGCCTTCGGCCCGAACCTCACCGGCGGGTCGACCGTGCGTCAGTTCCCCAGCCAGGACGAAATGATCGCGTTCATCAAGAACGGCTCGGAGTACGGCAAGAAGTACGGCGAACAGGGCCAGGGCGGCGGTCGTATGCCCGGTTTCGGCGCCACGTACACCGATGAGCAGATCAAGGCCATCGTGGAATACGTGAGGGGTCTCTAGATGTTGTCAACTCTTCTCGCCGTCGGGTGGGAACCCGAGATTCGCGGTGCGCTCACGGTCATCATCGGTGTCGTTGCGTTGATGGGCAGCGTCTATCTCATCCTCGGCACGAACATGGGTGCGCGCCTCGGTCTGCTTGTCGCACTCGCCGGACTCTTCGGGTGGATGGCCACGATGGGTGCGATCTGGTGGACCTACGGCATCGGCCTCCAGGGTCGTCAACCAACGTGGAAACCCGCTGCCCCGATCTCGATCGTGCGTGATGCGCGTTTGCTCGATCGCGCAGAGGTCATCGGCGCGCCGATCAAGATCGATGCGGGTGCGACGCCGTCCGAAGTTGCGAAGGCAGCGCAGGCCGGGCTCATCGCCGACGGTTGGACCAGGCTCGATGACGCCGACCCGCGTCGTGGTCAGGCCGTCGCTTCGGCCGACGACATCATTCAGAACAAGGCCAAGGAGTACGCGGCCGGTGAGTACACCGCGGTTGCCGTGTACGACCGTGGTGGCGAACGTTGGCCGAAGATTTCCGAGTCGATCGACTTCACCGCGTTGCTGCACAAGCCGCGTTACGCGCTCGTCGAACTCGCATCGTTGGTGCCCCAGCGCACCGAGCCCGGTCGCGCTCCGGCTCGGCCCGTCATCGACAACGAACAACCACACCGCTATCTGCTCATGATCCGTGACCTCGGCTCGAAGCGTCAGCCCGCCGTGTTCATCACCATCGGATCCTCGATCATCTTCCTCATTCTCTGCTGGCTCCTTCATCGTCGCGACCGCTTCGTGAAGGAGAACGTTGCGGGTGAGTTGAATCCGGCGAAGGCCTAGGGCGGAACCACACCGTGGGGCAATATCTCCCGATCATCGTCCTGCTGGTACTGGCGATTCTCTTCGGTGCGATCAGTTTTCTTGCGTCAACCCTTCTCGCCCCGAAGCGACCGCATGCAGCCAAAGAAGCTCCGTACGAGTGCGGTATCGTGCCGGGTCGCGAGCCACCACAACGATTCCCGGTGTCGTTTTACATCGTTGCGATGTTGTTCATCATGTTCGACATCGAAATCATCTTCGTGTACCCGTACGCGGTCGACCGCGAGTTCCTCGGTTCGTTCGCGTTCTTCGAGATGCTCGCATTCAGCGCGGTCTTCTTCGTCGCGTTCGTCTATGTGGTCGCACGCGGTGCGCTCGACTGGGGTCCGATCCAGCGCGCGGGACGCATCGATTCGTCGCACGACGGTGTGATCTCGGCGAACCGCACAACGACATCGACCATCCGTCGTGTCGGCGCCGAGGGCCGCATCGAAATCGATCGCGAAGGAGCAGCGGCCTGATGGGTGTGCGTGACGTTCTCGACGAGGGCCTCGGCGGTCTGCAGCACAACTTCCTCACGGGTCGCATCGAAGATTTGGTGAACTGGTCGCGGTCACGTTCGTCGTGGCCCGCATCATTCGGTCTCGCGTGTTGCGCAATCGAGATGATGGCAACCGGAGCCGCGCACTACGACCTGGCGCGCTTCGGCATGGAAGTGTTCCGCGCGTCCCCGCGCCAAGCCGACATCATGATCGTTGCCGGGCGCGTGAGCCAGAAGATGGCGCCGGTTTTGCGACAGGTCTACGACCAGATGATGGAGCCCAAGTGGGTCATCTCGATGGGCGTCTGCGCATCGAGTGGCGGCATGTTCAACAACTACGCCATCGTGCAAGGCGTCGACCAAGTCGTGCCCGTCGACGTCTACGCCCCCGGTTGCCCGCCAACACCCGAAACCCTCATCCATGCGATCGAGACCCTGCACCAACTCATCGAAGACGGCGAGATCCTGCGTCGTCGGAAGGAGACGGGCGCGGGTGCGAACGTGCACATCCAAGAAATTCCCGCCGGCTCTGTGACGACGCCGGTCATCCTCGGAAGCCGCTGAACATGAGCGACGAAACGACAATGACCGAACACGCACCTGCACCGACGCGGTACGGCTGTCCCGTCAGCGACTCCCGTGGCCAGGTCGTCATTCATCCGACGCGCGAGAACTACATCGCGACGCTGAAGGCGCTCGTCGACGACACCTTCGTGTTGTGCTCCGATCTCACCGCCGTCGACTACTCGACGTACGCATCGCGCATCGGACGTCCCGCCGAACGCTTCGAAGTCGTGCTCAATCTCATCTCACTCGAGCGACGCGAGCGGATCCGCGTGCGCGTCGCGGTACCCGATGCCGACCCGTCGTTGCCATCGGCTTTCGATCTGTATCCCGGTACCGAGGCAATGGAACGCGAGGCGTTCGACATGTTCGGCATCGTGTTCAGCGGCCACCCGGATCTCTCGCGCATCTTGATGCCCGAAGACTGGGACGGCCACCCGTTGCGCAAGGACTACGCGATCGGCCGCATTCCGGTTCAGTTCAAGGGGAGCCCGTCGTGACCGACCTCATCACAGCGACGCCCGGGGCAACCGCCGAAGGCAATCAGGAAATGCGTGCACGCAGCGAGCTCACTGCGCGCGAGGTGATGCGCGAAGTCGGTGCGGTGTTGCGCATGACCGAGGCCCAGGCCGCGGCATTGGCGACCGACAACGTCGACCCGACCGAGATTCCCGAAGATCAGTCGATGATCATCAACATGGGCCCACAGCACCCGAGCACGCACGGTGTGTTGCGCCTCATGTTGGAACTTCAAGGCGAACGCGTTCTGCGGTGCAAGCCGATCATCGGCTACCTGCACACCGGCATGGAGAAGACCGGCGAAGACCTCACGTTCATGCAAGGCGGTACGAACGTCACGCGCATGGACTATCTGTCGCCACTGAACAACGAGTTGGTGTTCTCGATGGCCGTCGAGAAGTTGCTCGGTATCGACGGCGACATTCCCGAGCGCGCCGTTTGGATGCGCATGTTGCTCTCGGAACTCAACCGCATGAGCAGCCATCTGTTGTTCCTCGCGACGAACGGCATGGACATCGGTGCCGTGTCGATGATGATCTACGGCTGGCGTGAGCGCGAAGAGGTTTTGCGTTTCTTCCAGAAGGTCACGGGTCTACGGATGAACCACAATTTCATCCGACCGGGTGGTCTCGCCGCCGACCTGCCCGCTGGTTGGCGTGACGATGTGATCGACATTCTCGACCGTTTGCCCGATCGCCTCGCCGAATACGACATCCTCATGACCGAACAGCCGATCTGGCGCGAGCGCCTGCAGGGTGTCGGTGTCATCACCGCACAGGAGGCCGTGGCGCTCGGCGCAACGGGTCCGATCCTGCGCTCCACGGGCGTGGCGTGGGACCTGCGTCGCGACATGCCCTACCTGCGCTACGACGACGTCGAGTTCGACGTCATCGTCGGTTCGTATGGCGATGCCTTCGACCGTTACGCGATCCGCCTGAACGAGATCCGCGAGTCCATGAAGATCGTTCGTCAGATCCTCGACCGAATGCCGTCCGGTGACTACCGCATCCAGGACAAGAAGGTGACGCCGCCGCCGCGTGCCCGCATCGACGAGTCGATGGAAGCACTCATCCACCACTTCAAGATCTTCACGGAAGGCTTCAAGGTGCCCGAGGGTGAGGTGTACGTCGGTATCGAAAGCCCGCGCGGGGAAATCGGCTGCTACATCGTGAGCGACGGTTCACCGAAGCCCTACCGCATCCACATGCGCGCGCCCTCGTTCGTCAACATCCAGTGCCTGCCCCACATGATGCGCGACGGTCTGGTTGCCGACGCCGTAGCGGTGATTTCCTCCGTCGATCCCGTGCTGGGAGAGGTCGACCGATGAGCCGTCTCACCGATGCCAACGTCTCGATCGCGAGCGAGATCATCGCTCGGTACCCGAGGCCGAAGTCGGCACTCATTCCGCTGTTGCACCTCTCGCAAGAGCAGAACGGCTGGATCACCGACGAGGCAATGAAGCACATTGCAGAGCTCGTCGGTGTCACGCCAGCCGAAGTTCTCGGCACGGCCTCTTTCTACGAGATGTTCAAGTTCGAACCGGTCGGCAAGTACGTGATCAACATCTGCGGCACCATGTCGTGCGCGCTGATGGGTTCGGAAGAACTGTTGCACCACGCCGAGCATCGTCTCGGCATCAAGGCCGGTGGCACCACCGCCGACGGCATGTTCACCATCGAGCACGCCGAGTGTCAGGCTGCGTGCACCGAGGCACCATGTCTGCAGGTGAACTACCGCTATCGCTTTCGCATGACGACCGCGCAACTCGACGCATTGATCGATGACCTCGCGGCGGGAAAACTCGCCGAAGAGATTCCGGCTCACGGCACTCTCGCTCGCGTGCGACAGCACATCCCCGCGGAACGCAGCGCGGGTGCGCTGTCTCCCGAGGTGCCCGGACAAGAGCCCGTGTGGATGAACGGAAAGGCGGCGCTGTGACCGGTACTTACGCACACGCCGCGGGTTTCTACGCCGGCGATCGTCCGAAGATCGTGACCTCGCGGTTCGAACACGCTGATTCGCACACCATCGAGCGGTACCTCGCCACCGACGGTTACAAGGGTCTCCGCGCGGCGCTTGCGCGTCCCGCCGCCGACGTGCACGAGGAAGTGAAGAACGCAACGGTTCTGGGCCGCGGCGGAGCAGGCTTCCCGGCCGGCACGAAGTGGGGCCTCATGCCCGCGGGCAACTTCCCGCGGTACCTCGTCGTCAACGGTGACGAGAGCGAGCCCGGCACCTACAAGGACCGCCTGCTCATGGAGCGCGATCCGCACCAATTGATCGAGGGTTGTCTCATCGCGTGTTACGCGGCGGGTCTGTCGCGCTGCTTTCTCTACATCCGCGGCGAGATGGCGCAGGCGCAAGAGCGTGTTGCGGCGGCACTGAACGAGGCGTACGCAGCGGGTTACGTTGGCCGCAACATCCTCGGTTCGAATTTCTCGGTCGACATCGTGTTGCACTGGGGTGCCGGCGCGTACGTGGTCGGTGAAGAGACGGCGCTCATCGAGAGCCTCGAAGGCAACCGCGGTATGCCGCGTTTGAAGCCCCCGTATTTCCCCGCGGCGATCGGCCTTTACGGACAGCCGACGATCGTGAACAACGTCGAGACTTTGGCGAATCTTCCATGGATCGCTCGCAATGGTGCCGAGGCATACACCGCGATCGGAACCAAGACGTCTCCCGGTACACGCATGGTCGCGGTGTCGGGTCACGTGAAGCGTCCGGGCGTTTACGAGATCGTGAACGGCACGACCACCTTCCGCGATCTGCTCTACGGCGACGAGTTCTGCCAGGGCATCCGCAACGGCAACAAACTGAAGGCCTTCGTTCCGGGTGGCGGTTCCGCGCCGTGGTTCCTTCCCGATCAACTCGACCTGCCGTTCGAGGCGAGCCAGGTCGGTCCGGCGGGTTCGATGCTTGGGTCCGGTGCGATCATGGTGATGGACGAGACAACCGACATTCCTCATGCGGCACTCACGCTCACGCGTTTCTACGCACACGAATCGTGCGGCAAGTGCACACCGTGCCGCGAGGGTGGTACGTGGCTCGAACGCATCCTCACGCGCATCGTCGAGGGCAACGGCACCGACGCCGACCTCGACCAATTGATCGAAGTCGGGACGTCGATCTGTCCCGGTGACTTCCCGCATGCATCGAGTGAACGTCTCGGTCTGTCTGCGGTGCCTTTCCCGTACAAGATGACAACGATCTGTTTCGTCGGTCCGTCGGCGTATGCACCGGTCAATTCGGCGTTGACGTTGTTCCCCGAAGAATTCGCTGCGCGCGTCACGAAGCGCAACCGCATTCCCGTCACGGCAGTGGGCGGTGAATGATGAGCACGACCGAATCAAACACCGGATCCGAAACCGAACAGGAAGTCGTCGTCGACCCGAATGCGGTGACGATCAATCTGAACGGCCGCGATGTGTCGGCTCGCAAGGGTGAGTTCATCATCGCCGCCGCCGACCGTGCGGGCGATTTCATTCCGCGGTTCTGCTACCACCCACGCATGAAGTCGGTCGGGATGTGCCGCCAGTGCCTCGTCGAAGTCGACGGACCGCGCGGGCCGATGATGGTCGTCTCATGCATGACACCCGTTGCCGAAGGACAGGTCGTCCGTACCGAAACCGATCAGGTCAAGCGCGCGCAGGAAGGCGTACTCGAACTGCTGCTGGCGAACCACCCGCTCGATTGTCCCGTGTGTGACAAGGGCGGCGAGTGCCCACTTCAAGACCAGGCGTTCTCGCATGGCCCTGGTGAGAGCCGGTACGTCGAGGAGAAGCGGCACTACGAGAAGCCCATCGCGATCAGCGACCTCGTGTACCTCGACCGCGAGCGTTGCATTCTCTGCGACCGTTGCACGCGTTTCGCTAGCGACGTCGCCGGTGACCCGTTGATTTCGTTCACGCACCGCGGGAACAACACGCAGGTGTTGACTTTCCCCGACGAACCCTTTGCTTCGTACTTCTCGGGCAACACCGTGCAGATCTGTCCGGTCGGGGCGCTCACCGCCAAGCCCTATCGCTTCAAGGCCCGACCATGGGATCTGGAAGAGACCGAGAGCACCTGCACCACGTGTGCCGTTGGTTGCCGCGTCTCGGTGCAGTCGAGTCGTGACCAAGTCGTGCGACTGCAGGGCATCGACAACCCGGACGAGCCCGGCATGGGAACCCTCAACTGGGGTTGGTTGTGCGACCGCGGTCGCTTCAACTTCGAATCCATCTCCAGCGACGAGCGTCTCACTTCACCGATGTTGAAGGGCGACAAGGGTCTTGCACCAACATCGTGGGCCAACGCTCTGGAAGTCGCCGCGCGAACGATTCGTCTCGCAGTTTCATCTCGCGGTGCTGACAGCATCGCGATCCTCGGTGGTGCGCGTCTCGCGAACGAAGACATTCGCGCGTGGGCGATGCTCGCCGATGCAATGGGCATCTCGATGCGTGACCCCCAGATCGACGACGGTCTTCCCGCCGAGATTCTCGAACTGCCGCAGGCAAGCATCGACGACGCAGCGTCTGCATCGACGATCGTTCTTCTGGCTCCGGACCTGAAGGAAGAGCTACCGGTTCTCCACCTACGCCTCCGCGATGCGGCGACAAAGCGTGGGGTGAAGATCGTCGAGATCGCTCCGAAGGCCTCGGGTCTCACGCGTCATGCATGGAAGTTCGTCCCCTACGAGCCCGGGAACCAGGTCGCAGCGGTCAAGGCCGCGCTTGCCGACGGGTCGATCAGCTCGCAGTTGTCGGGTGGCAACGTCGTAGTGGTTCTCGGACGGTCGAACCTCGCCGAGTCGGCCGACTTCACACTGCAGGCCTACAACACGCTTGCTGCGGCCGTGCCAGGTGTCCGCGTACTTCCCGTTCTGCGGCGCGGCAACGTGCGCGGTGCCATGCAGCAGGGACTCGCGCCGACGTCAGCCGGCGACGCGCACGACATTCTCCGTGCCGCGGCGGACGGACGTATCGAGTGCCTCGTTCTCCTCGGTGCCGATCCATTGAGCGATGCACCTGATGCCGATCTTGCTCGCAGGGCGCTCGCGTCGGCGCGCAACATCATCGCGCTCGACACCTTCCCGACGGCGTCGTCGGTGCTTGCCGACGTGTTGTTGCCAGTGGCGGCCTATGCCGAACGCACGGGAAGTGTCACCAACATCGAGGGCACGATCAGTTGTCTTTCGCAGCGCGTCACCGCACGCGGAACCAGCCGCCCCGACTGGATGGTCGCCATCGAACTCGCCGAGCGACTCGGCCATGACCTCGGTGTGTCGTCGCTCACCGATCTCGCGGCGCAGCACGTCGAGAACACTGGACGCACCTCTCTCGAAACGCAAGGCCTCGTTGCGGCGGACCGCAACTCCTACGATCTTCGCCTCGTCGTTTCGCGGCGCATGTACGACCGAGCGGTTGGCACCGTCACCAGTCGTTCGCTCACCAACCTCGGTGCCGGCGCGGCGGTGCACCTGAACCCGCGCGACATTGAATCCATCGGCACATCGGAGGGCCGCGACGTACGCGTGTCGACGTCCCGCACGTCGATCGTCCTGCCGGTGCGGGCCGACGCAAGAGTCACGAAGGGCACTGCGTGGGTTCCGTTCAACCAGGTCGGCGCCGACATTCGTGAGCTCATCGATTCCGACCAGCCGGTGATCGACGTTCGAGTGGAGAACCTGAAGTGACCGTCTTGTCGTTCCTGGCGATCGATCCGCTCCTCGAAGGCGATCTTCTTTGGACTCCGCTCCTCATCGTTCTGATGAAAGTGCTCGTGGTCTTTGTCGTTGGCCTCGTCGCCACGATGTTGATGGTGTGGTTCGAGCGCAAGGCGATCGCAGGCATGCAGAACCGCATCGGTCCGAACAAAGCGGGCCCCTTCGGTCTGCTGCAAACCCTCGCCGACGGCATCAAGTTGTTCTTCAAAGAGGATCTGTTGCCCGAGAAGGCCGACAAGTTCGTCTTCCGTCTCGCGCCGTACCTCTCGTTCGTGCCGGCGTTCCTCGCGTTCGCCATCATTCCGCTGGGCGGCGACTTCCGCGACGGCAACGGCGGTTTCGTCACGTGGTTCGGTGAGACGACCCGCGTGCAGTTGGCCGACCCGCCGGTCGGTGTTCTCTTCGCACTCGCCATCTCGTCGATTGCGGTGTACGGCATCATGCTTGCCGGCTGGTCGAGTGGGTCGAAGTACCCGTTGCTCGGTTCGGTGCGCGCATCCGCCCAGATGGTCAGTTACGAGGCCTCCCTCGGTCTTTCACTCGCTGCCGTCATCCTCGTTTGCGGCACGCTGTCGACGAGCGGCATCGTCGACGCCCAGTCATCGATTGGTTCATGGAACCTCGTGGCGACGGGCATCGTTCCTTTCCTCATCTTCCTGGTGTCGGCAACTGCCGAACTGAACCGTCCTCCCTTCGACCTCGTCGAAGCCGAACAGGAACTGGTCGGCGGATTCAACACCGAGTACTCGTCGATTCGTTTCGCCTTGTTCTTCCTCGCCGAATTCATGAACACGATCACCATGTCGGCGTTCATCGTCACCCTTTTCTTCGGCGGTCCGCAGCCCATCACGATCGGCGATACGACACTCGACATCCCACTCGTGCCGAACGGCCTCGAAGGCACCGTGTGGTTGTTGCTCAAGGTGATCGTTTTCCTCTACATCTACGTTTGGTTCCGCGGCACTCTTCCGCGGTTCCGTTACGACCAGCTGATGGACCTCGGATGGAAGTTCCTCATCCCTGCATCGCTCGGTTGGTTCATGCTCCTCGCCGCGCAGCGTCTCGCCGACGACCGCGGCTGGGACCAATGGATCGTCGTTCCGTTGTCGCTCGCGGTCATCATCGTCGCTTTCATGATGATGCAGCTCGCGTTCCGCGCCAGCGACCGGAACCGTGAAGCCGAAGGGGTGCAGTTCTAAATGGGCTACCTGGGAGGATTCCTCGTCACCGTGCGTCAGCACGGCAAACGCAACCGCGTGACCACCGAGTACTCGGGTGGCCGCATGTTCCGTCGCGGCAAGAAGGAAAGTCGCGACGAGAAGATCGAAAAGCCCGAGCGTCTGCACGGACGTCACGTTCTCAACCGTTACGAGGACGGGATGGAAAAGTGCATCGGCTGCGAACTCTGCGCCGGCGTGTGTCCCGCCAAGTGCATCTACGTGCGGGGCAAGGACAACGATCCCGCCAATCCGACATCGCCCGGTGAACGCTTCGGTTTCGTCTACGAGATCAACTACCTGCGCTGCATCCACTGTGACATGTGCGTGGAGGCGTGTCCGACAGAGGCGATCACCGAGACGAAGTTGTTCGAATTCTCTTTTACCAATCGCCGCGATGCGATCTACACCAAGTCGGAACTCCTCGTCGACGATTCCGGCAAGCCCCAGCACCTGCCGTGGGAGGACTGGCGTCCGGGTGAAGACCTGCACACGTCGGGTTGGATGCGTGCGACATCGCCGAGCGGCGATGCCGACTTCGAGGGTGTCGTCGCATGGAGCGGTGAACTTGGCTACGGGGTGCGTGCGGCCGAGGCCGAGCAGTCCGAGAGGGATCGTCACTAGATGGAACTCTTCGTCTTCGTCTGCGCCGCCATCATGATTCTGGTGGGCGCACTCGGCGTGGTGTTGCGCTCGAATCCGGTGCACGCCGCGCTCAGCATGATCCTCACACTCTTCGGTGTGGCTGTGCTCTTCGTCGCGCGTGAAGCCAACTTCCTCGCGGCCGTGCAGGTGATCGTGTATGCGGGCGCGATCGTCGTTCTCTTCCTCTTCGTGATCATGCTCCTCGGCGTCGACCGTGCCGAAGATCTGCGCACCGAACCGCTCGGCAACATCCAACGTCCTCTTGCACTCGTGCTCGGCGTCGGGATGTTCGCCGTACTCACGACCGCAGTCGTGCGATCACGCGACTCACTGCGCTTCAAGGGTGAGGGTGTTGCGACGGCAACCCTCGAGGATGCCGACGGCAACATCCGCCAAATTGCCCGGTCGATCTTCGGCGACTACGTGGTTGCGTTCGAACTCACGTCGGTGTTGCTCATCGTGGCCGTCGTGGGCACGGTCGTCCTGGCCCGCCGCCGCAAGTCTGAAAGGACGCCGTCGTGATTGCCGCCGCGGTTGTTCCCACCACGACGTGGTACCTCGTTCTCGCGGCGGGGCTCTTCGCGATCGGCATGATCGGCGTCCTCGTGCGTCGGAATCCGCTCATCATGTTCATGTGCATCGAGCTCATGTTGAACGCCGTGAACCTGACGTTCGTGGCGCTCGCCACCGAGCTCGCCGACATCAACGGCCAGACGGCCGTGTTCTTCGTTCTCGTCGTTGCCGCCGCGGAAGTCGTGGTCGGTCTCGGCATCATCGTTTCCATCATGCGTCGACGCCAGCAGGTGTCGGCCGACGACCTCGCGGCGCTGAAGGGTTGATCAAATGCTCGACGTCGTTTGGTTGATTCCCGCCCTGCCGCTTGCCGGCTTCATCCTCCTCGTACTTTTCGGCCGCCGTCTCGGCGAACCGAAGGCCGGCTACCTCGCCGCCGCGATGTGCGGTGGAGCGTTCGTGGTCACCGCGCTCACGTTCTTCGACATGCTGTCGAAGGATGCCGAAGAGCGGTCGCACGTGGTCGATCTCTTCTCGTGGATTCCCGTGGGTTCGCTCGAGGTGAAGATGGCCTTCCTCGCCGATCCGTTATCGATCACGATGGCGCTCTTCATCACCGGCATCGGCACGCTCATCCATCTCTATGCCGTGGGTTACATGCACGGTGATCCGAAGTTCTCGAAGTTCTTCATCTATCTCAATCTCTTCGCGTTCTCGATGCTCATGCTCGTGCTCGGCGAGAACCTCCTCGTCACGTTCCTCGGCTGGGAGGGCGTGGGTACCTGCTCGTATTTCCTCATCTCCTTCTGGCACACGCGCGAAAGCGCAGCGACTGCGGGCAAAAAAGCGTTCGTCACCAACCGCGTCGGCGACTGGGGCGTAATGACCGCGATGTTCCTGGCATTTGCATCCGTGGGCACGCTGTCGTACAAGGGCATCAACGACGCCGCGATCGGTGGATCGCTCAGCCACGTCACTGCGACGGCCATCGCACTGATGCTCTTCATCGGAGCATGTGGCAAGAGCGCCCAGTTGCCGCTGTACATCTGGCTGCCCGACGCAATGGAAGGTCCGACACCCGTGTCGGCACTCATCCACGCGGCAACGATGGTCACCGCGGGTGTGTTCCTGATGACCCGCATGAACCCGGTGATCCACGAGGCATACACGTGGGCACCGATGATCATTGCCGTCGTCGGAGCGGCAACCGCGCTGTTTGCTGCGACCATCGCCGTCGCGCAGAACGACATCAAGAAGGTCCTCGCGTATTCGACCGTGTCGCAACTGGGTTACATGTTCCTCGCGGTCGGATCGGGTGCCTACATCGCGGCGATCTTCCACATGATCACCCACGCGTTCTTCAAGGCGCTCCTCTTCCTCGGTTCGGGTTCGGTCATCCACGGCATGCACCATGAACAAGACATGCGTCGCATGGGAGCCCTGCGCAAGCTCATGCCGGTCACCGCGGTCACCTTCATCATCGGGTGGCTGGCGATTGCGGGCGTGCCGCCGTTCGCCGGGTTCTGGTCGAAAGACGAGATCCTTCTCTACGTTTACGCCAACAACCGCGGGCTCTACGTCGTCGGTCTCGTCACCGCACTGCTCACCGCCTACTACATGACGCGTCAGGTGATCATGGTGTTCTTCGGCGAGGCGCGCTGGAACGACCACAGCGAGGAGCACGGTGCGCACGGCGACTTCAAGCCCCATGAGAGCCCGCGCATCATGTTGATGCCGCTCGTGGTTCTCGCCGGTTTGTCGATCGTCGGCGGCGTGTTGCAGTTGCCGTTCACGAAGGATCTCCACTTCCTCGAGAAGTGGCTCGAACCGGTCGTCGAACACGGCGAGGCGCACATCACCGGTTCGTGGGCGTACGACAACAAGTATCTCCTCATGGGCGTGGCGATCGTCGTTGCGCTTGCAGGTATCGCGGTCGCGGTCGGTGTCTACGGCAAGAAGAAGTTGAGGGCAATGGAGCCCGAAATCCTCGCCAATGGCTGGTTCTATGACCGCCTGGTGTCGAACTTCATGGGTGGACCCGGACGTCGTTCGTTCGACGCGGTTGCCTGGGCCGATGCGAACATCATTGATGGCGCGGTTCGTGGCACCGGTGTGGCCGTGCGATCGACCAGTGGCGTCGTGCGCAGGGTGCAGAGCGGCTTCGTGCGCGCCTATGCCGCGATCATTGCGATTGCGGTGATCCTCATGTTGGTGTGGTTCGTCTACAGGGGGATCGCATGATGTTCGCCGCCGAAGCCGCACACGGGTCGACCCTGACGTTCCCGATTCTCACCGCGCTCGTGTTGATTCCCGCCCTCGGCGGCATTCTCACGATTCTCACCAGCAACCGTCGTCCCGAGGCGACGAAGTTCGTTGCCCTCGTCGCCAGCACCGTCACGGCCGGTCTCAGCATCTGGTTGCTCTCTTCGTTCGAAACCGCCGATGCGGGATTCCAGTTCGTCTCGCAGCACCCGTGGATCCGTGACTGGGGGATCGGGTGGCACGTCGGCGTCGACGGAATCTCGCTGTTTCTTGTCGTCCTGACGGGTCTGTTGTTCCCGCTGGTCATTGCCGGCATCGACCCGCACCACGACCACAAGCGCTACCTCGGATGGATGCTGGTGCTCGAAGCGGGCGTCATGGGCAGCTTCATCAGCCTCGACCTTTTCCTCTTTTTCCTGTTCTTCGAGATCGTTCTTGTGCCGATGTACTTCCTCATCGGCGGATGGGGTTACGACCAGCGCGTGTACGCGGCGACGAAGTTCTTCCTCTACACGATGTTCGGCTCGGCCTTCATGCTCGTTGGAATCATCGCAACCGCGGTACTCGCCAAGAACAGTCTCGGCTACGTCACCTTCGACCTCGTGAAACTCGCCGAGAGTGCGGAGTTCGCTGCGTCGACGGGGCGTTGGCTCTTCATGGCATTTGCCATCGCCTTTGCGGTGAAGGTTCCACTCTTTCCGTTGCACACGTGGCTGCCCGATGCACACACCCAGGCACCCACCGGCGGCTCGGTCATCCTCGCGGGCGTGCTTTTAAAACTCGGCACGTACGGCTTCCTCCGCTTCGGTCTCTATCTCTTCCCCGAGGCATCGGTCTGGGCGCGTCCGTTGTTCCTTACCCTTGCGGTCATCGGCATTCTCTGGGGCGCCATCGCGGCAACCATGCAGAAAGACCTGAAGCGCCTCGTCGCCTACTCCTCGGTTGCCCACCTCGGTTTCATCGTCCTCGGTACGTTCGCGTTCACGTCGCAGGCCATCACCGGTGGTGTCATGCAGATGGTCAACCACGGCATCTCGACCGGCGCGCTCTTCCTGCTCGTCGGGATGATTTACGAGCGCCGTCACACGCGCGAGATCTCGCAGTTGAAGGGTCTCCAATCCGTCGCGCCGATCTTCGCCGCGGCATTCATGGTCGTCATGCTGTCGTCGATTGGAGTGCCCGGCCTCAACGGTTTCGTCGGCGAGTTCCTCATTCTCATCGGATCGTTCGGAAATGCACGGTGGTGGGTGGTCGTTGGTGCAACCGGTGTGATCCTCGCCGCGCTCTACCTGCTGTGGGCTTACCAACGTGTCTTCCACGGTGAGCCCGACGAGGAGAATTCCTCGTTCGCCGAACTGCGACCCCGTGAAGGACTGTTGCTTCTCACGTTCATCGCGGCGATCGTATTCACCGGCGTCTTCCCGAAGCCGATGCTCGACCGTATCGAGCCCAGCGTGAAGGCCCTTGTCGCCCACGTCGAAGACCACACCGGTCGTACGCTCGAGTTCGAGGAGAAGGAAATCGCCCCCGTCGAACACTCGGGGGATCACTCCGATGACAAGTCCCAGTCAGATGAGTCGGATTCCGAAGGGCACGGAGGCTGACGATGTTCGCTGCTGAAACCCTCGCCGGGCCCTCGATCCCGTGGTTCAATCTCAGTCCGCTGTTGGCCTTGCTCGCCGGAGCGTGTGTTTTGATGCTCGGTGGATCGCTGCTGCCGCAGTGGCCGCGTGGTTTGTACGGCATCGTCAGTGCGGCAACGGCCGCGACGTCGATCGTTTTGTGCTTCTTCCTCTGGGACAATCTCTCCGATGGTCGTCCAGAAACGATCGTCAACGATGCACTCGCATTCGATCACTTCGCGGTTCTCGGAACGATCACGATCTGTGTGGCGGTGCTTCTCGCCAGTTTGACGACGAGTGACTATCTCGTGCGCGAGGGTGAAGACGGACCAGAGCTGTTCGTGCTGTACCTCGCTGCAGCCATCGGTGGCATCGTCATGGTGGCGTCACAGGACCTCATTGTTCTGTTCCTCGGCCTCGAGACCCTCAGCCTCGCGTTGTACGTCCTCGCGGCGAGCAACCGCCGTCGCGAGGAAAGCCAGGAGGCGGGTCTCAAGTACTTCATCCTCGGCGGTTTCTCGTCGGCGTTCTTCCTCTACGGAATCGCGCTCATCTACGGTGCGACGAAGCACACCAATCTCGGCCGCATCATGGAGTCGCTGTCGACCGAGCAGGTGTTCCCGCGTAACGACGTGTTGTTGCTCGTCGGTGTCGGTCTGCTCCTCGTCGGTCTTGCATTCAAGGTCGCCGCGGTGCCCTTCCAGGTGTGGACCCCCGACGTCTACCAGGGTGCTCCGACGCCCGTCACATCGTTCATGGCGTCGGCCGGCAAGACGGCGGCGTTTGCCGCGTTGTTGCGTGTCAGTGTGACCGCCCTCGAGAGTCGTGTCGACGACTGGCGCCCGGTCGTCTGGGTGCTCGCCGTTCTCAGCCTCGTCGTCGGGTCGGTGCTCGCCGTCACGCAAACCAATGTGAAGCGCATGCTCGCGTACTCGTCGATCAGCCACGCCGGCTTCATCCTGCTCGGTGTCGAAGCCGCGTCACACACCTCGTCGTCGAGCGCAGGCGACGGCATCGCATCGGCGATGACGTATCTGCTGCTCTACACGGTCCTCGTCATCGGAACCTTCACGATCGTCGGCCTCGTCGCCGGCCAGGGTGACGGCGCATCGAATCTCACCGACTTCCGCGGACTCGGTCGTCGTCGTCCGGCACTCGCGCTCGCGCTCACGGTTTTCCTTCTCGCCCAAGCCGGCATGCCACTGACGTCGGGCTTCGTCGCCAAGTTCGGCGTCATCCGCGCGGCGATCGAGACGCACAGCTATGCGATCGCAATCATCGCGATGCTGGCGTCGGTAATCGGTGCCTACCTCTACCTACGCATCATGGTGAGCGCATGGATGGAAGACGCCGAAGGCGAAGAAGCGGCGCCGAAGGTTCCGTTCCTCTCGGGTCTAGCGGTCACCGCGGCCGTCGTGTTCACGCTGGTCGTCGGGGTTGTTCCGGGTTGGTTGCTCGACGCGACGCGTCAGGTGATCTCGCTCGCCGGTCGCTGAGGCAACCTCTCGTCAGCGTTCGAGTTCCTCGACCTCGTAACCCGCGCTGCGCGCCGCGTCGACGACGTTGTCGGCGTGTTCGATGCCACGTGTCTCGAGGACGATCTGTACACCGGTTTCGCGAACATGGAGATCGACACCTTCGCGCACGTGCTCGACTTCGATGAGGTTCGCACCCTGGCCGGCCAGCAACGTGAGAAGGTTTGCGAGTCCACCCGGTCGGTCGGGAATACGCGCGAAGAGCAACAATCGTCGACCGGCCTGTGTTTCGTGACGGCGAACGAGACCCGGCAGTAGGCCAAGATCGACGTTGCCCCCGGACAAGACGACGCATGTGACACCGTCGGTCGCGGGACGCACGAGTCCACGCATCAACGCGGCGGCGCCGACTCCGCCACCACCCTCCACCAGCAACTTGCCACGTTCCATGAGAAGGATCATCGCGTCGGCGACGTCGTCTTCTTCCACGACCACGACGTCGTCGACGAATTCCTCGATGATGGGACGGGTCACCGCACCGGGCTTCTTCACGGCGATGCCGTCGGCGAGGGTGACAACGGGTCCTTCGGGCGCAGGGAGGTGTGCGTACGGCGCGCACACCGACACCTGCACACCGATCACGCGAATACGAGGGTCGTGTTGTTTCAATGCGATCGCAGCACCACCGGTGAGTCCGCCACCGCCGAGCGGGATGATCACCGTGCGCAGATCGGCAATGTCTTCGACGAGTTCGAGGCCGAGAGTCGCCTGGCCCGCGACAACCGCGGGGTCGTCGTACGGATGGCAGAAGTTCATGCCCGTGGCGGCGGCGCGTTCCTTTGCAAGCGCGACCGCGTTGTCGAGTGAGTCACCGCCCTCCGAGATCGTCGCACCGTAGGCGCGGCATGCGGCGATCTTGGAAATCGAAGCACCGGCGGGTACGAAAATCTCGCATGCGATGCCGTTCACCTGGGCAGCAAAAGCGATCGCCTGCGCATGATTGCCCGCGCTGCCCGCGACGACACCGCTCGAAGCGCTCGGACCGAGCGACGCCACCTTGTTCATTGCGCCGCGGATCTTGAATGAACCCGTCCGTTGGAGGTTTTCGGCTTTCAGGACGATGTTGCCGCCGCATCGCGCCGTGAGCGCGGCCGACTCGGTGATGGGAGTTCGCTTGACGTAAGCCGCGCCCGCTGCACGTGCCGCGAGGATCTGGTCACGAGTGATTGGTGCCGATCCCATTCGGAATTACCGTACCCCCGTGCGCGCGATCATGATTGCCAACCATGCCGACGCCGATGGCGGCGAAGTAGCGGCGCGCTTCGAGCAACACGGGTGGGTTTTTGAAACCTGGAACCGCGAGGATGCTCCCGACTGGGATCCATTACCCGGCGACGTCGGTCTCGTCGTACCTCTCGGTTCGGACTGGTCGGTGTACTGGGCCGACATCGCCCCGAACGTCGCGGCCGAGTCGGCCCTGCTGCGAGCGGCCCACACCCGTGGGGTACCGATTTTCGGCATCTGCTTCGGGGGCCAGATGTTGGCCCACGCACTTGGTGGGACGGTCGAACGGTCGCCTGAACCAGAAATTGGATGGTTTTCCGTCGATTTCGGCCAAAAACTGGCAAAGTTTGGACAAGAAGTCTGGTTTCAGTGGCATTACGACCGGTTCGTGCCCCCGACGGGGGCAGAGGTTCTGGCCACCAGTGCCCAAGGAACCCAGGCCTTCATCATGGGTCGCAGCCTGGGGCTGCAGTTCCATCCCGAGATCACCCCGCGGATCGTCGAGCGTTGGTCGGCGGGCCAGGGGGAGGCCGAACTCGAGCGGGTCGGCATCGACCGCGCAGGGCTCATCGCCGCGACTCGTTCACATGCGCACGTGGCGGCAACGGTCGCGCATCGCCTCGTCGACTGGTTCCTCGCGAGCGTGTGACCGACTCGCTGGCGTACACACGTCAGGCTCAGCAACATCACGCCTATTTCTGTCCTGACGGGGGGTGGGTAGTAGTTTCGGAGGCGATGTCCCCCTTCTTGCGGTCATACCTCACCGTCGTGTGGTTCGGCCTCGCGGCCTTCCTTCTCGGCGGATTGCTTTTGTGGCTCGCCTCGTTGCTGCGGCCGGTCAAGCCGACCCCGGAAAAGGTCCTCGCCTACGAGAGTGGTGTCGATCCGGTGGGCGAAGGATGGTCGCAAAGCCAGATCCGCTATTACGTCTTCGCACTCCTCTTTGTCGTGTTCGACGTCGAGGCGGTGTTTCTCTTCCCGTGGGCGACGCAACTCGAGCGTTATGGGTCGTTCGGTCTGGTCGAAATGGGCGTTTTCGTCGCGGTCCTGCTGCTCGGACTCGTGTACGCATGGCGCAAGGGGGTCCTGCGCTGGGTCTAGGCCGCGCAGGAGTCAGAACGGATCAAAGGAAAAGACATGGGACTCGTAGATCGTGGGCGACTGCCCAAATCACTGAATTCACTGTTCAACCTCGGGCGTTCGTATTCGCTCTGGGTGTATCAGTGGGGCCTTGCCTGTTGCGCAATCGAAATGGGTGCCGCCTTCGGCTCACCTCGTTACGACGTGATGCGTCTCGGCGTCATCCCGCTGCCGGCTAGTCCGCGGCAGGCCGACCTCGTCGTGATTTCGGGAACCGTCACCGACAAGATGGCACCAGCGGTCAAACGTCTCTACGAGCAGATGCCCGAGCCGAAGTACGTGATCTCGATGGGCAGCTGCGCGAACTGTGGCGGGCCGTACTGGGACAGCTATTCGGTGACGAAGGGCGTCGACCAGATCATTCCCGTCGACGTGTACGTACCGGGATGCCCGCCGCGTCCGGAGGCATTGCTCGAGGGCATCGTTCTCCTGCAGCAACGCATCAAGAACGAAGACATGGGCGCACGTTGGCGTGGTGAAGGAACCGTCTCGCTCGCCGCATCCGCCGAAGCCGAGCGCAAGGGAGAACCCGTTGTCGTCGCTCGCTGAAATCACTGCCGCACTCGGCGATGTCATCGAGGAGTCGTTCGAAAAGGGTCCGGAAGGCAACGTCGACACGTGGATTCGCGTCAAGACTGAATCGTGGCGCGACGCCGCACGCTCGTTGCGCGAGAAGCTCGGCTATGACTACTTCTGTTTCCTCTCGGCAATCGACTGGATGCCATCGCCGTACGGCCGTGGTGAGGAAGACCCGACCGTCGAACGCGAGCCGATCGACTCGACGGTCCGTCAGGGCTACGCCGGCGGTGCCACGCGCATGCAGGTGTTCGCACGTCTGGTCAACCACCGCACGCGTCACGGCGTCACCTTGAAAGCCGACGTACCCGACGACTCGATGGCGGTCGATTCGTGGGTGGGTGTTTTCGCCGGCGCGAACTGGCACGAGCGCGAAACGCACGAGATGTTCGGTATCGATTTCGCCGGACATCCCGATCTGCGGAACATGTATCTGCCCACTGACTTCGAGGGTTACCCATTGCGCAAGGACTTCCCGTTGCTCGCACGCATCGTGAAGCCGTGGCCGGGAATCGTCGACGTCGAACCGCTGCCCGGTGGCGGCGATGACGAAGGAGTCGCCGAATGACGATGTTGGGTGACCGCCAGCAACTCGCGTACATAGCGTCACAGGCCGCGGACGCACGCGTGAACGTGGAACTCGAGACCGAGGGCATGACCCTCAACATCGGGCCGCAACACCCCGCGACACACGGAACACTGCGCATCATCGCGCGCCTCGACGGCGAGCAGGTTGTTTGGGCAGAGCCGTCGTGCGGCTACATGCACCGTGGCTACGAAAAGCTCACCGAGGTGCGCACCTTCCCGCAGGTCACCGCGTTGGTGAACCGCATCGACTGGTTGGGAAGCTTTGCGAACGAGGTGCCTTTCATCCTCGCCGCGGAACAGTTGATGGGCATCGAGGCGCCACCGCGCGCGCAGTGGATCCGCACGATTCTCTTCGAACTGTCGCGCATCGCGAACGTGTCGCTCTTCCTCGGCGACCTCGGTGTGCAATTGGGTGCCATCACCCCGGTGTTCTTCGCTTTCCGCGATCGCGAGTACGTGCTGAATCTCATCGAGGGCGCGACGGGTGGTCGCTTCCATCCGAACTTCGACCGCATCGGCGGCCTGAAGGATGACCTGCCCGCCGGCTGGATCGATGAGACGCGCGCCGTCATGCGCAAGATGCGCAAGTTCTGCGACGAGATCGAAGGCCTTCTCTTCGGCAACGAAATCTTCGAGGCGCGTACACGTGGTATCGGCGTCATCCCGCGCGACGTCGCCCTGCAGTACGGCCTTTCCGGGGCAAACCTCCGCGGCAGCGGCGTCGACTGGGACCTGCGCCGCGACCAGAAACTGCCGATGGCGTGGGACAAGATCGACTGGAAGGTGTGGACGCACCCCGACGGCGACTCGTACGCGCGCTGCTGGATCCGCCTGCAGGAAGTTCGTGAGTCCACGTTCATGGTCGAGAAGTTGCTCGATTCCCTGCCGTCAGGCCCTGTCATGGCCAAGGTGCCACGCATCATCAAGGTGCCCGAAGGCGAAGCCTGGGTGTCGACGGAAAACCCGCTCGGCGAGATGGGCTACTACGTCGTCTCGAAGGGTGAACTCGGACCGTTCCGCGTGAAGATCCGCTCGGCAAGTTTCAACAACATCTCCATCGTGCCGTGGTTGCTGAAGGGCGTGTACGTGCCCGACATCATCACGATCCTCGCGTCGCTCTACTTCATTCTCGGGGACATCGATCGCTGATGTTGGGCCTGATTGCCAGCATTCCCTACTGGGCGCAGTCGCTGTTGCGGGTGCTCGGCGGAATCGTCGCCGTGCTTCTCCCCGCGGGAACCATCGTTTACGTCTTCCTCTTCAAGATGATGTCCTTCATGCAGAGCCGACTCGGACCGATGGAGGCCGGGCCGTTCGGCTCGCTGCAGTTGTTCGCCGAAGTGGGGAAGTGGCTCCAAAAAGAAGACCTCTACCCCGAGCGCGCCGACCGTTTCATCTTCAAGATCGCGCCGCTCATCGTCCTCTCCAGCACGTTCCTCCTCGTCGCGGTGGTGCCGTTCGGGCCCGATGCATGGTTCACCAACTTCGAGGCGGGAGTCTTCTACGCGCTCGCCGTCTCGTCGGTCTCGGTTCTCGGCATCCTGATTGCCGGTTGGGCAAGTGCGAACAAGTACTCACTGCTCGGTGGTCTGCGCGCTGCGGGTCAGTTGATTGCGTACGAACTACCGATGGTGCTCGCCGTCATCGGTGTCGTCATCCAGGCCGGAACGATGAACCTGCAACAGATCGTCGTTGCGCAGAATGCCGGATCGATCTTCGGCTGGGACGGTCTCGGCAACCCGTACATCCTCACCCAGTTCATCGGTTTCGTGATCTTCATGATCGCGGTTCAGGCAGAACTCACCCAGGCACCTTTCGACATGCCGATCGCGGAATCGGAACTCGTGTCGGGCTACATGACCGAGTACTCGGGCTTCCGCTTCCTCATTTTCTTCATCGGTGAGTTTGCGACGGCCGGCGTGTTCGCTCTCATCGCCTCGATCCTCTTCCTTGGAGGTTGGGGCGTCCCGTTCGCGTGGTTTGGCTGGACCAGCATCGACAGCATCGACAACTGGATGAACGTCGTTGGTCCGCTGATCATGTTCACGAAGATGATGCTCCTCGTCTTCGTCATCATGTGGGTGCGCTTCAGCTACCCGCGTTTCCGTGAGGACCAACTGCAGCGCTTCGCGTGGAAGGTTCTCATCCCGTTGTCACTCGTCAACATCATGGCGACGTCGGTCTTGAAGGTGGCGTTCTAATGGCGAAGGTCCCCGGCCTACTAAAGGGCCTCGGTGTCACTCTCGGAACGATGGTGGAAACCGTCACCAAGGGTGCGAACACCGTGCAGTACCCGCACGAAAAGGAGACGCCGCCCATTCGTGCGCGCGGCGTCATCGCGCTGCACGAGGGCAACTGCACCTCGTGCATGCTGTGCGCGCGGTCCTGCCCCGACTGGTGTATTTACATCGAGGGTCACAAGGAACTTGCTCCTCCGCGTCGCGCGGGCGGAAAGCCGCGACAGGTGAACAAGCTCGACCGTTTTGACATCGACTACGCGCTGTGCATGTACTGCGGCATCTGTGTCGAAGTGTGTCCGTTCGACGCACTCTTCTGGAGCCCCGAGTACGAGTATTCCGAACCGCGTATCGCCGACCTCCTCCACGACAAGGCCAAGTTGGGCGAATGGATGGAGACCGTTCCCGAAGCTCCCGAACTCGATGCCGGTGCCGAGAAGAAGGGCAAGAAGTAAATGGTTGCCCAGAACATCGCGTTCGGCATCGTCGCCGCGATCATGGTGTGGGGCGCGCTACGCGTCGTCACCGTCAAGAACGTCGTGCACGCCGCGTTGTGGTTGGTGCTGGTTCTCGCGGGCGCCGCGGCCCAGTACGTCATTCTCGCCGCCGAGTTCGTTGCCATCACCCAGGTGCTCGTCTACATCGGTGCTGTGATGGTGCTTTTCCTGTTCGGCACAATGCTCACCCGCGCCCGCATCGGTGCCGAGCAAGAACTGAACAACAACTCGTGGTGGCTGGGTGTGCCGTCGGCGGGCATTCTGCTCGGCGTCATCACGCTCGCACTCGTCTCGGGTTTCGGCGACGAGGAACTGCCGAAGGATGCCGCGGTCGTAACGACGCAGGAGATTTCCGACCAGATCTTCGGTCCGTATCTGTTGCCGTTCTGGGCACTGTCGTTCGTGCTGCTCGTGGCCGTCATCGGAGCGATCGTGCTCGCGAGGAAGGACTGACACATGCTCGTCAACCAATTCCTCATCCTCGCCGCAGTTCTGTTCTGCATCGGTGTCTATGGCGTGATCGCGCGCCGGAATGCAGTCATGGTCCTCATGTCGATCGAATTGATTCTCAACTCGGTCAACCTGAATCTCATCGCGTTTGCATTGCGCAACGGCAGCGTCGACGGACACATCTTCGCGCTGTACATCATCGCTGTGGCCGCGGCTGAGGTCGGCGTCGGCCTCGCGCTCGTGCTGCTCGTCTATCGCAACCGCAAGTCGATCGGCCTCGAAGAGCTGTCGGAGATGAAGGGCTGATCATGTTCGCTGCCTCTGAAGCCGCTGCCGAAACCGCCGCCGTCGCCTTGAAGTCGGGCTGGTTCCTCGAGAACGCCTGGATCATCCCGATCATCCCAGCCGTCGCGTTCGCGCTGATCATCTTCTTCGGCAAGAAGTTGCCAATGAAGGGCAGCGAACTCGGTGTGCTGTCGATGGTCGCCACGCTGGTCCTGGCGGGTGGCGCCGCGTTCCAGTGGATCGACCGCGTCAACTCGGCCTCCGAGGGCCAGTACATCGAACCCGTCATTCGCAGTTGGAACTGGTGGCAGAGCGGCGGATTCGACCTCTCGATCGGCCAGCACATGGACGGCCTGTCGCTGACGGTTCTCGTTGTCGTGGCGTTCATTTCGACCCTCGTACAGATCTACTCGCTCGAGTACCTGCGCGGCGACCGCCGCTACACGCACTTCTTCGCGTCGTTGACACTCTTCTCCGCGGGCATGATGAACATGGTCATCGCCGACAACATGATCCAGCTGATCCTCGGCTGGGAAATCATGGGCCTCTGCTCGTTCATGCTGATCGGTCACTGGTGGGAGGACAAGGCGAACAGCCGCGCAGCACTGAAGGCGTTCTTCACCACCCGCACCGGCGACATCGGCCTGCTGGTCGGCACGAGCATCCTCTTCTTCAGCGCGAACTCGTGGACCCAAGAGCACCTCGGCGTTTCCGGCTTCAGCATCCGAGGCCTGTCGGCGTGGGCGCTCAGCGGCAGCCCCGGCAGCGTGGCAATCACGGCCGGCGCATTCGCCCTCTTCGTTGCGTGCATCGGAAAGTCGGGTCAGTTCCCACTGCACACGTGGCTGCCCGATGCCATGGCCGGTCCGACCCCCGTCAGCTCGCTCCTTCACTCCTCGACGATGGTCGTGGCCGGCGTCTTCCTTGTCGCGCGCCTCTTCCCCGTGTTCTACGAGGGAATGAACATCTACGGCTCGTCGATGAACTTCATCACGTTGATCGGCGGCATCACGATCATCATTGCGGCGTTGCTCGCCTTCGTTCAGGACGACATCAAGAAGGTGTTGGCGTACTCCACCGTGTCGCAGCTCGGGTACATGATGATGGGTCTCGGTGCGGGCGCGTGGTTGCCGGCCGTGTTCCACATCTTCACCCACGCGTTCTTCAAGGCATGTCTCTTCCTCGCCGCGGGTTCGGTCAGTCACAGTGGCTCGCACCACTCGTTCGACATGAAGAAGGACATGGGCGGCCTGCGCAAGTACATGCCGATCACCTTCGTCACCTGGGTCATCTCGACCCTCGCACTGTGCGGCGTGTTCCCACTGTCGGGCTTCTTCTCGAAAGACGAGATCATCGACAACGTCGGCTACGCGGGTTACGACATCTTCATGATCGTCGGCCTCGTCGGTGCCTTCATGACTGCGGCGTACATGACGCGTGCGACGTACCTCACCTTCTTTGGCGAACCGCGTGGCGCAGCCGCCGGTGAACACCACGAAGAAGCCGGCCATGATGATCACGGCCATGACGCGCACGCGGCAGGCCATGGGCACGGCCATGACGCGCACGCGGCAGGCCATCACGATGATCACGGCCACGGCCATGATGATCACGGTTCGCATGGTCCGCACGAGTCGAATGCTTTCATCACGGTTCCGCTCGTCATCCTCGCGACGTTGGCAATCGGCGCCGGTCTCTTGAACGCGACTCCCTTCGGTGAGAAGTGGGAGAACATGAAGAAGTGGATCGAGCCGCGACCCGTCGTCGTCGGCGACGTCGACCATGCGTCCGTTGGCGAGGTGCGCGGATTCCGCACGGCCGACACACTTCCCGCAACTCAAGATTCGGCTGTCAGTGAAGAGACTGTCCTCACCGAAGAGACCGCCGTGGCAATGGAAGAAGGCGTCTCACCCGAGGCGAAGGCCGCACCTGCTCCGTTGATGGCGACTGCCGCACCCGCCGCCGGTGGTGAAGAAGGTGGCGAAGAAGCCATCGCATACGCCGCCGAAGACGGTCACTCGGCCGAGGCGGGCGGTTACGACTCGCACGGTTCCGACTGTGGCAAGAAGACTCCCGAAGCCGGTGTCTGTTACGCGCCGTACGTGAAGCACGCGCCGTTCAAGTGGGCGAAGGCCGCGCTGTCGATGGCAATCGTGTTCGCGGGCCTCATCCTCAGTTGGCTGGTCAGCGTTCAGCTGTACACCCGCAAGCGCGGGTTCTTCGTTGGTCTCACGCAGAAGAACAAGTTGCTCGCGGCCGGCCACGCGTTCCTGGTGAACAAGTACTACCTCGATCACCTCTACGAGAAGATCATCGTCCGGGGAATCGCCCATCCGATCGCGAAGGGCGCGTACTGGATCAACCAAAACATCCTCGACGGCATCATCAACGGCACCGGTATCGGAGCCAAGGGTGTTGCTCGTTGGGTCTACCGCAACGTCGATCAGCGAGTGGTCGATGGCGCGGTGAACGGTTCCGGAGCAGTCGCCCGCGGTGCGGGTGGCGCTTTGCGCCCCGTTCAGTCAGGAAAAGTCAACCAATACGGGGCTCTGCTCTTTGCTGCTGCAGCAGTGGCCGGCCTCGTCCTAATCATCATCAACACCTGAGGAGCAATTCGGCATGGACCAACTCCGTGACGCCAACTGGGTGCTCAGCGTCGGCACCTTCCTACCGCTAGCCGGTGTGCTGGTGATGCTGTTCATCCCCAAGGCAGAGGAACAGTTGAACAAAGCGGTCGCGCTGCTGACAGCACTCGCGACGCTCGCGGTCGGCGTCTACACGCTGACGCAGTTCGACTACGACCAGGCCGGCAAGATGCAGTTCGTCGCCGAGACGAACTGGATCTCGGTGATCAAGAGCACGTATTACATCGGCGTCGACGGCATCAGCCTGCCGCTGTACTTCTTGTCGATGGTGATCACGGTGCTCGTGATGATCTACAGCTGGAACCACATCCCATCACCCGGGAACCCGAAGGCATTCCTGATGCTGATGTTGGTCCTGCAGACGGGCATGGCGGGAACCTTCATCGCCCAAGATCTCATCCTCTTCTTCGTGTTCTTCGAACTCGTGCTGTTGCCGATGTACTTCATGATCGGTGTCTGGGGTGGAGAGAACCGCCAATACGCATCGCTCAAGTTCTTCCTCTACACGATGTTCGGCTCGGCACTCATGTTGGTGGCATTCCTCGCCTTGTTCTTCAAGACCGGCGCCGAGAGCTTCGCGATTCCGTATCTCGTCGAGAACGGCGCGGCAATCGCGAAGAACACGCAGGTCTGGATCTTCGCCGGAATGTTCGTCGGCTTCGCCGTCAAGGTGCCGATGTTCCCCTTCCACACCTGGTTGCCCGATGCTCACACGCAGGCACCGACCCAAGGTTCGGTCATCCTTGCCGCGATCCTGCTGAAGCTCGGTACGTACGGCTTCATGCGCATCGCGATTCCGATTCTCCCCGACGCCGCCGTCGAGTGGGCGCCGTGGATCGGGCTCCTCGCAGTCATTGGCATCATCTACGGCGCACTCGGATGCCTCGCGCAGTCCGACATGAAGCGCCTCATTGCTTTCTCGTCGGTGGCGCACATGGGCTTCGTGATGCTGGGTATCTCGACACTCACGTCGTTCGGTATGAACGCGGCCGTGTTCGGCATGGTCGCCCACGGGCTCATCACCGGCATGCTGTTCTTCATCGCGGGCAGCGTGAAAGAGCGCTACCACACCCTCGAGATCGCGCGCCTCAGCGGCATGTTGAAGCAGGTACCGAAGTTGGGGTGGATCCTCGGCTTCTGCGCAATGGCCTCGCTCGGTCTTCCCGGTCTCGCCGGATTCTGGGGTGAATTCCCCGCGATTCTCTCGGCCTACAACCCGGCCGACGGACTGTCGGAAGAGATCTTCCGCGTTTACATGGTCATCGCCGCACTCGGCACGGTGTTCGCTGCCGCTTACCTGTTGTGGCTCTACCAGCGCACCGCCTTCGGTGAACCGAACCCCGAGTTCACCAGCCACGGGCACGGACACGGCCACGATGACGACCACGACGAGATCCACGACGTGAACGCTTTCGAGTGGGCCGCTTGGACGCCATTGCTCATTGCCATCGTGCTGTTCGGTGTGATGCCGAACCTCATGTTCAAGATCATCGACCCGGCGGTCGCCACGATCGTCTCCGGATTCGGAGGCTGAACCAGTGTTGTCCTCGCTCCTCGCAGCAACGTCGTGGACGGCGCCCGTCGTCGACTACCACGGTCTCGCACCCGAGATCGTGGTGGCCCTCGGATTGTGCGTCGTGCTGCTCGTCGACTTGTTCCTGGCGGAGCGCAGCAAATGGCTGCTTGCCAGCCTCACCGGCTTCACACTCCTCGGGGCGTTCATCCCGGTGTTGACGCTCGCCCTCGACGATGCCGGTGTTCGTGCGATGTTCGACGGTCGATACGTCATCGATGATTTCAGCCTCATCCTGAAGGGTCTGTTCCTTTTGGCGGGTTACGTCGTCGTGCTGTTGTCGACGACCTACATCGAAGAGGGTGAGTACTACCAGGGCGAGTACTGGGTCCTCATGTTGTCGAGCATCCTCGGCATGATGATGATGACCTCAAGTCGTGATCTCGTCTCGGTTTTCGTGGCGCTCGAGTTCCTTTCGATTCCGGCGTACATGCTGGCCGCATGGCGCAAGCGCGACGCAAAGAGCAACGAAGCTGGCGTGAAGTATTTCCTTCTCGGTGTGTTCGCCTCGGCGATCATGTTGTACGGCATGTCACTGCTGTACGGCGTCACAAACTCCACGCTGCTTGCCGACATCGGCGCATCGATCTCGGGTGAACTGACGGCGGTGCGCGTTCTCGCGATTGTCTTCGTCGTCGTCGGTTTCGCTTTCAAAGTTTCGGCCGTTCCGTTCCACACCTGGGCCCCCGACACCTACGAGGGTGCGCCGACTCCCGTGACGGCGTTCCTCTCGGTGGCGTCGAAAGCAGCAGGTTTCGTTGCGCTTGTGACGGTGCTCTATGTCGCGGTGCCCGGCGGCTCCGACGTGTGGCAGCCGCTCGTCTGGGTGCTCGCCGTTCTCACGATGACCGTGGGCAACGTCCTCGCTCTGCGCCAGACGAACATCGTTCGCATGCTCGCGTATTCGTCGATCAGCCAGGGCGGCTTCATTCTCATGCCGCTCGCCGTGGCGGCGGAAGGTGGTGCTGGCGAAGCGGTGTTGCGTTCGGTCGTCACCTACCTCATCGTCTACGCGGCGACGAACCTCGGAACGTTCGCCGTGATTCTCGCCGTGAGCCGCAAGACACGCAGCGGTGAAATCTCGTCGTTCGGTGGACTGTTCAGTTACGCCCCAGGTCTCGGTGTCGTCATGACAATCTTCCTCGGTTCGCTCGCCGGCATTCCGCCGCTCGGTGGTTGGATCGGAAAGTTCTCCGCGTTCCAGGCCGTGCTCGAGGCGGGCACCGGTTGGGCCTACGCGATTGCGATCGTCGGTGCGGTGAACTCGGTCGTCGCGTTCGGCTACTACGGCAACGTGATGCGCGAGATCTGGATGCGACCGGTTCCCGACGGAGACACGACACAGGTCCGCACGCCGGCACCGTTGGTGCTCGCACTTTCGATCACCACGATTGCAACGCTGGCGCTCGGAGTGTTGCCCGGTGTGGCGCTGCACTTCGGCGATCTCGCCACCTTCGCCGGTGTCCTCGGCGGCTGACGAACTTCGCGCGGCGATCGCCGCACACGGTGGACCAATCCCGTTCCACCGGTTCATCGAAATCGCGCTGTACGGCGAACACGGCTTCTATGCCACCAGCGGTGCGGCCGGACGGCGTGGCGACTTCATCACGTCCGCAGAGGTCGGCCCGCTCTTCGGTGCGGTCATCGCCCGTGCGCTCGATGCGTGGTGGCGGGAAATGGGAGAACCCGATGACTTCACGGTTGTCGAGGCAGGAGCCGGGCCCGGCACGCTGGCGCGCGCGATCCTCGCGGCCGCACCGATGTGCCTCGAAAAAGGCCGTTACATCGCCGTCGAGGTTTCCGCTGCGCAACGTACGCGCCATCCCGACGGCATCGAGTCGCGAGCGACTCTTCCCGATGGACCGATCAATGGTGTCGTGCTGGCAAACGAATTGCTCGACAATCTGCCGTTCGACCTTGTCGTATTCGACGGCGCGTGGCGCGAGGCGCGCGTGGCGGTCGACCGCGATCGATTCGTCGAGGTGTTGACGCCCTTGGCTGAGGTTCCGGCGTATCTTCCCTCAAAAGCGCCGCATGGTGCACGCGCGCCGATCCAGACGGGTGTCCGTCGCTGGCTCAACGAGGCGATGATGTTGCTCGGCGCGGGACGCATGCTGTTGTTCGACTATTGCACCCCGCTCACCGCACAGGCGGCAGTGTCGCCCTGGCGCGAATGGTTGCGCACTTACGTCGGCCACGAACGCGGTGGTCACTACCTGTTGCAACCGGGCGGACAGGACATCACCAACCAGGTGATGATCGACCAGCTCAGCCTGGTCGCCGAACCCGAGTCGATTCGTACACAGGCCCAGTTTCTGCATCTGTGGGGCATCGATGAACTGATCGACGAAGGTCGTCGAGCGTGGGAAGCGGCGGCTGCCCGACCCGACGTCGCGGCGATGAAAATGCGTTCGCGGATCAGCGAAGCCGATGCGTTACTCGACCCTTCGGGACTCGGTGCATTCAGTGCATTGACGTATCGAACCGGCTGAAAACCTCTATCCAGTTGACGTCGTCGGGTCGGTCGATGCCCGCCATGGTGACTAGCGAAAGTCCAACGGGAACAGCCAGAAGGAGTGTTGCGAGAGTGTGTGCGTCGATGTCACGCGAGATTGCGCCGTCAGTCTGGGCGTCGTCGACGATGCGTCGGTACATGGAATAGTGCTCGCGGATGCGCGGTTTCAGAATTTCGCGCGCCGCGGGGTCGCGCCACGACGCGTAATACGCTTCGATCAACAACTGCTGAGCAGGGGTCGGCCCCTCGTCACCTGCGTTGCGCGGCACGGTCGCGGCAACTTTCAGCATCCAGTCGGATCCGGTGAGGCCGGAAGTTTCGATGAACTCGGCGTTGCTGCGAACTTGCGCCGCAAGCGCATTCTCCAGTGCGGCACGGAAGAGCTCTTCTTTGTTTGCGAACCACGTGTACACCGAGCCCGGCGTCATCTCGGCTCGCTCCGCAATCTCGGCCAGGCGTGCGCGGTCGAACCCGACGGCTGCGATCTCTTCTGTGGCTGCCTCGAGAAGTCGTTCCTTACTGGCGAGTGCCCACGGTCGGCGATCACGACCGTCGATGTGGATGACGTTCTTCGCCGTCTTGCTGGGGACGCCCGCACGCTTCTTCGTCGTCTTCGCCACCGCCTTCTTCGCAGCGGGTTTGGGGTTCGTGCGTCGTGCGGGTTTCGCCATGGGTACGAAATTACCCCGTGTGACATGGAGGTGTCGTCGGGGAAGGCCCCGACGTGTGTGCCACTAGGGTTTCGGTCATGGCGGACGAAACGATCGAAGCACTCCTTCTCGAGCAGCGAAAGTTCCCACCGAGCGAAGCCTTCAAGAAGAAGGCGCACGTCGTCGGAACGCACCTCTACGACGAGGCGAACGCCGACTACGAAGCCTTCTGGGCCCGTCAGGCCGAGGAACTCGTCTCGTGGTCCACACCGTGGCAGACGGTCTGCGAATGGAATTTGCCGTTCAGTAGATGGTTCGTTGGAGGGCAGTTGAACGTCGCCCAGAACTGCCTCGACCGTCACGTCGAGGCCGGTCGTGGCGACAAGGTAGCGATCCATTGGGAGGGCGAACCGGGCGACACACGCACCATCACCTACGCCCAGTTACTCGACGAAGTCGAGCGGTTCTCGAATGCGCTCCTCGGTCTGGGTGTGGTGCGTGGCGACCGCATCAACATCTACCTCCCGATGATTCCCGAGGCGGTCGTGGCAATGTTGGCCTGCGCACGCATCGGTGCGGCGCATTCGGTCGTGTTCGGCGGATTCAGTTCACAGGCGCTCGCCGACCGCATCAACGATGCAAGTGCGAAGGTGCTGATCACCGCCGACGGAGGCTGGCGCAGGGGAGAGGTTTTCGCATTGAAGCCCCAGGCCGACGAGGCACTCGGATCGACACCATCGATCGAACACGTCGTCGTGGTGAAGCGCGGCGGCAACACCGTCGACATGAAGGCCGGTCGTGATCACTGGTACCACGATCTCATGGCGAAGGCCGACGCGAAGTGTCCCGCGGAACCGATGGATTCCGAACAGCTGCTTTTCCTCCTGTACACCAGCGGTACCACGGGCAAGCCGAAGGGCATCATGCACACCACGGGCGGTTACCTCACGCACGTGACCTACACGCACAAGTACGTCTTCGACCTGCACGCCGACACCGACGTGTATTGGTGCACGGCCGACGTCGGTTGGGTGACCGGTCACTCGTACATCGTGTACGGACCGCTCTCCAACGGCGCAACGCAGGTGATCTACGAGGGCGTTCCCAATTTTCCGGGCAACGATCGTCTGTGGAGCATCGTCGAGAAGTACGGCGTCACCGTCTTCTACACGGCACCCACCGCAATTCGCACGTTCATGAAATGGGGAACGCAGGAACCCGCGAAGCACGACCTCTCGTCGTTGCGCGTCATCGGCAGCGTCGGTGAACCGATCAACCCCGAAGCATGGATGTGGTACCACGAGCACATCGGGCGGGGACACTGCCCGATCGTCGACACGTGGTGGCAAACCGAAACGGGTGGAATCATGATCAGCCCGCTTCCCGGTGCCACGACGACGAAGCCCGGATCCGCGACGTTTCCGTTGCCCGGCGTCGGTGCGGAAGTGGTCGACGAGACCGGCAACGTCGTGACGAAGGGTGGCGGCTACCTCACCCTCACGCATCCGTGGCCCGGAATGTTGCGCGGCATCTGGGGAGACCCCGAGCGATACAGAGAAACGTATTGGAGCAGGTTCCCCGGGCGTTACTTCGCGGGCGACGGTGCGAAGCTCGACGACGATGGTTATCTCTGGTTACTCGGTCGTGTCGACGACGTGATGAACGTGTCGGGTCACCGCATCTCGACAACCGAAGTCGAGTCGGCGCTGGTGTCGCATCCGAGTGTCGCCGAAGCCGCCGTAGTCGGTGCGAACGACGCGACAACCGGCCAGGCGATCATCGCCTACGTCACCCTGCGCGGTGGGGAGGATGTCAACGAGACCGATCTGCGCAACCACGTCGCAAAGGAGATCGGCGCGATCGCGAAACCGAAGACGATCTACTTCACTCCCGATCTACCGAAGACGCGCAGCGGAAAGATCATGCGACGTCTCTTGCGCGACGTCGCCGAAGGGCGCAACCTCGGTGACACCACGACGCTCGCCGACGCAAGTGTCGTCACCGAACTGCAGAGCCGCGCCGCTCAGTCGACCGAGGACTGAAACAACACGGGCTGAAACAACACGGACTGAAACAACGCGAATCGATTCTCAGTCGCGGAAGTTCTCGAATTGAAGGGGAACCTCGAGGTCGGAACCCTTTAGCAGTGCGATGACGGCCTGTAGGTCGTCGCGCTTTTTGCCCGTGACGCGAATCTGTTCGCCTTGGGTCTGGCTGGACACACCCTTCGGGCCTTTTTCCTTGATGAGCTTGTTGATCTCGCGTGCCTTGTCGGAGTTGATGCCGACCTTGACGGTGACGACCTGACGAACGGTGTCGCCCGAGGCCTGTTCGAACTTGCCCCAGTCAATGCCCTTCAGGGACATGCCGCGCTTCACGAACTTCTCCTCAAGGAGGGTGCGCACGGCGCGGGCCTTTTCCTCACTGATCGTGCGAATGGTGATCACCAGTTCGTTCTGCTCGATGGAGGAGTTGGTGTTCTTGAAGTCGAAGCGGTTGGCCATTTCCCGCTGGGCCTGGTCGACCGCGTTGCGCAGTTCCTGGCGGTCGACTTCGGAGACGACGTCGAATGAGGGCATGTGCGAAACGCTAGCGAGCCTGTAGCCTTCCCACCGCAAAGGGTCGGTGCCCGAGCGGCCAAAGGGAGCAGACTGTAAATCTGCCGGCATTGCCTACGGAGGTTCAAATCCTTCCCGGCCCACTGCGGGTGGCTCCGCATAAAAAACAGCCCAACCCGAAAACGACTCCGCCCGGTCAACGGACGGAGTCGTTTTTCGTTTCGTGCAGGAGACACTGCATCAGCGCTACATCGAGCCAGCGGTTGAACTTCCGGCCGACTTCGAATTCGACCCCGACGAGGCGAAAACCGCAGGCCTCGTGCAGCGCACGTGAAGCAGCGCCGCCCGCCTCGATGCGGGCAAACACTGCGTGGAAACCCGACTCCCGGGCAACTTCGAGGAGCGCCGTGAGGAGGAGTCTGCCGATGCCGCGCCGTGAGAGGGATCGATCGACATAGACCGAGTCCTCGACCGAGGTCCGGTAGGCGGCCCGTTCTTTGTAGGGGGAGAGGGCACCAAAGCCCAGCACTTCACCCTCGGCGTTCACCGCCACGATCGCGCTGAACGCCCCGGTCCGGTCGGCCAGCCACGTTTCCTGTTCAGCAAGCGTGCGGGGGACCAGGTCGAAGGTTGCGGTCGTGTTCTCGACCTCGTGGTTATAAATGGCGGCGATGGCAGCGGCGTCAGCCAGGGTGGCCGGACGCAGAGCAACGGCCCCCAGGGAATCGGTCGCACCGGACATCGTCATGAAACTAGCCCCGGTAGGGGGCGGAGAACCCGAAAAATCCGCCGATAGCATCAGCACCCGTCTCGGGTCCGCCCGGGTCACGCCCTCTTAGCTCAGTCGGCAGAGCGTTTCCATGGTAAGGAAAAGGTCGTGGGTTCGATTCCCACAGAGGGCTCCGCCAGGTTCCGATCAACCCGGCACGGCGATGGCGGCGTAGCTCAGTTGGTCAGAGCATCCGGCTCATAATCGGAAGGTCATCGGTTCGATCCCGATCGCCGCTACCAAGAACAGTTTCAAGAAATCCACCAAACCACCCACAGAACAAACGGAGTAAGAAGAAATGTCGAAGGCAAAGTTTGAGCGTACGAAGCCTCACGTGAACATCGGAACGATGGGTCACATTGACCATGGTAAGACGACGTTGACGGCGGCGATCTCCAAGACGTTGGCTGATCG